>DATGLW010000130.1:0-9615 GCA_035293965.1 Acidimicrobiales bacterium
GCTTCACCGCAGCCGACGCCCGGCAGATCGCCGCCCTCGGCTTCGACGTCGTGCGCCTGGGCATCCTCTGGCAGGGCCTGGAGCCCGGTCGCGGCGGGCCCAACGACCCTGCGGTCTGCACCCCGGGCCGGCCCGGCAACCCCCATATGTACGACGCCTCGGCGCTCCGGGCCTACCTGGCGGACGTGACCCGGGTGGTCGACCTGCTCGGCCGCTCCCACGTCTACACCCTCCTCGACATGCACCAGGACGTGGTCAACCAGGGTTTCGGGGGCGAGGGCTGGCCCGACTGGGCCCTCTGCACAGACGGCCTGCCCATCGTGCGCCTGCCGGGCCGCTGGTCGCGCAACTACGCCAACCCGGCGCTGCAAGTGGCCGTCGAGCACTTCTGGACCAACGACGTCGTCGGGAACCTGCAGGGGGAGTACGACCGGGTGTGGCAGGCCGTGGCCCGCACCTTCCGCTCGAACCCGTGGGTGGTCGGCTACGACCCCTACAACGAGCCCTTCGGCCGAGCGGTCGTCACGAGCGGCGACGAGGTCTTCGCCTCCCAGCTGGAGTGCTTCTACACCGGGCGCGCACGGGCCGGCCGCCTGGGCGCCGAGGGCACGCCCGTGCCGGGGGCCGGCCCACCGGCCGGCGCGCCAGGCGGCGGGCTCCCGGTGACTGGCGGGTCCGGCGAGACTCCCGCCGCCGGCCTGCCCGTGCGCTGCCCCCCCGGCGTGCCTGCCGTGGGGCTCGTACCGACGATCGAGCGGGCCGACCCGCACCATCTCGTGTTCGTCGAGCCGGACATCTACTCCATCCGCAACCGACCGAACCTGCTCGGCTCGATGGACTTCCCCCGACTCGTGCTCAACTTCCACTCGTACTGCTCCGAGCGCAGCCCCGTCACGGGCGACCCGACCAACGTCGAACTGTGTGCGTCCCAGCAGCTGAACGCCATGTTGCGGCGACTGGCCGAGCGCCCGGACATGGCCTCCCGAGCCCAGCCGGGTGGCCCGGCCTGGTTCATGAGCGAGTTCGGCGCCACGCGCAACGTGGACCTCATGGCACGGCTCACGAGCTACGCCGACCTCTTGCAGCTGGGGTGGGCCTACTGGTCGTGGAAGTACTACGACGATCCCACCGGGAGCAGCCACGAGGCTCTCGCGAGCTCGACCGGGCAGCTCGAGCCCACGGCCCTGGTACTGGCGCGCACCTACGCCCAGGCAGTGGCCGGCACCCCCGTGTCGACGACGTTCGACGTCGACACGGGGACGTTCCACCTCTCCTACGTCCCTTCGGCCGCCATCACGGCACCCACCGTGGTGTTCGTGGCCAGGGACCGCTTCCCGAGGGGCTACTGCGCGAGCGTCAGCGGGGGCACCATACGCTCGGCACCGGGCTCATCCCACCTCGTGGTCGCCAACCAGCCCGGCGCGCCGCTCGTCAGCGTGACGGTGGCGGCCGGGAGATGCCGGCGATCGCAGGGGTGACGAGGCTCCCGCCTCATCTCTCGCGGGGGCTCCATCTCGGGCAGGCCTCACCCGAGGTCCGGGCTCACCCCCGCCCGAGCCTCGCCACCCACGCGGCGGCCGCAGCCTCCGGCACGCGCAGCCCCGTGCTCACCTCCAGGTTGAGCACCGCCAAGCTGTCCGTGGTGAGATCGCGCGACAGTCCGTCGAGGACCCTGGCCACCGGGGGCGTGTCTCGGCCGGCCCGGATGACGGG
Source organism: Acidimicrobiales bacterium (assembly GCA_035293965.1). Lineage (GTDB taxonomy): Bacteria > Actinomycetota > Acidimicrobiia > Acidimicrobiales > RAAP-2 > DATGLW01. Next base: position 1,714 of record DATGLW010000130.1, read on the forward strand.
CACCACGTGGTCCGCCGGCTGGAGATGCCGGTCGTCGCCCAGCGCGACGAGGCCGTGGGACTGGATGCTCCCCTGGCTGGAGAACAGCTCGGCCACCTGCACCCGACCGGTCTCGACGGCCTCGACGCTGACCGGGCCGCCGTCGTCGAGGGCCACGAACGCCTTGAAGTGCAGCCCGTACACGCGTGCCAGCCCTGGCAGGCACGTCGGGCTCGACGGGCAGGCTGGCGGACCGCCCAGCACGAGCTGCCGGGCGTGGCCACGCAGGCTGGAGAGCGTCGACAGGTGCTCGGCCCGGGCGAGCGCGGGGGTGACGGCGAACGCATTGTCGTCAACGGCCGGCGCCGGCTCGAGCACCGTCGCGCCCCGGGCCCGCAGGGCTGCCCGCAGCGCCGGCAGGGCCGTGCGCACCCGGGTGGCCCGGGCCGTCATCCCGGCGTCGAGCGAGATGAGCAGGCTGCCGACGTAGTCGGGGAAGAGGTCGATCCTGCCGGCAGCGAACGCCGCCAGCACCGCGGCGCGGTCCCCGAGGCCGGTTGCGAGCCGCACCTGGAACCCGGCCCGCCGCAGTGCGTCGCCGTAGGCGTCGGCCACCACCACCTGCTCGGGCAGGTCGGTCGAGCCGACGACGACAGGGCGCGCCATCGCAGCGCCCGTCCGCGCCGACGCCACAGGAGCGGTTCCGGAGGCGGCCGCCGGGCCGCCCGCCAGGCCGGGCATGGATGCGGCAAGCATCGAGCCGGCGAGGGCAGCGGCGCGCAGCGGCGCGCCAACCTGGCGTCGAAGGCACATCGGAGCGGCTCGGGCGCTGGGTTCGGCGGGACGGCGGGCGAACGCGCTCGGCGACACGCCCACTTCTTCGGGGGGAATGCTAGGTGATGCGGGCGCTCGCGCCACGCCGGTGGGCAAAGGCGGGGCGAGGCGCGCGAGGCTGGCCGGGCCGCACCCGCCCGGGCGAGCCCGGCATCACCCACGTCGATCGAGACCATCCCTGCCATGCCTCCCTGCTCGTCCTTGCCGTCTCGAGGCCGCGATCCGGCGGCCGGCAGGATTGTGTCGGGGGCAGGACCCGGGTTCCGGATGGACACCCGTGGCCACGTGCGCCTCGCCGAGTGGACGGCGCTCTCGGGGAGTGGGGTCGAGGCCGTCGTCACCACCCGCTACGGCGGGGTGTCCGGCGGGCCCTACCGGTCGCTCAACCTGAGCTTCCACGTCGGCGACGACCCGGCGGCCGTGGTCGAGAACCGCCGCCGCGCCGCTGCGGCGGCGGGCGGGCGCCTCGAGGACCTGGTCGTGGCCACCCAGGTCCACGGGCACACGGTGGCAGTGGCCGGCAAGGGTGACCGCGGCCGAGCCGCGGAGATGGACGGCACGGTCGGGGAGGCCGACGCGCTCGTCACCGCGGAGCCCGGGCTGCTCTTGGTCGTGCTCGTGGCCGACTGCGTGCCGATCGTGCTCTTCGACCCGGTTGCCCGCGTGCTGGCGTGCGTCCACGCCGGGTGGCGGGGCACGTGCCTGAAGGTCGTGCAGGCGGCGCTCGACGCGATGGAGGGCCTCGGCGCGCGCCGGGCTTCGACCCTCGCCGGGATCGGACCCGCGATCGGCGGGGACGCCTACGAGGTAGGGAGCGACGTGGCCGAAGCCGTCCGTTCCTCCCTGGGCTCCACCCTCCTCGGCACCTCCCGTGGCGAGCTTGCCGGCCGAGCGGCGCCGCAGCTCGCCGACGTGCTGCGGCCGACTGCTGCCGGCCGCTGGACCCTCGACCTGCAGCGTGCCAACCGGCACCTCCTGGTCGAAGCCGGCGTGGACGCCGGGCGCGTCCACACCATGCCGCTCGCCACGGGTGGGACGGGGCCCTTCTACAGCCACCGGGCCCGGCACCCGTGCGGGAGGTTCGGCCTCCTGGCGAGGATGACCCCCTGAGGGGAAGGGCGCGGCGCCCACGGCACTGGCGGGCGAGACCGTGCCCGCGGGGGCTCCCTGTCGTGCGTCGCTCCCGGACCGGCTCGCTGCCTGGGCCCCGGCCGACCGTGCTCGGCACCTAGCATGGGCATCGGCTTCACGCCCACAGGGATTCCCCCGAAAGGACGGCATGGCTTCCCACCCGCCGCGCGCCGACCGGTTCCGCTACGACGGCTTCGATCTCGACCCGAACCGGCGGCACGTGGCGTGCCACTACTCGACGGGCGGCCACCGCTTCACCGAGCAGGTCACCCTCGACGTCGGGGGTGAGGGGACCGGGGAGGGGTGGCGTACGCCGGCCGCCGTGGCAGCCGCTCGCCTGCTGTACCTCGTGGCAGGCGTGTCCTACTACAAGACGGCCGCGCCCCCGGTGGTCGACCTCGGCGACCTGGCGGTCACGGAGGCCGAGCGAGCGCTCCTCTGGCACGTGTACGTCGACGGCCTCGCCGAATTCGCCTTCCGCCAGGGCCTCGACCTGAGCCGCATCCGGATCGAAGGCGGCGCCGAGCCCGTCCGCCCCGGCGCGGACCAGGTCGGGACTGGCCAGGGAGGGGGAGCATGGCGCGCGCCGGTCGTCGCGGCCCCCCCCGCGGCCCGCGACGCGCCGTCGGGCACCGAGCGCCGCGGCAGCGGGCGGCCGCTCGTCCCCTTCGGGGGTGGGATCGACTCCATCGTGACTGCCGAAGCCGTCCGCGCGCGGCACCCGAATGCTGCGTTGTTCGTGGTCAGCCGGGCCGGCGACCGCTTCGAGGCCATCGAGCGGGCAGCCCTGGCGACCGGCTTGCCCGTCGTGCGGGCCTGGCGCGAGATCGACCCGGGGGTCCTCCGCTCGGGCGAGCTCGGCTTCCTCAACGGGCACGTGCCCGTGACCGGCATCCTCTCGGCCATCGCCGTGCTGGCGGCAGTCGTCGGCGGACACGACGCCGTGGTGATGGCCAACGAGTGGTCGGCGTCCGTCGCCACGCGCACCGTGGGCGGGCGCCCGGTCAACCACCAGTACTCGAAGAGCCTGGCGTTCGAGAAGGGTCTCCGGCGGGTGCTCGAGGACGCCGCCGTCCCGGTGCAGTACTTCTCGCTCCTTCGCCCCTACAGCGAGCTGTGGGTCGCGCGTCGGTTCGCGGAGCTTCCCCGCTACCACGCCACGTTCCGCAGCTGCAACCGCTCGTTCGTGCTCGACCCCGCCGGGCGCCTCGACCACTGGTGCGGTCGGTGCGACAAGTGCTGCTTCGTCGACCTCATCCTCGCCCCCTTCGTGCCCCGCGAGCAGCTGGTGGCGATCTTCGGTGGGCGCGAGCCGCTCGAGGACCCCGCGCTCGCCGGGCGGTTCCGCGCCCTGCTCGGGACCTCGGGCGAGGACAAACCCTTCGAGTGCGTCGGCGACGTGGGCGAATGCCGGACGGCGCTCCTCATGGCGGCCGAGCGTCCCGACCGGTCCGGCCCGCTGCTGGCGTCGCTCGCCGCGGAGGTCCGGGCCGCGGGGGGCGGCCCGTCACCGGAGTCCCTGCTCGCCCCGATGGGCGAGCACTGCATCCCCGATGAGTTCGCGCTCGAAGATCAGCTGGTCTGACCTTCGCGGCGCGACGGTCGGGGTCTGGGGGCTCGGCGTCGAGGGCCGCGCCAGCGTGGCCCGCCTGCGGGCCATGGGCGTGTCGCCGGTGGTCGTCGACGACCGCCCCGGGATCGGTGACCCCCAGGGCAACGAGCTGCCCGTGCTGGCCACCCACGAGGGAGGACTGGCGGCGCTCGAGGCCTGCGACGTCGTCGTGAAGGCGCCGGGGATCAGCCGCTACCGGCCGGAGGTCGAGCGCCTCCGGCGCGCGGGCACCGCGGTCGTAGGCGGCCTCGGGCTCTGGGTCGAAGAGGCACCTCCCGGGCGCGTGGCCTGCGTGACCGGAACGAAGGGGAAGAGCACGGTGTCGGCGGTGAGCGCCCACCTCCTGGGGCGCCTCGGCTACCGAGTCCTGCTCGGCGGCAACATCGGCCAGCCGCCCTGGGACCCCGCCGCGGGCGGCGAGCACGACTACTGGGTCGTCGAGACCTCGAGCTTCCAGGCGACGGACCTGTCGTCCTCGCCGTCGGTGGTCGCCGTCACCTCGCTGCACCCCGACCACCTCGACTGGCACGGCGATGTCGAGACGTACTACGCCGACAAGCTGTCGGCGTGCTCCCAGCCCGGCGCGGACCTGACGGTCGCCGCCGGCACCAGCCAGGCCCTGCGCGAACGGCAGGCGCTCCTCGGACCCCGCGTTCGATGGGTCTGTGGCGACGCCCGCGACCCAGAGCCGCGGTGGTGGGAGCGCCTGGGCCTCCCCGGCGACCACAACCGCATCAACGCGTGCATAGCCCGATGCGTACTCGAGGCCCTCGGCGTGCCCGAGGCCGCCGATCCCGACGCCCTGGCGGACGCCGCCGCCGGGTTCCAGCCCCTGCCGAGCCGCCTGCAGCGCATCGGCACGGTCGGAGGGGTCGACTTCGTCGACGACAGCCTGTCCACGAACGCGCTCGCCGCGCGTGCGGCCCTCGACACCTACCGAGGGCGCCGGGTCGCGCTCCTCGCAGGCGGCCACGACCGGGGCATCGACTACGGCCCGCTGGCGCTGGCGGTGGCGGCACGCGACCTCGCGACCTTGGTGGTGGCCATGCCCGACAACGGCCAGCGGATCGCAGACTCGGTGAGGGCGATGGGCGGGCCCCGGGCCGAGGTCGAGCTCGGTGCCGACCTCGACGCCGCCGTGCTGGCGGCCTTCGACTGGGCGCGCCCCGACGGGGTCGTCCTGCTGTCCCCCGCCGCACCGAGCTTCGGACCCTTCCGCGACTACCGCGAGCGCGCCGCTGCCTTCGCGGCCGCAATGCGGCGCTGCGCGGCGGGCGCTGCCGGGCCAGCGACCGGCCTCAATCGGGGAGCAGGACGCGCGGATTGAGCAGCCCGTCGGGGTCGAGGGCCGCCTTGAGCGCGCGGAAGGCGCCGATCTCCTCGTCCGTGCGGTTGAGCGACAGCCAGCGGCGCTTCGCCGTCCCGATCCCGTGCTCGGCGCTGATGCTGCCGCCGGCGGCGGCGACACGGCGCAGCACGGCGTCGTCGACCGTGTCGTCGCCCGGGTCGACGCCGGTCACGTTCACGTGGACGTTGCCGTCGGCGGCGTGCCCGAAGACCCAGACCTGCGCGCAAGGAGCCACGGCGGCCACCACGGCCGGCACCTCGCGCACGAACGACGCAAGATGGGCCGCCGGCAGCGTGACGTCGAGCTTGTGGGGCGCCCCCAAACGGTTCACCGCCTCGGCGTGGGCTTCGCGGTAGTGCCACAGCTGCGCCGCCCGCGCCTCATCGACGGCCACGGCCACGGCGGCCACCGCGTCGAGGGAGTCGATGGAGGCGCCGAGGGCCGGCACCGGGTCCTCGGCGGCCGCCGCCTCCACCAGCAGGTAGGCCTCGTGGAGCCGCTCGAAGGGCGCCCGGCGACCCGTCGAGCGGCACACGAGGTCCAGGCCGGCGGCGAAGAAGAGCTCGGCGGCGGACAGGGCGGGCAGCGTCCGCCGCAGCTCCTGGGCCGCCGCGACGGCGGGTTCCACTGCATCGAAGGCGAGCAGCGCCACCGCCGTGTGGTGGGCCGGGGGCACGAGGCGGAGGCGGGCAGCGGTCACCACGCCGAGCGTCCCCTCGCTGCCGCACAGCAAGCCTGCGAGGTCGTAGCCCGTGTTGTCCTTGACAAGCCCGCCGAGGTGCGACACGACCGCCCCGGTACCGAGCACCGCCTCCACGCCGAGCAGCTGCGCCCGGGTGTCGCCGTAGCGGAGCATGCGCAGCCCGCCCGCGTTGGTGGCCACCGTCCCCCCGACGGTGGCGCTGCCGCGGCTCGACAGGTCGACGCCGTAGGACCAACCGGCGGCCGATGCCGCCTGTTGCACGGCACCGATCGTCACCCCGGCGCCCGCCGTGAGCTGCCCGGCCACGGGATCGACGGCGTCGAGCGCGTCGAGGCGGCGCAGGCTCAGCACGACTTCGCCGCCGAGGGGCACGCCGCCCCCGACGAGCCCTGTGTTGCCCCCCTGCACGCACAGCGCGACCCCGCGGGCGCGGCAGCACGCCATGACCCCCGCCACCTCGGCGGTCGTGCCCGGCCGCACCACGGCTGGCGTCGATCCCGCGAAGCGCCCGGTGAAGTCGGTGACGTACCCGGCGACCACGTCGGCGTCGGTCAGGACGTGACGCGCCCCGACCACCTCTCGCAGACTGCGGAGCAGCGCGTCATCGACCGGCGCCACCGCCCGATCCTCCCACGGCGGCGGCTCGCCTACCATGCGCGAGCGTGCAGGTGGCCCGCCCGCCCCGCCCGCCCCGGCCGGTTCCGTTCACCCACCGCGTCGACGTGCGCTACCTCGAGGTCGACCAGCAGGGCGTGGTGTTCAACATGTGGTACCTGGCGTACTTCGACGACGCCATGACTGCCTTCTTGTCGGCAGGCGGCCTCGAGTACGCCGACATGCTGTCGGCGGGGTTCGACGTGCAGCTCGTCCACACCGAGATCGACTGGAAAGGATCCCTGCGCTGGGGTGACCGGCCCGAGGTCGACGTCGCCCTCGAGGCCCTCGGCCGGACTTCCTTCACGCTCGGCTTCGCGGTGCGCGTGGACGGGGCGCTCGTCGCGACAGGTCGCACCGTCTACGTGACGGTGCGGACGGACGGCAGCGGCAAAGTCGAAGTGCCGGCGCTGGTCGCACGGGCTCTCGGCGTCACATGACGCGGGCCCGGCCGGGCCCGCCACGAGCCTCGAGGCGTGCTGTCCGCCGGCGCGTCGCGCGGGAACAGAGCCGAGCGCGTCAGCCTGGGAGGGGGGGTTCCCGACGACGCGCTCGGCACCGCTCCCGCGGTCCTCGGCGAGCGTAGCACAATTCTGACGGAGTCCGTCAAGATTCGAACCACCGGACGCGATCGATCCTCGCTCCCTTCGTCGTACCCACGGCGATCCCTTCCGTCATCGCTACGGCGCTTCCCTCCGTCATAGCCACGGCGATTCCCACCGGCTCGGTGGGTCGCCGACGACCCTCGGCACGCTCGGCATGCGGGTCGGTCAACCGGCGCGGGTCGCAGGGGTCCGCCCCCCGGGGGTCCGCACCCCACGGGATCGGGAGCGGTACAGTCCGATGGCAATGGGCAGGTCGGAGCGGACAGCGTGGGGCGAGGACACGTGGCTCGACCCGGCGCACGCCTTCTCCGACACCGGGCGCGTCGACCTCTTCGACGATCCGCGGTGGGAACCCGCACCGCGCCCACCCGTGCGGCGCACGCGCGGCCCGGGTGGGCGCCGGGCATGGCTGACGCTGCTGACAGCAGCCCTGGGCCGGCGACCTGGGTCGCGCGGCCGGCACGCTCGGCGCGACCGCTAGCAAGCAGCGGGCGCGCTCGGAAGGCAGGCGGTCACGGCCCCTCGTCGCCGTGCTGGGACCCTGGGCCTCCGTCGCGAGCTGCGGGCGCCTCGTAGACCGCCCGGGCGCGGAAGCGAAGGGGGCGCTCCCCGAGCTCCTCGAGGTAGTGGGCGGTCCAGCCGGCAAGCCTGGCGATGCTGAACACCGTGCGGCCGAAGTCCGCCGGCAGGCCGGCCGACCAAGCGATGGCGGCCAGCGCCAGGTCGATGTTGGGCGGCGCGACCCCGTGGGCGCGAGCCAGCTCGGTCACCATGGCGACCAGGCGTCGCTGCTCGCCCGAGGCGACGGCGTCGAGGTGCTCGAGGAGGCACTCGGCCCGCGGGTCGCCGGCCTCGTACAGCGCGTGGCCGAAGCCGGGCAGCGAGCCGCGCCAGCGGAGTGCCGCATCGAGGGTGCGCTCGGGCCCGTCGCGCTCGGCGTCGGCGAGCAGCATCCATGCCAGCTCGCTCGCGCCCCCATGGAGTGGGCCGGCGAGGGTGGCGAGCCCGGCGAGCAACGCGTCGTACAGGTCCGCCC
>DATGLW010000131.1:0-36471 GCA_035293965.1 Acidimicrobiales bacterium
AATGTGCCTGGTGGGCTGGGATCCTCGCGGCGGGGTACCTGGCCCTGGTGATCGACTGGGTGGGGGATTCCTGGGAGATCGGCCGTCATTCGATCGATGCTCGCCTCGAGATCTGGCTCGCCGCAGCCTTCCTGACCGCGATCGTGCTCGGGGGTGCCCCGAGCGCTGGGACCCGGCGCCCTGCTCCCCGCTGTCGTAGCAGGGCGTGGTGGGGGCGCCGCGAGCGCTGGGAGCCGGCATTGGAGCAGGGAGCGTGGGGTGGCGACGCCCCGATCACGGCGACTGCAGCGGCTGCGCCCATGGCCACGGCTGAGCTCGCCGGACGGGGGTGTGGCCCGCTGCCGGAAGGGGTGATGTTAGCCGGCCAGCTCCTCTGAGGCCTGCGCTGGGCTCGCTGGCTGCCGTGGCCCAGCGCGCGCGAGCGCGGCTCAGGCGGGGATGCCCGACGGTGGTATGCGGCGCATGCCGGCGACCGAACCGTCGCCGCGGCGGCTGGCTGCTCCACGATCCCCCGGCGCACCCGCGGCTCGCGGGCCGCTGTCCTCCCCGACGGCGTCCGGGGCGCTCCTGGTACCGCCGTTCCCGGAATGACCGGAATGACCGGAATGACCGGAAGGACCGGAAGGACCGGAAGGACCGGGCCCCGGGACGTCGTCGGCACGGTCGGGCGCGTCCTGTGGGTCGGGGCCGCCGGCCGTCGCCGCCCGCTGGAGGGGCAGCAGCACCCGGAAGGTCGTCGACCACCCGGGCGTGTCGACGATGTCGACCGTTCCCTCGTGGGCCTCGACCACCGACTTGGCGATGGCGAGCCCGAGCCCGGTGCCGGGCACCCCGGCGTCGGCGGTGCTCGCCAACCGGTAGAAGCGCTCGAAGAGCTGCGGCCGCTCCGAATCGGGGATGCCCGGGCCGTCGTCGAGGACCTCGAGGCGTGCGAAGTGGCCGAGGGTCCCGACCCTGACCATCACGCGCCCCCCCGGTGGGGTGAATTTGATGGCGTTCGACAACAGGTTGCCGAACAGCTGGTGGAGCCGGGCAGGGTCGCCGTTGACGATCACCGGCTGGCGAGCGACGAGCGACAGCTCGATGCGCCGTGTCGCCGCCTGGGCCGCCATGGTGTCGATGGCCTCGGTGGCGAGGAGCGCCAAGTCGGTGTCGACGAAGTGGACCCGCAGGCCGTGGCCGCCGGTGGGGTCGGTCAGCAGGTCCTCTGCTACCCGGAGGAGCTGGAGGGAGTTGCGGTCGATCGTCTTGAGCATCCGGATCTGCTCGTCGTCGAAGCTGGCTCCCGAGTCGAGCAGGAGCTCGACGAAGCCGCGGATGGAGGTGAGAGGCGTGCGCAGCTCGTGGGAGACCGTGGCGACGACGTCGTCCTTCATCTGGGTGAGCTCGCGCAGCCGGCGGTTCTGCTCGACGAGCACCTCGGTGACCTCGCGCTGGACGGCCAGCAGACGCTCGCGCTCGGCTGCCAGCTCCTCGCGCTCGGTGACGTCGCTCGCCACGGCCACGTAGCCGAGCCGCTCGTCGGCGTCGGGACCCGTGGTGACGGTGATGGCCGCCCGGCGCTGGGCTCCGTCCTTGCGCCGGAAGGTCCACACCGAGTCGTCGCCGGTGGCCGGCGCGGCGGTGAAGATCTCGACGCCGGGCGCCACGCCCAGTTGGGCGGCCCGGGTGGCGACGTCGCCGGGGTCGAGGAAGTCGATGAGGTTGCGGTGCCCCACCACCTCCTCGGCCCGGTGGCCGAAGAGCCCTTCGGCGCCGCTGGAGAAGAACGTGATCCTGCCCGAGGCATCGGTCCCGATGACCGCCGTCTCGGTGGCCGCCTGCAGCAGCGAGTTGAGCTGCTCGCGGGCTTCGACGGCCAGGCGGGCGCTCTCCTGGGCGAGCAGCGACTGCTCCGCCAGGTCGGCCACGTAGGCCCGGTCGCGGGCGACCATGGTGAGGAAGGAGAACGAGACCAGGGCGGCGACCACCGTGGTGACTACGGTCTCGCGCCACTCGCCTGGCGGATAGACGGGCCCGCCCACGAACACCATGGGCAGCACGAGGGCGAGCACGAGGGCGCCCAGGCCCACCAGCAGCTGCCAGCGCTTGCCGTAGAAGGCGAGCCAGACGATCGGCAGCAGGTAGAGCGGGACGAGTCCGGCGCTGACACCCTGCGCGTCGCGCAAGAGGGCGATCACCGCGATGTAGCCGATCGGCACGGCGGGCCACGCCCAGCCCGGCAGGCGCCGCCACGGGAGGAGGAGCGCGGTGAGGGTCAGGGCGAAGAACAGCGAGCCCGCGGCGAGCACCTCGCCGGTATGGCGGTGCGGGAAGGGCAGGAGGCTCACCAGCACCGAGGCTGCGCCCACGAGCGCGAAGACGGGCAGGCGCCGCCGGATGGAGCCGTAGAAGCCGGGGGGGTACCCGCCCGGGCCCCGCAGGTGCTCGAGGGCGGCCGTCGGGTCGACGACCGGCACCGCCGGCCGGGGCTGGTCGTTCATCGGCGCAGCTGCCGGTACCGGTAGCCGAACCCCCGGACGGTCTCGAGTGGCGACTCGTCCGGGTCGTCCCAGCCGAGCTTGCGTCGCAGGCGGAGGACCGCGTACTTGACGCGGGCGGGAGCGAGGCCCGCCGGGTCGTCCCACGCCAGCTCGATCAGCTGGTCGGCGGAGAGGACCTGCCCCACGTGGCGGACGAGGGCGGCCAGCAGGCGGTACTCGGTCGGGGTGAGCAGGACCGCCTCGCCCTCGACGACGACCTCTTGGTGCACGAAGTCGACGCGCACGCGGCCGTCGTCGAAGGCAGGCTGGGGGCTGGCGGTGACTGCCTGGCGCCGGCGGATCGCCTGCAGGCGGGCGAGGAGCTCGACCCGGCTGAAGGGCTTGGTGAGGTAGTCGTCCGCGCCGGCGTTGAGCCCCCGGACCTTGTCGCGCTCGGCCGAGCGGGCGGTCAGCACGAGCACGGGCGCGTCGCTCATGTCGCGGATGCGTTCCAGCACCTGCCAGCCGTCGAGGTCGGGCAGCCCGAGGTCGAGGATCACGAGGTCGGGTCGTGACTGGTGGAAGGCCCGCAGGCCGTCGCGCCCGTTGGCGGCCTCGGTCACGCTGTAGCCCTCGCGCCCGAGCAATGCCCGCAACAGCTGCCGGATGTCCGCGTCGTCCTCGATCGCGAGCACCGACGTCCCGCCTTCGTGCACCTGCACCATCCTCACCGGCCCGCCTCCGAGACCAGGTACGCGACCCGCATCCGGCCCCGACGTCGTCGGGGGATTGTAACCGGGGCTCGTTGCTTCGACTCGGATCATCGGCACGCGCTCGTCATCGGGGGAAGGGGGGCGGGGCGAAGGGGAGAGGCGGGGACGGTGCCGGCCGCCGCCCGGCCCGACGATGCGCACCCGGTGGCCCTCCGCCGGACCACCGGGTGGCCGTCGCCGACCGCCCCGCCCCGTCCCTGCCTCCCGCCGGCTCCTCCTCGTGCCGCCCGGTCCCCGCCGGTTCCCGCCAGATCGTTGCCGCCCGGGCCGGAGCCGCCGCTCCCGGTAGCCGTTCCCGGCCGCCGCCCCGGACGTGAGCGAAAGTCTCCACCAGGGTTGGTGACGACCGGGTGCGGCCCGGTTGCAACCCGGTAGCTCTGCGACGACACCCGGCCAGCTCCACGATGCCCGGCCGGTCCCCGGCGACCGCCCTGCAGGGACCCGGGGCCCCGTGCCGCTCGTGGGCGACCCGTGGCACGAGCCCCGGTCCCCCGGGCCCAGGCGTCCCGGCTGGCGGGGTCCCAGGAGGTATGGTGGCCGTCCTGTGTGGACCAAGCAGGTGGTACCTGCCGTGTGCTGCCGAGCAGGTACGGCCTGCTGGAGAGGGCGCCCCGCCGGCCGCAGCGCCGCGGCCGGGCCGGCGCACGAGCGGCCTGTGGCGGCCGTGACCGGAGACCGATGACGCTGTTGGCACCCGCCGCCGCGCAGCTGGTGGCCGCGACGAGCAAGACCACCACCTCGTCGGGGGGTTCTGTCTTCCTCCTCGTGCTCATTGCGGTGGTGGCCGTCGCCTACTTCGCCTTCCTCCGCCCCCAGCAGCAGCGGGCCAAGCAGCAGCGGGCCAGGAGCCGTGAGGTCGAGGTGGGCGACGAGGTGCTGACGGTGGGGGGGATCGTCGGGCGGGTCGTCGACGTGACCGGCGACCGCGTCACCATCGTGAGCGGTGAGGACGGCGGGCCGGCCGCCATGCCCACCCGGCTCGTGATCGTCAAGCAGGGGATCGCCCGCAAGATCGAACCCGAGGGCGCCCCCCCGGGCGACGCGACGGGCGACGGCACGAAGGGCGACGGCCCGCCGGGGGAGGAGCCCGGCACGTGAGCCCGGCGCCACGCGCGCGGGCTCGCTCGCAGCGGGCCTCGGTGGTGAGCGTGCTCGTCGTGGTCTTCGCCTGCCTCGGGTCCTTCCTCGCGACCCTCCTCGCGGGTTGGCACCCGCTGCTCGGGCTCGACCTCGACGGAGGCCTGTCCGTCGTCTACCAGGCGCCCCCGCACACCTCGACCGCCAACCTCGACGAGTCGGCGACGATCCTCACCAACCGGGTCGACGCGCTCGGCGTGTCCGGCGCCAAGGTGGAGGTCCAGGGCGACAACGTGGTGGTGTCGATCCCCGGGGTGAAGAACCCGAACCAGGTGCTCTCGGCCATCGGCCAGACAGCCCAGCTCTACTTCCGCCCCGTGCTCTGCTACGCACCGCTGTACCGGGCCCCCAAGGGCCCGCCCCCGCCCCCGCCTGCCTCGCCGCCCACCTGCGGCGCCGCTTACCAGCTCACCCAGGCCAACCTGGCCGTGAACCCGAGCACCGGCCAGTCGCGCAACATCCCGCCCGACCCCTCCCTGGCCACGTACCCCACGACCCCGGCGAGCCACGACGCCCAGCACGCGACGGTGGTGCTCCCCGGCCTGCATGGCACCCCCTACCGCTACGTGCTCGGGCCTGCGCCGCTCACGGGGCGCGCCGTGAAGTCGGCGCTGGCCCAGCAGAACCAGGTCGGTGCCTGGGTGGTGAACTACACGCTCACCTCGAGCGGCTCGTCGCGCTGGGACGACCTGGCCCGCCAAAACTTCCACCAGCTCGTGGCGATCGAGCTCGACGGCGTGGTCCAGTCGGCGCCCATCATCCAGCCTGACCAGTCGTCGTTCACCTCTTTCGAGGGCCAGGGGCAGATCTCCGGTGGCAGCAACTTCACCGAGACCTACGCCAAGAACCTGGCGCTCGCCATGCAGTACGGCGCGCTCCCGGTACGGCTGACGGCACAGACCACCCAGACCGTGTCGCCCACGCTCGGCCGCTCGTCCCTCGAGGCCGGGCTGGTGGCCGGGCTGGCGGGGCTGGGCCTCGTGATGCTCTACGTGATCGTCTACTACCGGGCGCTCGGCCTCGTGGTCCTCTCCGGCCTGGCCCTGACCGCCGCGCTGCTGTGGGCGCTCGTGTCGGCCCTCGGCCACTCGAACGGCCTCACCTTGGACCTGGCCGGCGTGACCGGCCTCATCGTGTCGGTCGGCATCACCGTCGACTCGTACATCGTCTACTTCGAGCGCCTGAAGGACGAGACGCGCGCCGGCCGGACGCTGCGCACCAGCGTCGATCGGGGCTTCCAGAGCGCGTGGCGTACGGTTCTGGCCGCGGACCTCGTGTCGCTGATCGGCGCCGTGCTCCTGTACTTCATCACCGTCGGCGCGGTCAAGGGGTTCGCCTTCTTCCTCGGGCTCTCGACGCTCCTCGACCTCGTGATCACCTACTTCTACACTCGCCCGCTCGTTCTCCTGCTGGGCCGCAGCGAACGGCTCAGCGAGGCCCGCCTCCTCGGGATCGCCCGGGGCGTCGCCGTGCCGAGCGGCGCCTCGCCGTGAGCCCCGCCGAGCGCCCCGATCCCGGGCGGCTGCTCGAGCCGGGCGCGGCTGCCCGGGCTGCCTCCCGCGGAGCCGCCGCGCCTGCCGCGACCGGCGGGGCCTCGGCGCCTGCGGCCGTCGACGGCGGAGCCGCCGCTGCGCCCTCCGTGCCCGGCCGGCCTGGCGCGTTCCGCCGCTTCCGGGGCGCCTTCGGGCGGATGTACCGGGGGGAGACCCGCGTCGACTTCGTCGGGCGCCGCCGCCTGTGGCTGGGGTTGTCGGCCACGGTGATCCTGGCCGGCGTGGTGTCACTCGGGGTGCGGGGCCTCAACTTCGGCATCGACTTCCGCGGCGGCACGTCGTGGAGCGTGCTGGCCCCCGGGGTCACCCAGGCGGAGGCGACCGGCGCCGTGGCGTCGGCGGGGCTCAACCAGCCGGTGGTCGAGATCCTCGGGGGCAAGACGGTCCAGGTCCAGGCGGACCTCAACGACCTGGCGCCGAGCGCGCGGCAAGCCGAGACCCAGAAGGTGACGGCCGCCCTGGCCTCCCTGGCTCACCATGCCACCGGCCGGTCCCAGGAGGTGTCGATCACCACCGTCGGGCCCAACTGGGGCAGCCAGGTGACCCAGCGGGCGCTCGTCGCCCTGCTCGTGTTCTTCGCCGCCGTGTCGATCTACATCAGCCTGCGCTTCGAGCCGAAGATGGCGGGGGCCGCCTTCCTGGCGCTGGTGCACGACGTCCTCGTGACCGTCGGGGTGTACTCGCTGGCCGGCTTCCAGGTCACGCCGGACACGGTGATCGCCGTCCTCACGATCCTCGGCTACTCGCTCTATGACACCGTCGTGGTATTCGACCGTGTCCGCGACAATGCCAAGGGCCTGGGCTCGACGGGCCGCATGACCTACAGCGAGATGGTGAACCTGTCGATGAACCAGACGCTGGCGCGCTCGGTGAACACGACCCTCGTGGCCGTGCTGCCCGTGCTCGCCGTCCTCGTCGTGGGGGCCGAGATCCTCGGTGCCCTCTCGCTCAAGGACTACGGGTTGGCCCTCTTCGTGGGCCTGGTGAGCGGCGCCTACTCCTCGATCTTCATCGCCTCGCCGCTGCTGGCCACCTTCAAGGAGCGCGAGCCTCGCTACGCCGCCATCCGCCAGCGCCTCGCGGCCAGGGGCGAGCGTGCGGCGGTGCTCACGCCGAGCGAGGCCGCCGCGATGACTGCGGGCGGCGGCGGGGGTGTCGCGACCCCCTCGCGCCGGCGCGCCCCTGCCGCCGGGCGCCCGGGGCTCCTTCGCCCGGGCACGGCGCGCGGTGCCCAGGAGTCCGGCGCCGGGGGCGGTATCCCCGACAGCGGCCTTGCGGAGGCGGGCGCGCCGCCTCGAGACGGGCAGGACGCGAGGGCCGGAGGGGCCCCTCCCGGCCCGGCGCCCGCCGCCCCGGCCGTACCTGGCGCCGGCCAGGTGCCCGCCGCCCGGACCCCTCCCGGCACCGCCCGGGCGCCTGGAGGGGGCGGGCCGAAGGGTGCCGCTGCAGGCCGCAGGGGGGCCGCCGGCCCGCGGCGGGCATCGAAGGGCGCGAAGGGGGCCAAGGGCAGGCGCCGGCGCTGAGGGTCAGGCGTCGGTGCGGGTGGGCCTGGGCGGGCACGGTGTCGGGTAGCGTGAAGGAATGGTGACCCTGGCCAGGGTTTCCGCGCCCGACGAGGCGGCGGCGAGCAGCCCGCCGCGCAGCGCGCTCGCCGGTCTCCTCGAGCCGGTGCTGCGGGAGTTCCGTGCCCGCCGCCCAGGGGAGGACACCGAGGTGATCGTCCGTGCCGCCCGGGCGGCCGAGGCTGCCCACGCCGGCCAGCTGCGGCGTACCGGCGAGGCGTACATCACCCACCCGGTGGCCGTCGCGGCCGTCGTGGCCGAGCTCGGGCTGGACGCCGACACGGTGGCGGCCGCCCTGCTCCACGACGCGGTGGAGGACTCCGGCCTGTCGCTCGAGGACCTCGAGCGGGATTTCGGCCCCGTCGTCGCCCGCGTGGTCGACGGGGTCACCAAGCTCGACCGCCTGCAGTTCGACTCCAAGGAGGCCCAGCAGGCCGCGACCATCCGCAAGATGCTGGTCGCGATGGCCAGCGACTGGCGGGTGTTGCTCATCAAGCTGGCCGACCGGCTCCACAACATGCGCACGATCGCCGTCATGCCCGAGTGGAAGCAGCGCCGCACCGCCCAGGAGACCCTCGACGTCTACGCGCCGCTCGCCCACCGCCTCGGCGTCCAGCAGGTCAAGTGGCAGCTCGAGGACCTGGCGTTCGCCACCTTGCACCCCAAGCGCTACGCCGAGATCGAGCAGATGGTGGCGTCGCGCGCCCCGCGCCGCGAGGAGCACCTCGCCCGTGTGCTCGTGGCCGTCCGCGAGCGGCTCCAGTCGGCAGGGATCGAAGCCGAGGTGACCGGCCGGCCCAAGCACCTGTGGAGCATCTACGAGAAGATGGTGGTGCGCGGCAAGGAGTTCGACGACATCCACGACCTCGTGGGCATCCGGGTGATCGTCGGCTCGGAGAAGGACTGCTGGGCCGCGCTCGGCGCCATCCACGCCATCTGGCCTCCCGTGCAGGGGCGCTTCAAGGACTACATCAACACTCCCAAGTTCAACCTCTACCAGTCGCTGCACACCACGGTCATCGGCCTCGACGGCAAGCCGATCGAGGTGCAGGTGCGCACCGCCGAGATGCACCGACGGGCGGAGTACGGCATCGCCGCGCACTGGGGCTACAAGGAGAAGGAGGATGCCTCCTCCGAGATGGCCTGGATCCAGCGGATCGCCGACGTCGACGCCGAGGCCAGCGACCCGGTCGAGTTCCTCAAGGCCCTCAAGCTCGACCTCGAGCAGGACGAGGTCTACGTCTTCACCCCCAAGGGCCGGGTGGTGTCGCTGCCGACCAAGGCGACCCCGGTCGACTTCGCCTACGCCATCCACACCGAAGTAGGGCACCGCTGCATCGGTGCCCGGGTCAACGGCCGCCTGGTGCCCCTCGACACCCGCCTGGCGTCTGCCGACACGGTCGAGATCATCACGTCGAAGTCGCCGACGGCCGGTCCCTCGCCGGACTGGCTCAAGATCGTCGCATCGTCGCGAGCGCGCAACAAGATCCGCCAGTGGTTCAGCCGCGAACGGCGCGAGGACGCCATCGACTCCGGACGCGAGGAGCTCGTCAAGGCGCTCCGGCGGGAGGCGATGCCCCTGCAGACGGTCCTGCGCTCGAGCGCGCTGGCCCAGGTGGCCGAGTCGATGAACCTCGCCGACCTCGACGCCCTGTACGCCAGCATCGGCGAGGGGCAGGTGTCCGCCCGCTCGGTGGTCCAGCGCGTCGCGCGCCTGCTGCGACCCGGCGAGGCGGAGCAGCTGCCCACCATCGCCACCCCCGGCGGCCGGCGCCGGCCGAGCCGCCAGGGCGGCGCGGGCGTGTACGTCGAGGGGCTCGACGACGTGATGGTCCACCTCGCCCGGTGCTGCACACCGGTCCCCGGCGACGAGATCGTCGGGTTCGTCACCCAGGGCCGCGGCGTGTCGGTCCACCGGGCCGACTGCGCCAACGCGGCCGCCCTGGCGCGCCGTTCCCACGAGCGGCTCATGGAGGTCGAGTGGGGCCGCAGCGCCGACGGGGTGTTCGTGGCCACCGTCGAGGTGCTCGCCTTCGACCGGTCGCGCCTGCTCGCCGACGTGAGCCGGGTGGTGTCCGAGCACCACCTCAACATCGTCGCCGCGCGGACGGCCACCACCCCGGACCGGGTGAGCAGGATGACCTTCGACCTCGAGCTGGCGGACCCCACCCACCTGCAGTCGCTGCTGTCGTCGCTCAAGCACCTCGACGGCGTCTTCGACGCCTACCGCCTCCTTCCCGGCAAACGAGCGTGAGCCTCCGTCCGACCGGCGAGCCGGCGGCGGCGCGCGCGCCCACCGGGACCCACGACGTGCTGTGGCCCGAGTCGGCGCGCTGGGAGGCGCTCGTGGCGCGCTTCGCCGCCGAGGTCGAGCGCGCCGGGTACGGGCTGGCCCACACTCCGCTGTTCGAGGACGTGCGGGTGTTCCGGCGGGGGATCGGCGAGGACAGCGAGGTGGTCGGCAAGGAGATGTACGAGTTCACCGACCGCGGCGGCAGGGAGCTGGCCCTGCGCCCGGAGGGCACGGCGCCGATCGTGCGCGCCTTCGTGCAGCACCGCCCGGCACTGCCGTGGAAGGCGTGGTACGTGACACCGTCGTTCCGCTACGAGCGCCCGCAGGCCGGCCGCTACCGCCAGCACCACCAGGTCGGCGTGGAGGCCCTCGGCCCGGCCGACCCCGACCTCGACGTGGAGGTGGTGGACCTGGCCCACGGGTTCCTGCGAGGTCTCGGCCTGCGCGACCTCACCTCGAAGCTCAACTCGATGGGCGACGGCGCGTGCCGGCCCGCGTACGTCGAGCTGCTCCGCCGTGCGCTGGCGCCGGTGCGCGACCAGCTGTGCGACGACCACCGCCAACGGCTCGACGCCAACCCGCTTCGCGTGCTCGACTGCAAGCGCGAGGCCTGCCGGCAGGCCACGGCTGAGGTCCCGCGGCTCGTCGACCACCTGTGCGACCCGTGCCGGGCGCACTTCGAACGAGTCTGCGGGGGCCTGGACGCGCTCGGCGTGGCCTACGAGGTCGACCATCGCCTGGTGCGCGGGTTCGACTACTACACGCGCACGACCTTCGAGTTCGCCGCCGGGTCGCTGCAGGCGGCCCAGAACGCGGTGGGAGGCGGTGGCCGCTACGACGGCCTGGTCGAGCTGCTCGGCGGGCCGCCCACACCGGGGATCGGGTTCGGCATCGGCATCGAGCGGGTCCTCCTCGCCTGCGACGCCGAGGGGGCGTTCCGGGTCGAGCCCCGGGTGCCCGACGTGTTCGTCGTCGACGTGGCGGGCGGCGAGAGCGCCCGCGACCTGACGGCCGAGCTGCGCCGGGCAGGCCTCGGCGCTGAGCGGTCCTTCGACGGCCGGTCGATGCGGGCCCAGCTCCGGGCGGCGGACCGGTCCGGGGCGCGCCTGGCGGTCCTGGTGGGCCCGGGCGAGCTCGCGACCGGGACCGTCTCGCTCCGACCGCTGCGCGGCGGTGGCGACCAGCGGCGCGTGGCCCGCGGCGACGTCGTGCGCGCCGTGGCCGAGGACCTCGGGGTCAGCCCCGGGGTCGGGTGCGCCGAGCCCGACGAGCGCGGCCCGGAGCGAAGGGAGCGAGGATGAGCCCGGCCGACCCGTCCGCACCGACCTCGATGCGGACCCACCTGTGCGGCCGGCTCCGTCCCGAGGACGTGGGGGCGCGCGTCCGCCTGTGTGGCTGGGTTGCCCGCCGGCGCGACCACGGCGAGCACCTCGCGTTCGTCGACCTGCGCGACCACACGGGGATCGTCCAGTGCGTCGTCGACGGCGCTGTCGACGTCCGCAGCGAGTACGTGGTCGCGGTGAGCGGGGTGGTGCGCCGCCGCCCGGAGGGCACCGTCAACGACAAGCTGGCCACCGGCGAGGTCGAGGTGGGGGACTGCACGGTCGAGGTGCTGGCCGCCGCCACGCCGCCCCCCTTCTCCCTCGAGGGCCGCGACGGGGCGGACGAGGCAGTCCGCCTGCGCTACCGCTTCGTGGACCTGCGCCGACCACGGCTGCAGGCGAACCTGCGGCTACGCGCCCGGGTCACTGCCGCCATCCGCGCTGCCATGGAGCGGCAGGGCTTCTGCGAGGTGGAGACGCCCCTGCTGTGGGCGCCCACGCCCGAGGGGGCGCGGGAGTTCGCCGTGCCCAGCCGGCTACACCCCGGCCGCTTCTACGTGCTGCCCCAGAGCCCGCAGCTCGCCAAGCAGCTGCTCATGGTGGGCGGCATGGACCGCTACTACCAGATCGCCCGGTGCCTGCGCGACGAGGACCTGCGTGCTGACCGGCAGTTCGAGTTCACCCAGCTCGACATGGAGGCCTCCTTCGTCGGGCAGGACGACGTCATCGGCTTCGTCTCCGAGGCGGTGCTCGACGCAGCCGACGCGGCCACAGGGGTCCGCCCGCCGCCCATCGAGCGCATGACCTGGGCGGACGCGCTGGAGCGCTACGGCACCGACAAGCCCGACCTGCGCATCGGCACCGAGCTGTGCGACGTGTCGGACGTCTTCGCCGAAACGGCTGTCACCGCGCTCGGCGCGCCATGCGTGAAGGCGCTGCGGGTGCCCGGCGCCGGGCAGCTCGGGCGGGCCAGGATCGATGCCCTCACGGAGCGGGCGCGCGGGCTGGGGGCGCAGGGCCTGGCGTGGTTCCGGGTGGTGGCCGGTGCCGAGCCCGAGGGCTCGGCACCGGCGCTCGACTCTCCTCTGGCCCGGCACCTGGCGCCGGCGGAGCGCCGTGGCCTTGTCGAGCGGACCGGGTCGGAGGCCGGCGACCTCGTCCTGGCGGTGGCCGGCGAGCGCCGCGTGGCGTGCACCGTGCTCGGGCAGCTTCGGGTGGACCTGGCGGCCAAGCCGGTCGGCGAAGGGCCGTTGCGGTTCGTCTGGGTGGTCGAGTTCCCGATGTTCGACGGGGTCGACGCGGATGGCAACCCGGTCCCCGCCCACCATCCCTTCACGATGCCCCATCCCGACGACCTGGCACTGCTGCGCTCGGACCCCGCCGCAGCTCGCTCGCAGGCGTACGACCTCGTCTGCAACGGATGGGAGCTCGGCTCGGGCAGCGTCCGGATCCACCGCGCCGACGTCCAGCAGGAGGTGTTCGCTGCCCTCGGCGTCTCGGAGGAGGAGGCCGAGTCGCGTTTCGGCTTCCTCCTCGGGGCCTTCCGCTTCGGGGCGCCGCCCCACGCCGGCTTCGCCTTCGGCATCGACCGACTGGTCGCCATCCTGGCCGGAGAGGAGAACATCCGAGAGGTGATCGCCTTCCCGAAGACCCAGTCGGGCTCGGACCTCCTGACCGGCGCGCCGAAGGAGCTGGCGCCCTCGGCGCTCGCCGATCTCGGCATCCGGGTCCTGCCGCCACGGCGATGACGGCCGAAGGTGACTTGTTCGAGTCGGCGGCGGCCAGCCGGCTGGCCGCCGCGGCGCCCCTTGCCACCAGGCTGCGGCCGCGCACCCTGGACGAGGTGGTCGGCCAGCGCCACCTGGTGGCCCCGGGCGCCCCCCTGCGGGTGCTGGCCGAGGCGGACCGCCTCGGCTCGGCCATCCTGTGGGGCCCGCCGGGAACGGGCAAGACGACCCTGGCACGGTTGCTGGCCGACACCACGGACAAAGAGCTCGTCACGCTGTCGGCCGTGGCGTCGGGCGTGCGGGAGGTCCGCGGCGCGCTCGAGGAGGCCAGGCGCCGGCTGGGCGAGCAGGGCAGGGGCACGATCCTGTTCGTCGACGAGGTGCACCGGTTCAACAAGGCACAGCAGGACGTCCTGCTCCCCGCGGTCGAAGACGGCCTCGTCGTGCTGGTGGGGGCGACCACCGAGAACCCCTTCTTCGAGGTGAACCCCCCGCTGCTCAGCCGGGCCACCCTGTGGCGGCTCCACCCCCTCTCGCCCGAGGAGCTCGGCGAGGTGGTGGCCCGGGGCCTGGCGGCGGAGCAGGCGGCCGCCGACCCCCCCGCCCTGGCCGCACTGATCGCCTCCGCCGACGGCGACGCTCGCGCCGCGCTCACGACCCTCGAGCTGGCAGCCGCCATTGCCCGCGCCCGTTGCGGGCCAGGTGCGGCCGGCCCGGTGGCGATCACGCTCGACGACGTGGCGCGGGCCCGCGACGGCCGGCTCTACCACCAGGGTGCCGACGACCATTTCGACCAGGCCAGCGCGTTCATCAAGAGCGTGCGGGGCTCGGACCCCGACGCCGGGCTCTACTGGCTGGCCCGGATGCTCGAGGCCGGCGAGGACGCCCGCTTCGTCGCCCGCCGCCTCGTCATCCTGGCCTCCGAAGACGTCGGGCTGGCCGATCCCATGGCGCTCGTGGTGGCCGACGCCGCGGCACGGGCCGTCGAGATGGTGGGGCTCCCGGAGGCGGCGCTGAACCTGGCCGAGGCCACGGTCTACCTGGCGTGCGCACCCAAGTCGAACCGGGTGACGGTCGCCCTCGGGCGGGCCCGCGAGGACGTCCGCCGGGGGCCGCAGCGCGACGTGCCGGCCCACCTGCGCGACGCCCATTATCGAGGGGCGGCCGACCTCGGGCACGGCGCCGGCTACCGCTACCCCCACGACGAGGAGGGCGCCTGGGTCAGCCAGCAGTACCGCCCGGCGGACGTCGAAGGCCACGTCTACTACGTTCCCTCCGATCGTGGTGAAGAGCGCTCCATCGCCGACCGCCTCCGGAGGGGGGGCCCGCAGGTGCCCGGGTGAGCGGGTCGCACATGGGCGCCGGCGGCTCCTGCTCGTGCTGTGGCTGGCCTGGGCGCCGGCGGCCGTCACCCTGCCCGGCTCGCCGGCAGGGGCAGCCGGGGCCCCGCCCGGGCCCAGGGTCACCCTCCCCGGGACACCCCCGGTGCTGCCCCGGGGGTCGGTGGTGGACGGCACCGTGGCGCCCGACCAGGTGCTGCACGCCGAGGTGGTGCTGGCCCTGCCGGACCCCGGGGCCGTCGAGGCGGCGGTCGCGGCCGTCAGCACCCCGGGCTCTCCCCAGTACCGGCACTTCCTCGGGCCCGGCGAGTTCGCCGCCCGCTTCGGCCCCGGCCCCGCCCAGGTAGCGGCCGCACGGGCCTGGCTGGCTTCGGCCGGCCTGCAGACCGGGTCGCTCGTCGGCGGCACGACGCTGCCGGTCGAGGGCCCGGCGGCCGCCATGAGCGCTGCCTTCGGCACCCCGCTCGAGCGGGTCAGGGTCGCCGGCGCGGCGCCGGCCGTGGTCAACGCGGCCGCCCCCTCGGTGCCTGCCGCCCTGGCCGGCACGGTGGCGTCGGTCATCGGGCTCGACACCCTGCCGGTCTGGAAGACCCACTTAGTGCTGGGCACACCTGGTGCGGCGGCCTGGCAGACCGGTGGGGCAAGCCTGGTGCCAGGCCCCGCCGCCGTGGCGGATGGCGGCCGCGGGCCCGCAGGCGCCACCCTGCGCGATGCGGTGAGCGGCGCCCCGAGCCTCGCCGGGCACCTCGCCAGCACGCCCACGGGGCCCGGCACCTGCCCTGCTGCCGGCACGGCGGTCGCCGCCGGGGCCCTCACCCAGCCCGCCGTGGCCGCTGCCTACGGCATGGGGCCGCTCTACGCGCAGGGACGGGTGGGTGCGGGGGTCACCATCGCCCTGTTCGAGCTCGAGTCCTACGACCCGGCTGACGTGGCGGCCTTCCAGGCGTGCGAGGGGCTCGGCTCGCCCGTCGCAGACCGGCTGGTGGACGGCGGGCCGCTGCCGGGGCCTGGAGGGCTGGCAGGCAGCGGCGAGGCGGCGCTCGACATCGAGAACGCCATGGCGTTCGCGCCCGGCGCTGCCCTGCTCGTCTACGAAGGGCCCAACAACGGCGCGCAGGGACCCTACGACGTCTACCAGCGGATCGCCGACGACGACGCCGCCCAGGTGGTGAGCACGAGCTGGGGCATCTGCGAGCCCCAGATGGCCCAGGTGGGGCTGTCGCCGGCGGCCGAGCAGCAGCTCTTCGAGCAGATGGCGCTCCAGGGCCAGACGGTGGTGGCCGCCTCGGGGGACACCGGCTCGGAGGACTGCCCCGGAAGCGGCGCCCTGGCGGTGGACGATCCGGGGTCCCAGCCCGGCGTGGTCGACGTCGGCGGCACGACCCTCACCATCGGACCGGGCGGGAGCGGGAGCGAGGTGGTCTGGAACGGCCACGGGGGTGCCGGGGGCGGGGGGATGTCCGCCAACTGGGACATGCCGTCGTGGCAACGCCAGGCTGGGCGGGGCACCGTCAACCCGTTCTCGTCCGAGGGGACCTGCCCGCAGCCCCCGGGCGGATCGCTGTGCCGCGAGGTGCCCGACGTGGCCGCGAGCGCCGACCCGGCCCACGGCTACACGGTGCTCCACGACGGGACGTGGGTCAGCGCCGGGGGGACGAGCGCCGCGGCGCCCCTGTGGGCAGCGCTGATGGCCCTCGCCGTCCAGGGGTGCGCGGCTCCCCTCGGGTCGGCAGACCCCGCCCTCTACGCCCTCGGGGGCGCCGGCTCGCCCGCCCTGCGCGACGTGGTCGCGGGGGACAACGACTTCACCGGGACCAACCAGGGGCGGTACCCGGCGGCCCCTGGCTACGACCTGGCGAGCGGTTGGGGCAGCCCGGACGGGGCCCTGCTCGTCCCCCAGCTCCAGCCCGCGGGGGGGTGCCCGTCGGTGAGCGGCCTGAGCGCCCGCACGGGGCCGCTCGGCAGGGCCGCGACCGTGACCGTGTACGGCGACGGGCTCGGCGGGGCCGTTGCGGTGCACGCGGGAGCGGCTGGCCAGGCCACCATCGTGTCGTCCTCGCCCAATTCGGTGACGGTCACCCTGCCTGCGGTGAGCGTGCCCGAGGCGGTCGACATCACCGTCACGACACCTGAGGGCACCAGCGCAGCCGTCCCCTGGGACCGCTACGCCTTCGGCGCGCTCCACGACGACCGCGGCTACTGGGAGGTGGCGGCCGACGGGGGCGTCTTCGCCTTCGGCGACGCCGGCTTCTACGGCTCGATGGGCGGGCAGCCCCTGGCCGCCCCGGTGGTCGGGATCGCCCCGACGTCGAGTGACCGCGGCTACTGGGAGGTGGCGGCCGACGGGGGCGTCTTCGCCTTCGGCGACGCCGGCTTCTTTGGCTCGATGGGCGGGCAGCCCCTGGCCGCCCCGGTGGTCGGGATCGCCCCGACGCTGGACAGTCGCGGCTACGTGCTCGCCGCGGCCGACGGCGGGGTCTTCGCCTTCGGCGACGCCCAGTTCTATGGCTCCATGGGCGGCCAGCACCTCGCCGCGGCCGTGCGGGGGGCGGCCGTCACCTTCGACGACGGCGGCTACTGGGAGGTGGCGGCCGACGGGGGGGTCTTCGCCTTCGGCGACGCCGGCTTCTTTGGCTCGATGGGCGGCCGGCCCCTGGCCGCCCCCGTGGTCGGGTTCTCGCCCAGCTGACCGGGCATCCCGGGCGTCGCCCGCCTGGCTCGCAGCCCCGCCGGAGTGCTCGTCGCCCACCTGGCTCGCAGCCCCCGCCGGAGTGCTCCTCGCCCACCTGGCTCGCAGCCCCCGCCGGAGGCTCCTCGCCCAGCTGGCTCGCAGCCCCGGTGGTCGCAGCGGGCGGGCCGCCGCCCCCGGTAGTGTCCCCGGCATGACGGCGACCGACGTGGTGCTGCTGGTGGCCGCCGTGGTGGCCTGCATCGCGGCCATCGGCGCGGTGGTTGCCGCCGCCCTCCTCG
Organism: Acidimicrobiales bacterium; assembly: GCA_035293965.1. GTDB lineage: Bacteria > Actinomycetota > Acidimicrobiia > Acidimicrobiales > RAAP-2 > DATGLW01. Next base: position 17,140 of record DATGLW010000131.1, read on the forward strand.
GAGCCCAGGTCCGCCGCTTGGACGCGCTGGTGACCCGGGTGCAGGACGAGCTCGTTCCCCTGGCCGCCGGCGCTCGGGCCGTGGTCGAGCAGGCGGCCGGCGAGCTGGACCGGGTCGACGCCGTCCTCGCAGGGACCGAGTCGGTGACGGCGGCGGTCGACTCTGCGTCGCGCCTTGCCAGGCGCGCCTTCGCCAACCCCGTCGTGAAGGTCATGGCGTACCGGGCAGGGGCTTCCACAGCCATCCGCCGCCTGCGCCGGCCCGGCGGGTCGCCACCTCGGGCAGCCGGCGGGACGAACGGCAACGGCGCACGGGGCGACGGGGCGAACGGCAACGGCGCACGGGGCGACGGGGCACGGGGCAACGGGGCACGGGGCCGGTGATGGGCCGGCCGGCATGGCTCGGTGCAGGGGTTGCCCTCGGCGTGGGCGGTACCCTGTGGGTCGAGAAGCAGGTGCGCCGCCGGCTGCGGCGCGCCGCCCGGCGGCTGGGCGGAGACGGGTTGGTCGGCGGTGCCCGGGCCTCGGTGGGCCAGCTCGGGTGGCGCCTGCGCGACGCGCTCGAGTCCGGCCGTGCCGAGCGTGACCGACGAGCAGCCGAGCTCTTCGGCGAGCTCGGCATGCCGGCGGGTGCCGACGCCCGTCGGGAGGCCGGTGCCCTCGCGAGCCCTGGGGCGCTGCGCCCGGCCGTTGCCCACACCGACCGGCCCGGTCGGCGCCGTGGCCGGCCGCTGCCGTCGGGGAGTGCTGGCAGGCGCCGCCGGTAGGCTCTCGCCGATGGACGCCCAGCGGCTCCGGAACGAGTTCACGCGCTTCTTCGCCGAGCGGGGCCACGAGGTGGTGCCCTCGTCGAGCCTCGTGCCCCATCACCCCCGCGCGCCGATGTTCACCAACGCGGGCATGAACCAGTTCATCCCGTACTACCTCGGCGAGGAGGTCCCGCCGTTCCGCCGCGCGACGAGCGTGCAGAAATGCGTGCGCATCCGCGGGAAGCACGATGACATCGAGCTCATCGGCCACACGTCGCGCCACCTCACCTTCTTCGAGATGCTGGGCAACTTCAGCTTCGGCGACTACTTCAAGGCCGAGGCCATCAGCTTCGCCTGGGAGCTGCTGACCGAGCGCCTGGGGCTCGACGCCGACAGGCTGTGGGTGACCGTGCACACCTCGGACGACGAGGCGTCCGACCTCTGGCGCGACAAGGTCGGGCTCGGACCGGAACGGGTGCAGCGAGCCGGCGACGACAACTTCTGGGAGATGGGGGAGACCGGGCCCTGCGGCCCGTCCTCGGAGATCTACTTCGACCGGGGCAGCTCCTGGGGCGAGCCGGGCGGCCCGGTCGGGGGGGGCGAGGAGCGCTACGTCGAGCTGTGGAACCTCGTGTTCCTCCAGTACGACCGGCGGGCGGACGGCTCCCTCGAGCCCCTTCCCCGGCCCAGCATCGACACCGGCGCCGGGCTCGAGCGGGTGCTCGCCATCCTCGAGGACGTGCCCTCGGTGTGGGAGACCGACGCCCTGCGGCCCATGATCGCCGCCGCCGAGGAGGCGACCGGCACGCGCTACGGCTCGTCGCCCGAGGTCGACGTGGCGCTGCGGGTGCTGGGCGACCACGGGCGCGCCATGTCGCTGCTCGTGACCGACGGGGTGCTGCCCTCCAACGACGGGCGCGGGTACGTGCTGCGCCGGGTGGTCCGCCGTGCGGTCCTGGCCGCCCGCCGCCTCGGGGCGGAGGCGTCGGTCACCGGCATCTTGGCCGACCGGGCGGCGGCCATCCTCGGCGAGGCCTACCCGAAGCTGCGCAGCGACCTCGACTTCGTGCGCGCCGTGCTCGAGCGCGAGGAGTCGGGGTTCGACCGGACTCTTCGCGCCGGTCTTGCGATCCTCGAGGACGCCATCGCCGGGGCGGGCGCGGCCGGGGGAGGGACCATCCCCGGCGCGGTCGCGTTCCGCCTCCACGACACCCACGGCTTCCCCATCGAGCTCACCGAGGAGCTCGCCCGCGAATCGGGCGTGCAGGTCGACCGGGCCGGGTTCGACGAGGCGATGGAGGAGCAGCGCCAGCGGGCCCGGCGGGCGGCGCGCGCGCCGGGCGCCGCCGGCGAGGACGCCTACCGCCAGCTCCTCGAGCGCGAGGGCCCCACCGACTTCGTCGGCCGGACCGAGTACACCTCCCCTGCACGGGTGGTCGGCGTGCTGGCCGGCCCCGAGCCGGGGACCGCGGAGGTCTTCCTCGACCGGACGCCCTTCTACGCCGAGGCCGGGGGCCAGGTCGGCGACACCGGGTCCATTGTCACCGAGACGGGGCGGGCCGAGGTGTACGACACCGTCGCCGCACTGCCGGGGCTGACGGCTCACCGTGCCCGGGTGACCGGCGAACTCTTCGCCGGCCAGGACGCCCTGGCGACCATCGACGCCCCCCGGCGCGAGGCCATCCGCCGCAACCACACCGGCACCCACCTGCTCCACGCCGCCCTGCGCGAGGTGCTGGGCGACCACGTGCGCCAGCAAGGGTCCCTGGTGGCACCCGACCGGCTCCGCTTCGACTTCAGCCACCCGGCGGCCCTCGCCCCCGAAGAGCTGGCGGCGGTGCTCGACGTGGCCAACGCCGACGTGCTGACCGACGAGCCGGTCGTCACGAGCGAGACCACGAGGGCCGAGGCGGAGGCCATGGGCGCCGTGGCCTTCTTCGAGGAGAAGTACGGCGACACGGTGCGCGTGGTCCGGGCGGGTCCCCACTCGCTCGAGCTCTGCGGGGGCACCCACGTCGGCGCCCTCGGCCAGATCGGCCCGATCAGCATCGTGTCGGAGGGCTCGATCGGGGCCAACACCCGGCGGATCGAGGCGGTCACGGGCCTCGCCAGCATCGAGCGGGCCGCCCGACGCGACGCCGCCCTGTCCGAGGTGGCCTCCCTGCTGCGCACCGAGCCCGAGGGGGTGGCCGACGCGCTCGGGCGGGTCCTCGAGCGCCAGCGGGCCGCCGACAAGGAGCTCCAGCGGCTGCGCGCGGCCATGGTCGAGAGCGAGGCGGCCGGCCTGGCCGGCCGGGCACCGGGCGGCGTCGTGGTGGCGCGCCGCGACGGCCGCACCGCCGACGAGCTGCGCGCCCTGGCGGCGGCGGTGGCGCGCCGCGAAGGGGTGCGAGCTGCCGTGCTCGGCGGGAGCCCCGACGGCGCCAAGGTGGCGCTCGTCGCCGCCACCGGAGGCGACCCCGACGCCACGGCGCTCGTCCGCCAGCTCGCAGCGGTGGTCGGCGGCGGCGGGGGAGGCAGCCCGGAGCTCGCTGTGGCGGGCGGGCGCGACCCGGCGCGCATCGACGAGGCGCTCGAGATGGCTCGCCGGCTCCTCGGCGGGGGATGAAGCCCGCCGACGCAGCCTCGCGGTCCAAAGTGATGGCCGTGGACCTCGGCTCCCGGCGCATCGGCCTGGCGGTCAGCGACGGCCGGGGGCGCCTGGCGTTCCCCCGTGGCGTGCTGGAGCGGTCGGGCGACCCCGCCGCCGACCGGCGCCGGATCGCCGACGCGGCGCTCGAGGAGGGCGCGGCCCGGGTGGTGGTGGGGCTGCCGCTCACCCTCGACGGCCGCCGTGGCTCCGCCGCTCGTGCGGCGGCGGCCGAGGCCGTCCTTTTGGGCGAGGAGCTGGCCGGTCGCGGGGTGGACGTCGAGACGTTCGACGAGCGCCTGACCACCGTCACCGCCGAGGCTTCGCTGGCCGCAGCCGGGAAGCGGGGGAGGCGGGCCCGCCGGGCGGTCGACGCCGCAGCGGCAGCGGTCCTGCTCCAGGCGTGGCTCGACGCCCGATGACCGCAGACGAGCGCAGCGGGCCGGCCGGGCGTGCCGAGGTGCCGGCCGAGCGCAGCGGGCCGGCCGGGCGTGCCGAGGTGCCGGCCGAGGCCGGCGCGGGGGCGCCGCCCCACGAGGCCGCCACGGACCCTCACGGCGTGGCGGTGCCGGGGCGAGGCGGCGGTGGTTCCCGCGGCTGGCGGCCCCGGCGGCGCACCAGCCGTCGCCGCCGCCTGGTGCGCAGCGCCCTCGGCCTGGTCGTGCTCGTCGTGGTGGGCGTGGTCGCCTTCTACGAGATCGAGGCGAACCCGTTGGGCGGGCCGGGCCGTGCGGTCGTGGTGACCGTCACCCCCGGCGAGGCGGTGGGCGCCGTCCTCGACGACCTGGCCGCCAGAGGCGTGATCGGCAGCGCCCTGGCGTTCCGGCTCAGCGACCTGGTCGAAGGAGCTCCACAGGTCCGTCCCGGGCGCTACCTGCTGCACCAGAACCTGTCCTTCGGCGACGTGCGGGCCCGCCTGGCAGCCGGCCCCGACGTCTTCGCGGTGACGGTGGCCCCAGGCGAGTCCCTGCGAGAGGTGGCGAACGAGACGGGCAGCTTCCCGGGCCACAGCGCGCGGAGCTTCCTGGCTGCCGCGGCCAGCGGGTCGGTGCGCTCTGCCCTCGACCCGGGCGCCCCCAGCCTCGAGGGGCTGCTCGGCACGGGCACCTACGAGCTCCTTCCCGGGGAGAGCGACACACGGCTGCTCGGCCAGATGGTGGGTCGCTTCGACCGCCAGGCGGCGGCTGCCGGGCTCACGCCGGCCGCGGCGTCCCGCCTTGGCCTGACCCTGCCCCAGGTGGTGACGGTGGCCTCCATCGTGCAGAAGGAAGCGGTCATCGCCAAGAACATGGGCCCTGTTGCCCGCGTCATCTACAACCGCCTCGCCCGCGGCGACGCCCTGCAGATGGACACGACCGTCCTGTACGCCCTGGGGCGGGACGGAGGCGTGGTGAGCGGGAGCGACCTGCGGGTGCAGAGCCCCTACAACACCTACCTGCACCCCGGCCTGCCCCCGGGGCCCATCGGTGTCCCCTCGGCAGCCGCCCTGCGGGCCGCGCTGGACCCCCCGCCGGGCGACTGGCTGTACTTCGTCGTCGTGCAGAAGGACGGGACGGAGGCCTTCGTCGACACCTACGCCCAGCAGCTGGCCAACGAGCACCTGGCCGAGAGCCGGGGGATCATCCCGTGAGCCGCCCGCCGGCCAACCGGGCGGGCCACTGGCCTTCGGCCGCCACCTCGGTGGTGGGCGTGATGGGTGACCCGGTCACGCAGTCGCTGTCACCCCTGCTGCACAACACGGCCTTCGCCGATCTCGGGCTGGACTGGGTGTCGGTGGGCTTCCCCGTCGGCGCGGGGCAGGCGCCGGCCGCGCTCGCCGGGGTCCGGGCGCTCGGGATCGCCGGGCTGTCGGTCACCATGCCGCACAAGTCGGCGGTGGCAGGCCTCGTCGACGAGCTCACGCCCACGGCCGCCCGGCTCGGTGCCGTCAACTGCGTGGCCCGCGAGAAGGGGCTGCTCGTCGGGGACAACACCGACGGGCAGGGCCTGGTTGCATCCCTGCGCCGCGGCGCCGGGTTCGACCCGGCCGGCCGGCGCTGCCTCGTGGCCGGGGCGGGGGGCGCGGCCCGGGCTGTGGTCGCCGCCCTGGCGGACGCCGGCGCGTCGGAGGTCGTCGTCGTCAACCGGACCGCCCACCGGGCGGCCGAGGCGGCGTCGCTGGCCGGCGGGGTCGGCCGGGTGGGCGACCCCGCCGAGGCCGCCACGGCCGACCTGGTCGTCAACGCGACGCCGGTCGGCATGGCCGGCGCCGCCACCGAGCGCGCCCGGCCCCTCGTGGACCCGGGCCTGCTGTCCGCTGGTCAGCTCGCGGTCGACCTCGTGTACCACCCGCTGCGCACGGCTTGGCTGGCGGCGGCGGCCGCACGGGGGGCCGCCACGATGGGGGGCCTCGGCATGCTGGTGCACCAGGCAGCCTCCCAGCTCGCCCGCTGGACGGGCCGCGAGGCGCCGGTCGAAGCCATGTGGCGCGCGGCTCTGGCGGCCGTCGGGCGCGGGGGAGACGTCGGCGGGCGGCCCCCGGGGGAGGCGCCCGGCACCTGAGCAGCCGGCATCGCCCGGGTCGCGGTCAACCCGGCGCCGGCCACGCCCCCGCAGCGACCAGGCGCTGGATGACCGCCTCGCGCAGGGAGCGTTCGAGCGGCTCGCGTGCGGCAGGGGTGGTGCGCAGGGAGACGCGCACCGTGCACGACGTCGCCCCGGCCGCCACCACGCCGCTCACTTCGGGCGGCTCGCGCACGACGGGTGCGAAGGCGGGCCGCCCTGCGACCTCCCCGGCGGCCTCGGCGGCGATGGCCTTGACGGCGTCGACCGTGGTGGCGCCCCCCACCGTCACCGGCAGGTCCACGACAGCCCTGGCCCAGCCCCGCGAGGTGTTGGCAAGCCGCCGGATCTCGCCGTTGGGCACGTACCAGACCGTGCCGTCCCACGCCCGCACGCGCGTCACGCGCAGGCTCAGGTCCTCGACCACCCCCGACGCCTGGTCGACGGTGATCGTGTCGCCGATGCCGAACTGGTCCTCCAAGGTGAGCAGGATGCCCGACAGGTAGTCGCGCACGAGCGCCTGCGCGCCGAACCCGATCGTGGCGCCGATCACGGTGGCGCTCGCCAGCAGCGGCGTGAGGTTGACCCCGAGCATCCCGAGCACGATGGCGATCAGCACCACGAGCACGACGAAACGCCACAGGTTCGCCACGAGGGCGGTGACGGTCGCGGCACGGGCCGTCGCCCGCTCGGAGCCCGCCCGCGAGGCCGCACGGCGGCCGAGGCTCCCGAGCCAGCGCCGGATGGCCCTCGCCCCGAGGTGCGCCAGCAGCGCCGCGATCACCACCACGACCACGACCTCGAGGGGCCGGAGCACGAACTCCACCACCGTGCTGGCCGTCGAGCGCGAGACGCCGGCCTTGGTGAGCAGGTCGAAGAGCCAACCGCCGCCCGACGCGGCGAGGGTCGCGGGCCACGGGCCCCCCGGCGGTGGGGGGGTCAGGGGCGCGGCGGGCACGCCCGATATTCTGTCCTGTCGTGCAGGCCCGCACGATGCCGAGGGTCCCGGCAACCGGCCGCCGGGCCTTCCCCGTCGACGTCGTGCTGGTGGTGACGACGCTCGTGGTGGCCGTCATCGGCGTGGTGATGGTGTACACGGCCACCCGGGGCACCCTCGTCGCCGAGGGGCTGAGCGGCACCTACTATCTGAAGCGCCAGGCGCTGTTCGTCGTGCTCGGCGTGGTGGCCATGGTGGTGGTCGCCGCCGTCGACTACCGGCGCCTCGAACCGCTTGCCACCGCCATCTACGTGCTCGTCGTGCTGTCGCTCCTGGCGGTGTTCGTGGTCGGGTCCCACGCACAGGGCTCGCAGCGGTGGTTCAGCTTCGGGCCCCTGCAGCTGCAGCCGTCTGAGTTCGCCGTGCTGGCTCTCGTGCTCGCCGTCGCCACGTACTGCTCGCGGCGGACCGAGGGGCTGGCGTGGCGCGACGTCGTACGGGTCCTGTTGCTCGCTGCGGTGCCGATCGTGCTCGTGATGGCCCAGCCGGACCTCGGGACGGCCATGATCATGACCGTCGTCCTGCTCGTGATGCTGGCCGTGGCCGGGCTGCCCGGCCGGATCCTCGTCCTGCTCGTGGCCGGTGCCGCGGTGGCCGTCGTGATCGCCCTCGAGGGCGGGCTCCTCCACCACTACCAGATCGCCCGGATCACGAGCTTCCTCAACCAGGACACCGCCCACCCCTCGGTGTTCCAGAAGGCGGCCATCTACAACCTGACCCAGGCGAAGGACGCGATCGGCTCGGGCGGGCTCTTCGGCACGGGCATCGGGCACGGCGTCCAGACGACGCTCGGCTACGTGCCCGAGCAGCAGACGGACTTCATCTTCACCGCTGTCGGCGAGCAGCTCGGCTTCGTGGGCGCGACGGGCGTGCTGGTCCTGCTCGGCACGATCTCGTGGCGGTTCCTCCGCAACGCCCAGCTGGCCCGCGACCCCTTCGGGCGCCTCTTGTGCGCCGGGCTGTTCACGTTCTTCGCCTTCAGCGTGTTCCAGAACGCCGGGATGACCATGGGGATCATGCCGATCACCGGCATCCCGCTGCCCTTCCTCAGCTACGGGGGCACGGCGGTGCTGTCCTTCTTCATGGCGGTCGGGCTGGCGCTGAGCGTGCACGCGCGCCGGAGGGCCTAGGTGGGCCAGGCCCTGCCGGCAGCCGGGGGCGCCGACGACCCTGGCGCCGCGCAGGGACCGCCGCAGGCCGCCCACCGGGCGGCGACGATGCGGGTGGTCGAGGTGGCGTCGGTCGAGGTCGAGCTGCCCTCGGCGTTCCCGGTGGTCACGCTGCGCGAGGTCGAGCCGCCGTTCCGCGCCCTTGCCATCCCCATCGGCATGCCCGAGGGGATCGCCCTCGCCCAGGCCCGCCACAAGGTGCCGACCCCTCGCCCGCTCACCCACGAGCTGTTCGCCACCGTCCTCCAGCGGTACCGCATCGACGTCGTCGACCTGCGGGTGGTCGGGCGGCGGGCGGGCACCTACCTTGCCGAGCTCGACCTGGTCGGGCCCCCCGGCTCCGAGGTGGTGCCCTGCCGGCCCTCCGACGGGATGGTGCTGGCCCTGCGGGCCCCGGTGGCGGCGCCGATCCTCGTCGACGAGCGCCTCTTCGAGGAACCCGGCGACGTCGAGCCCCCTCCGGGCAGCTGAGCCCGACGGCGACGGCCTCAGCCCGGCAGCGGGGGGCTCCGCCGGGCCGGCACGCCGGCCGGGCCCCCGTCGGGCGAGCTGGTGCCGGCGCTGGCCGCCTCGTCGGAGATGCGCAGCAGCAGGGCGACCACCGCGTAGTTGGTGACGAGCGACGAGCCGCCGTAGGCGACGAAGGGCAGGGTGATCCCGGTGAAGGGGAGGAGCCGCAGGACGCCGGCCATGATGAAGAACGCCTGGAAGCCCAGGATGGCGGTCAGTCCCGTGGCCACGAGGCGCGAGAAGTCCGAGCGTGCCCGCTGGGCGACGTGGAGCCCGGCGCCGACGAGGAGCACGTAGGCGATCACGACCACGCTCGTGCCCATGAGCCCCATCTCCTCGCCGATGCCGGCCAGGATCATGTCGCTCGTGAGGTAGGGGACCTGGCCCGACAGGATGCCCTGGCCGAGGCCCGTGCCCCCGACCCCGCCGTGGCCGAGGGAGAACCAGCCGTAGGCCAGCTGCTGGCCGCTGCCGGTGATGGTCTTCCAGGGATCGAGCCAGATGCTGATGCGCTGGTGGACCTGGCCGAAGAGGTGGGCGGCCACGACGGCGCCCACGGCGAAGATCACCACGCCCACCACGAGGTACGTCGCGCGGCCGGTGGCCACCCACAGCATCGTGATGAACAGGGTGAAGATGAGCATGGCGAAGCCGATGTCGTTCTCGGCGGCGATGACGAGCATGGCGAAGCCCCACGCCAGCACGATCGGCAGCAGCGGTCGCGGGTCGAGGACGAGGCGGTTGCCGATGCGGGCAGTCGGGATCGAGAGCAGCTCCTTCTTCTCTGCGAAGTAGGAGGCGAAGAAGATGCACAGGACGACCTTGGCGATCTCCACCGGCTGGAACTGCACCCCGAGGACCCGGACCCAGAGCCGGGCGCCGTTGATGTTCAGCCCGACCTTGGGCACCAGGGGCGCCAGCATGAGCACCACGGCCGCCAGCAGGAGCAGGTACCGGTAGCGGTCGAGGTCACGAGTCCGCCGTACGACGAGCAGGGTGAGGACGTACAGGCCGGCGCCGATGGCGACCCAGCCCGCCTGGGCCTTGGCGAAGGCGGGGTTCCAGCGGGCGATGACCACGTAGCCGAGGCCGTTCAGCAGGGCGGCGAGCGGGAGGATGACGGGGTTGGCCTGGGGCGCGAGCCAGCGGTTGGCCACGTGGACCGCCAGCGACAGCCCGACGAGGACGGCCAGGAAGGGGCCGATGTGGGGGGGGATCCTCGACTTGGCCCCGAGCGACGCGATGACGTAGAGGGCCGCCGTGGCGAGCGAGCTGAGCACGAGGAGGCCGAGCTCGGTCCGGCGGCGGGGCTTGGGGCCCCAGGTCCAGCCGGGAAGGCCCAGTGCACGGTGCCGGACACGCGACGACGGCCGTGTCGCAATCTCCACCACCGCCCGAGAGCGTAGTGGCGCATGTATCCTGCGGTGTGGAGGCCCCCATGGCATCGCAGCGCACGACCACCGCAGTGGGGCCGGTCGCGCACCCTGCAGCGGACGGACCGGGCGTCCCGCGTGCGGCGTCCCGGGTCCCAGGTGAGGAGCAGATCGCCGCGTTCGGCTCGGACCGCTTCTCCAACCGCGAGCTCTCGCGGCTCGACTTCGGGTCCCGCCTCCTCGACCTGTCGGAGGATCCGGGCCTGCCCCTCCTCGAGCGGGTGAAGTTCCTCGCCATCTTCGCCGAGATGCTCGACGAGTTCTTCCAGGTCCGGGTGGCCGGGCTCGAGGACCAGGTTGCTGCCGGGGTGACCACCCGGTCGCCCGACGGGCTGCGGCCGGCCGAGCAGCTCAAGCTCATCCGGGCCCAGGTGGTCGAGCTGGTGGCCCGCCAGGACCGCATCTTCCTCCAGGAGCTGGTGCCGGCGCTGGCCGCTGCCGGTGTGCGGCTGTCGAGCTGGTCGTCCCTCGACGTGCGGGACCGCGCGTACCTCGTCGACGTCTTCGACCGCCAGATCTTCCCCGTCCTCACCCCCCTGGCCGTCGACCCCGGCCACCCCTTCCCCTACATCTCGAACCTCTCCCTCAACCTGGTGGTCAACGTCGAGAACCCGGTGACGGGCGAGTCGAGGATCGCCCGGGTGAAGATCCCCCCGGTGCTGCCGCGCTTCGTCGTGATGCCCGACGGCGAGCGCTTCGTTCCCCTCGAGCAGGTCATCGCCGCCCACCTCGACAGCCTGTTCCCCGGCATGAACGTGGGCCGCCACGAGACGTTCCGGGTCACCCGCAACGCCGACCTGGCCGTCGAGGAGGACGAGGCCGACGACCTGCTCGTGGCGGTCGAGATGGAGCTCCGCCGGCGCCGCTTCGGGCGGGCGGTGCGCCTCGAGATCAACTCGGGGGCGAGCGCGGAGATCCGCGACCTGCTGGCAGCGGAGCTGCAGGTGGCGCCCGACGGGGTCTACGAGGTGGACGCGCCGATCGGTCTCGGCGGGCTCTGGGCCGTGTACGGCATCGACCGCCCGGACCTCCACGAGGAGACGTGGACGCCCATGACCCCGCCACCCCTGGCCACGGCGGGCAACCAACCGACCGACCTGTTCGCCGTGCTGCGCGAGCGCGACGTGCTCGTCCACCACCCCTACGACTCCTTTGCCACCTCGGTCGAGGCCTTCGTCGCCCAGGCGGCCGAGGACCCCGACGTCCTCGGGATCAAGCAGACCCTCTACCGGACCTCTGGCGACGGGCTCATCGTGCCCTCGCTCATCCGCGCCGCGGAGACGGGCAAGCAGGTGGCCGCCCTCGTCGAGCTCAAAGCCCGCTTCGACGAGCAGGCCAACATCGAGTGGGCAAAGGCCCTCGAGGAGGCAGGGGTCCACGTCGTCTACGGGCTGGTCGGCCTGAAGACGCACTCGAAGACGCTGCTCGTGCTGCGGCGCGAGGAGGACGGGATCCGCCGCTACTGCCACATCGGCACCGGCAACTACAACTCGAAGACGGCGCGCATGTACGAGGACCTCGGCCTGCTCACCTCGGACCCCGAGATCGCCGCCGACGTGGGAGACCTGTTCAACTACCTGACCGGGTTCAGCCGCCACACCGGCTACCGCGAGCTGCTCGTCTCACCGGTCACGCTGCGCCAGCGGGTGCTCGAGCTCATCGAGGAGCAGGCCGCGGCCGGGCCTGCGGGGCGGATCGTGCTCAAGCTCAACGGCCTCACCGACCCGCGCATGATCGACGCCCTCTACCGGGCCTCGGGAGCCGGCGTGCCGGTGGACCTGGCCGTGCGCGGGGTGTGCTGCCTTCGCCCGGGGATCCCCGGGCTGTCGGAGACCATCCGGGTCCGCTCCGTGGTGGGCGAGTTCCTCGAGCACTCCCGCATCTACCGCTTCGGCGGTCCGGGCGCAGGCGCCACCGGCAACCCGAGCGCCACCGGGGACCCGAGCGCCACCGGTGACCCAGCCGGGTCCTCGATCCCTCCCCTTCGGCTCTACATCGGGTCGGCCGACCTGATGGAGCGGAACCTCGACCGCCGGATCGAGGCGCTGGTGCCCGTGCGTGACCCCGAGCTGCAGCAGCGCCTGCTCGAGATCCTCGACCTCGTGTTCGCCGACGACACGAACGCCTGGGCCCTCGGCCCGGACCGCTGCTGGCGGCGCGTGCCCACCGAGAGGGGTATCAGTGTGCAGCGCCGCCTGCGTGAGCTCGCGATCGAGCGGGCCCGCCGCCGGCGCGAGCCCGAGCCCAGGCCCCGGGAGCCCTGACGCGCCCGCCGGTTTGCCGGGCGACCGACCGGTTGCGGGTCAGCCGCCCGCGACCTGCCGGCCGCCGCCCTCGGCTCCGCCGGCGCTCGCCGGCAGTGGGCCGCCGCCCTCGGCTCCGCCGCCGCTTGACAGTGGGCCGGCGCTCGCCTGCTGGCCGCCGGCCTGCTGGTCTCTCTGCGCCTGGCCGCCGCTCGCCGACGGTGAGCCGCCGCCCTGCTGGTCGTCCCGCGGGCCCGCGGGCCCCGCACGGCGAGACCCCCGGCCGAGCCGCAGCGACAGGTACGCCAGCCCACCCGCGGGGATGGGCAGCCAGAAGTTCACCAGCCGGTAGGAGATCACCCCGAGCAGGGCGATCGCTTTGGGCACCCCGAAGCCGGTCAGGGTCGGGATGAGGACGCCCTCGACGACGCCGAGGCCGCTCGGGGTCACCGGGATCACCGCCAGCACGTTGGCCAGCCCGAAGGCAACCAGGAGGTCGACGGGGAAGGTCGCGTGCCCGAAGGCGAACAGGAACACCCAGAGCGACGCGGCGTCGAGGAGCCAGTTGGCCGCCGCCCACACGAGCGCCCGGGTGAGGAGCCGCCGGTCACGCAGGAGCCCGAGGAGGAGGTCGGCGACCCGGTGGGCGAGCGACGACACGGCGTCGGGCTTGAGGAACGGCACGTGCGCGGCCACGCGCTGGAGGAAGTGCGCCGTGCGGCCCCGCCCGCGGGTGAGCAGCAGCACCACGGTGCCGAAGGTCACCACGAGGAGCACGCCGGCCAGCGCGGCGATGCCGTAGAGCGGGTTGTAGCCCGCGAGGGGTACCGAGATGATCAGCGAGAACCAGAAGATGAGGTTGAGCACGAGGGCCGAGCCGACGCCCTGGGTGGCCAGCCCGAAGGCGGCCGTGCTGCCCGGCACGCCCGACTCGCTGAGCAGGCGGTAGCCCACCGCGGTGCCCGGCGCCGTGCCCCCGGGCAGCACGTGGCTGACTGCCAGGCTCGACATGTTGACCCGGAACAAGCGCCAGCGAGAGGGCGCCCCGGGCGACAGGACGGTGTGGGTGAGCTGGGCATAGGCGACGAGCGCGCCCGCTTCCAGGGCCACTGCCACGAGGAGCCAGGCGATGCTCACCTTGCCGAGCAGGGCGACGTCCTTGCGGGCGGTCAGCAGCTGGGGCAGCAGGAGGTACTCGAAGACGAACAGCAGGACGACGACGGTGATCGCGCCGCGGACGCTTCTCGGGAACCAGCTTCTCGGGAGCCAATGGTGCCGGGGGCGCGGTCCCGCGCCCGGCGTCGGCCCGCCGGCGGGCGCGGTTGCTCCCGTCTCGAGCTCGGCCCGCACTGCGCCCCGCTGGAGCTCGGCCCGCACCGGGCGCGCCTCGAGCTCGACCGCAGGAGGGCGGGGCGGGTCGGATCCGTGGACCGGGCCGGGAGGCGCCTCCTCCATCCGGGTCATGCTTGCACGTCCGGCAGCGCCGGGACCTGCCATGCTGGTCCCATGCCCGGGCGGAGGGACACGGCCGTGGGCGGGAGCACGGCGGCGGGCACCGGCGCGCCCGGACGGGAGGCGGGCCGGGCGACGAGCCGCCCCGACGACCAGTGGCGGACGCGTGTCGTGGCCGCCGCCCGCCGGCGCGGCATCCCCATCACCTCGATCGTGGCCACCGTGCTCGTCGTGGTGGCGGTCGTCGACCTCAACGCCCTTGCCATCCTCCTCGTGTGGGTGCTCCGTCGCGTCATCCTGTTCGCGGTGGTGGCAGGGTTCGTCGCCGTGCTGCTGGCACCGCCCGTCCGCCTGCTCGAGCGGCGCGGCCTGTCGCGGGGCGTGGCGTCGGTGCTGGTCTTCCTGGCCGGCGTGGCGATGTTCGGCGGCCTCGTGTACCTCTTCTCCGCCCCCCTCGTGAGCGGCGTCACCCGGCTGACGCGCGAACTGCCCGATCTCGTCAAGCAGGCCGAGCACGGCCGCGGCAGCGTCGGGCACCTCGTCGCCACCCTGCATCTGCAGCAGTGGGTCAGCAAGAACGCGCCGAAGCTGGCTGCCGACATCACCAAGAGCCTGAAGCCGGCCCAGGCGCTGTCGGTGGGCGCGGCCGCCGTGTCGACGGTGGTCGCCTTGACCACGATCGCCGTCCTGTCGTTCTTCACCCTCCTCGAGGCCCCCCGGCTGTCGCGCGGCCTGCTCGGTCTGATGCAGCCCGCCCGGGCGGCTCGGGTGTCGCGGGTGGCCCGCGAAGTGTCGCGCTCGGTGAGCGGCTACATGTTCGGCAACATCTGCACCTCGCTCGTGGCGGGCGTGGTCGTGCTCGTCGCCCTCGTCGCCCTCGGCGTGCCCTTCCCGCTCCTGCTCGGGGCCTGGGTGGCCCTGGTCGACCTGCTGCCCCTCGTCGGCGGCTTGCTGGCGGGGGTGCCGGTGGTGCTCATCGCGCTCTTGCACTCGCCCGTGGCGGGGCTCGTCACGCTGGTCGTGTTCCTCGTCTACCAGCAGGTCGAGAACCACGTCCTCAACCCCATCATCATGGGACGGACGGTCCGGCTCAGCCCGTTGTGGGTGCTCGTCGCCGTGCTCGTCGGCGCCACGTTGGGTGGCCGGGTGGGGTCGGGGCTCGGCACGTTCGTCGGTGCCCTCGTCGGCATCCCGGCAGGCGGGGCGATCCAGGTCGTCGTGCGGGAGCTGCGACGCGGCCCGGATCCTGTGGAGCCCGCCGGCGCGCGCCTCGAGGAAGGTCTCCGCCCGCCCGAGGGGACGCGGGAAGGTGGCCCCCAAGGTCCATGAGCCCCGGGGCCAGGCCCGAGGTCGTACACTGCCCCGGTGCGCGTCCTGGTAGTGCTGCCCACCTACAACGAGGCAGAGAACGTCGTGGCCGTCCTCCACAAGGTGCGCGCCGCCCTGCCGGACGCCGGGATCCTGGTCGTCGACGACGGCAGCCCCGACGGCACGGCGGACCTCGCCGAGTCGGCCGCGGCTGAGGTCGGCCACGTGGAGGTGCTGCGCCGGAGCGAGAAGTCCGGGCTCGGGAGCGCCTACCGGACCGGGTTCCGTTGGGGCCTCGAGCGAGGCTACGACGCCTTCGTCGAGATGGATGCCGACTTCTCGCACGACCCGGCAGCGCTGCCTGCACTGCTCGCCCCGTTGCGCCGGGGCGACGAGGTCAGCATCGGCTCCCGCTACGTGCCCGGCGGGTCGATCCCCAACTGGTCCTGGCATCGGCACCTGCTGTCGCGCGGGGGCAACTGGTACGCGTCGGTCGTGCTCGGCCTCCGCGTGGCGGACTCGACCGCGGGCTTCCGCGCCTACGCGGCGAGCGTGCTGCGCCGGATCGACCTCGACTCGGTCCGGGCGGAGGGCTACGGGTTCCAGATCGAGATGACGTACCGAGCCCGCCGGGCCGGGGCCTCGGTGGTCGAGGTCCCCATTCGTTTCGTCGACCGAGTGGCGGGGGAGTCGAAGATGTCGGGGGCGATCGTCGTCGAGGCGCTCGGGCTCGTGACCTGGTGGGGGCTCGGCCGCCCGTTCCACGCCACCCGGCGGGCACTCGGGCGGGTGAGGCACTCGCTGTCGCGGCTGCGTCGGTTCTCCCTGACCGACCGGGCGCGCCGCCGCATCGGCGGGCGCCGGCGGCGCGTGGAGGGGTCGGCCGACGGTCGCTCGGCGCGCGACGCTCGGGTCGCGCCAGCCGGCGCCGGCGGGCGCCGGCCCGTCGACGCGGTGCCCCTCGGTGAGGCGCGCAGCGACGCGGCGCCGGCGGCCGGTGAGCGTGCGGCGGCCGCCGACGCGCCGGCCCACGGGGGATAGCGGGCACGGCGACGGGCACGGGCGGTACCAGCTGGCGGCACGACGCGGGGGCGAGGTGATGGCGCAGGGAGAGGGTGCAGCGACCATCCTGGTCGTCGACGACGAGCCGTACATCACCGACCTGCTCTCGGCAGCCCTGCGTTTCGAGGGGTTCGCGGTCGAGGTGGCGTCCACGGGTGCCGACGCGCTGCGGGCGGCCCGGGCACGCCGGCCCGATCTGGTGCTGCTCGACGTGATGCTCCCTGACCTGCCCGGGATCGAGGTCTGCCGGCGCCTGCGCGAGGCGGGCGACGGCGTGCCCGTCGTGTTCCTGACGGCGCTGGATGCCACGGCCGACAAGGTGGCGGGCCTGCAGCTCGGCGACGACTACGTCACCAAGCCCTTCAGCCTCGACGAGCTGGTGGCGCGCATCGGCGCGGTGCTGCGTCGCTCGGGGCCGCTCGAGGACGCAGCCAGGCTCCGCTTCGCCGACCTCGAGATGGACGTCGACGCCCACGAGGTGCGTCGCCATGGCGTGCTGGTGGAACTGACCGCCACCGAGTTCAACCTGCTGCGGTACTTGCTCGAGAACGCCCGGCGCGTCGTGTCGAAGTCGGACATCCTCGACCACGTGTGGGACTACGGGTTCTCCGGCGACCCGAACATCGTCGAGACCTACATCAGCTACCTGCGCAAGAAGATCGACGAGTTCGACCCGCCTCTCATCCACACGATCCGGCGGGTGGGGTACAGCCTCCGCCTGCCGCGCGCCTGAGGTCGGACCGGTGCCGGGGTGGCGGCGTCGCGAGCCAGGCAGCCTGGCACCGGCGCGCCCCGGGGGACGGCGGGGACGGCTCCGGTCCAGCCTGCGGCGCCGGCTCACGGTGACCATGATCGTGCTGCTGGCGCTCGGCCTGGCGGCCGCCAACATCGTCACCTACGTGTCGGTCCGGTCCTTCCTCTTCGGGCGGCTCGACGCACAGCTCGACGCCGCCCAGGCCCAGGCCTACCAGTACCTCGTGCGCGCGGGGTTCTTCGGGCGGCCACCATCGATGTTCGGGCTCGCCGGCCGGGTCAGCCCCGACGTGTACGTGCTGCTCGTGGGGATCGACGGCAAGGTCCTCCTGCGACGGCCGTCGGGGTCGCTCGGCCGCCCGGATCCCCCGCCGGTGCTCCCGCCGTCGCTGCGGGTGGAGGCGGAACCGCCGAGGGTGCCCTTCGGGCGCAGCCGCGGCACCTACCGGCCCGACGCCGACACCTTCGAGATGACGGCGGTGGGGGACCGCAGCGCCCGGTACCAGGGCTCGGCGGTCGCCGTGCCCCAGGGCGTGCTCGTGACTGCCGTCTCGCGCAACCCGACCATCGACACCTTGCATTCCCTCGTCAAGGTGGAGCTCGCCGCGTCGGGGGCCGTCGTGGTGGCGCTGTGCGCCCTGGCGCTCGTGATCATCCGCCGCGGCCTGCGCCCGCTCGAGACAATGGCGGACACGGCGGGCGCCATCGCCGCCGGGGACCTCTCGCGCCGGGTCGCGGTGGGCGACGCCACCACGGAGGTGGGCCGGCTCGCCACGACGCTCAACGTCATGCTGGGGCGGATCGAGGGCGCGTTCGGCGAGAAGTCGGCCTCCGAAGCCCGCCTGCGCCAGTTCGTCGCCGACGCCTCCCACGAGCTGCGCACCCCGCTGACGTCGATCCGCGGGTATGCGGAGCTGCTGCGCAAGGGTGCCTTCACCGACGACGAGAGCCGCCAGCGTGCTCTGGCCCGGGTCGAGCACGAGGCGGCGCGCATGAGCGGCCTCGTCGACGACATGCTCCTGCTGGCCCGGCTCGACCAGGGGCGCGAGCTCGACCTGGCGCCGGTCGACCTGTCCCAGGTGTGCGCCGAGGCGGTCGAGGACGCCCGGGCCCTCGACCGCGAGCGCCCCGTGCGGCTCGAGACCGAGGGCCCGGTGGTGGTGACCGGCGACCGCGACCGCCTCCGCCAGGTGGCCCACAACATGGTGCGCAACGCGTTGGCCCACACGCCCCCGGGCACGCCCGTGACGGTCACGGCCGCCCGCGACGGCCCCATGGGGTTGATCCGCGTGCAGGACGAGGGTCCCGGATTGCGGGCCGGCGAGGCCGCCAAGGTCTTCGACCGCTTCTATCGCTCCGACGCAGCCCGCTCCACGCCGGGAACGGGGCTCGGCCTCGCCATCGTCCGGGCCATCGCCGAGGCGCTCGGGGGCTCGGCCGAGGTGGAGCCGGAATCGGGCAGGGGCACCACGTTCGTCGTGCGGGTCCCGCTGTCCACCGGCGAACCGTCAGCGCCGGGCACGGGAGCCCGCCAGCCCCGGGCCGTCCTCGGCCGCTGAGGGCACCGGCCGGCGGCGGTGCCGGCCTCGCACAACCTCAGCCGATGACGCCCGCAGCCGACCGGCCGGAGCCCGCCAGGAGGTCGCCGCCAAGGGCGGGGGCGAGGGCTGGGGCGAGCGCACCGAGGACCGAGGCCAGCTTGACGCTCGCCTCGGCGAGCTCCGCCGCCGGGTCCGAGGCCTCGACGATGCCGCAGCCGGCGCGGACCGTGACCCTGGGCCCGGCCAGGGTGGCGCTGCGGATGCCGATCACGAAGTCGCCGTCGCCGCGGGCGTCCACCCAGCCCACGGGACCCGCCCAGTGCTGCCGGTCGCCGGGTTCGAGCTCCTCGATGAGCGAGAGGGCAGCGGATCTGGGCACCCCGCCGACTGCCGGGGTCGGGTGGAGGAGGCCGACCAGCTCGAGCACCCCGGGTGCCCGCCCGCCGACCGACCGCAGGGTGCCGGCGATGGTCGTGGCCAGGTGCGCCACGGAGCGGAGCCGGACCAGCGAGGGCGTGGCGGGCACGTCGAGGCGCGAGCAGCACGGCTCGAGGGTCGCGGCGACCTCCTCGACCACCAGGCGGTGCTCGCCGCGGTCCTTGGCCGAGCGGCGGAGGCGGGCGGCCGCCTCGTCGTCGGGCCCCGAGCCGCCAGGGAGGCCGACGGTGCCGGCCAACGGGTTGCAGCGGACCCGGCGCCCTCGGCGCGACACCAGCAGCTCGGGGGACGCCCCGAGGAACCAGCCCCCTGCCACCGGGTGGAGGAAGGCTGTGCAGGAAGGCTCGCGGGCGTGGAGGCGCCGGAGCGCGCCGAGTGGCGACGGCGGGGAGGCGAACTCGAGCTCCACGGCGCGGGCGAGGACGACCTTGTCGAGCGTGCCGGCCCGGATGGCGGCCACCGCGGTCGCCACGGCGTCGGCGTACGCGCCGGGGGCCTCGGCGCGTAC
>DATGLW010000132.1:0-54240 GCA_035293965.1 Acidimicrobiales bacterium
GTTGTGGGCGAGCTGGAGGTAGGCGACGACCGAGCCGTCTTTGTTCGTGCGGCGAGTCTCCCGCAGGTACACGCCTACAACTGTACCCTGCTACCCGGTGGAAGTGGTGGCTTCGTGTGCCTACAGGATCCGGAGGAACTCAAGCTCTCGCACTGCTCTCACCAGGGCTTCTGTCGCCGCGGCACCCCGAGAATGCCTACGAGCTGCGGAAGTCCGGTCATTCGAGGACACCGATGTCGCGAAGGTGGGCCGCCATATGCTCTCGGACTGTCTGCGGCGAGTAGCGGTGGGCGATCGTTTCCCGCCCGCGAGCGGCTAATCGAGCCCAGCGGATCGGATCCCGATAGAGCGCCGCCACAGCCGCTGCGATGCCGGCGGGTCCTTCGGCGATCACCACGTCGTGCCCGTCACGGAGCCCCATCCCTTCGGCGCCTATGGCCGTCGTCACAACCGGGAGGCCATGGGCAAGGCTCTCGCCCACCTTGCCCTTGAGTCCCGCGCCGTAGCGAAGTGGGGCGATGAAGACGCGCGATGCATGGTAGTGGGGTTCCAGGGAGGGTACCCATCCGAGAACGGTCACCGCGTCTCCCGCGAGGGCGAGCAACTCTCGCGGGGGATCGCTACCGGCAATGCGGAGGAGCACGTCAGGTATGGCTGCTCTGATGTGCGCCAGGATGTCGGTCGCCAACCACATGGCGGCGTCGCGATTAGGACCATGAGCGAAATGCCCGACGAACAGCACACCCGCTCGTTCGTGAAACGGTGGGCCGAGGGGCCCGACGCGATGGACGTTGGGAACGACTGCCACGTCGACATCTGGCACGTGAGCACGGAGAACATCTCGCTCGATGTCTGAGACAACCCAGGTATGATCGGTGAGCCGTGCGAGCGTCATCTCCATCTGGTGATGGAAGTCCGCGCTCTGAGCAGCACGACGGTCAGCCTCAACCTGTGACCGCCGTGCTTCCCGGACGAAGTGCAGATCGACCGTGTCGTAGATGATGGTCGCATCGGGCACGAGCGTCCGGAGCATGGGGAGGAATGACCAGGCCACGGTCGGTCGCGACAACACGACCAGCCGAAGCCCCCGTCCGACGGCATGGAGGTAGGCATCGAGGTCCTGCGGGCCGCGGAGGACCTCGATGCCACAGGTGGTCAGGGCATCGACGTACCTCGGTGGCGCCACGTCGCGTTGCGGAGCGAACGTCACGCCGAAGCCGAGGTCGTTCAAGATGAACAGGAGCTCCGACATACGGCGAGAGCCCGAGTCGTGGTCCGGCATCGGGACCTGGTGGTCGATGACCAGCGCCCTCCCGGCGGGCCTGCGCCACGCGGTGAGGCGCGGATTCCCCGGCTCGGGATCGCCATGTTGCTCGAGGACGTGGGCCCACTTGTCGCGGAATCGTTCCCTGTTGAGAACCTGGTGGCGCTTTCCGCCCGCGGCCGGGTCTGTGCCGTGGCTCGCGCCCTCGAGGTGCTCTACGACGCAGGCGGGCTGGTAGACGACGCGGTAGCCGAGTGCTCGTGCTGCGAAGCACAGGTCGGTGTCCTCGTAGTACGCGGGGCTGAAGCCGACGTCGAGGCCGCCGATCGCGCGCAGCAGGTCGGCTCGGACGAGCAGACAGGCACCCGAGCAGTAGTCGACATCCCGGACGAAGTTGAACGGGGGATCGTCGGGGTCCTGATCTCGCCCGAAATTGTGACCAGAGCCGTCTCGCCAGATGATGCCGCCGGCCTCTTGCAGGCGGCCGTCCGGATAGACGAGCTTCGCCCCCACCACGCCCACGGTGGCATCGCTCTCGACGACGCGCAGCAATGCATCCAACCAGCCGGGTCGAACGCGCGTGTCGTTGTTGAGGAGCACGACGTAGCGGCCGCGCGCGAGAGCGACGCCGGCGTTCACAGCGCCGACGAAGCCGCGGTTCTCTTCGAGCCGTACCGTCCGGATGCCTGCCACGCGCCTCAGGTGACGTGGTGTCCGATCATGGGAGTCGTCGTCGACGACCACGACCTCGTAGGGAACCTGGGCCTGGTCGGCTGCGATGGCTCGCAGGCACTGCACGGTGAGGTTCCAGTGGTCACGGACCGGAACGACGATGGTCACTTCGGGATGGGCAACCTCCTGGAACGCAGGTGGCGCGGACCGCAAGCCAACCGGGAATCGGTGGCGCTCCAGGGGCGGCTTCTGCATGCGACGGCGCACGATCCGCGCTATCGGCCTCAGCGCGCGACGCCGCTTCGTTCCGACCGGCAGGAGGCGATCGGGCCAGGACCCATGCCAGGAAGGTAGGGCCCGGGATCCTCGAGGGATCATCGCGAGAGGGGCGTCAAAGGAGCTCGTGGAGCAGTCATCTCCTGGTTCAGCGCTCGAATGGCTGGCGCGGCGATCCCGGGTGTCCCATCCACCCCGTACACGTCGCCGAGCTGGGTGAAGGCAGAGGCTTCGACCTGGTTCACGACGGCGGTTCCGTTCGTGACGGCCAGGGTGAGGGGCTGGGTGGGGGGACCAGACAGCACCGCCGCCAACGGCAGCGTGACCTGGTAACTGCGGCTGGGACCGCTGACGGTGACCACGCGCGGAGGGAGGTTGCCCACCGAGATGCGCATGGTGGCAGCCGAATTGCTTGCCCCCGCCGACAGGCTCACGACGAGGTTCTGGGCGCCCGGGGGCGTGACCAAGTCACTCACGACCAGTGGTTGCGTCACGGAGCCGCCTGTGGGGATTGTCGCCGAGCCACCCCCCGACGCATCAGGTTCTGCTCGCGCGCCGCCGGCAAGGGACCAGCCGCGAGAGGCCAGGGCAAAGGAGGGGTTGTAGAGGGGACTCAAGGCGTAGTCGCGATAGACCCAGAGCGCGTACCCCCTGGTGTACGCACGCAGGATGGGCGCGCTCTGTTCGAGAAACGGCCCGACTTGGTTCGCCGGTAGCGCGGGAGCGGACGCGACCTCCGGGCTATTGCTTACGAACTCGAATTCGAAGATGTAGAGGGATTTGCCACCTGCACGTGCCCGCATGCTGGTGAGAGTCGACTTCAACCCATCCAGCGCCTCCTGGGCAGTCTCGATCTTCGCACTCGAAGGGTCCATCATGTACGGCGAATAGTAGAGCCCCACATACTTCGCGCCTGGCAGGCGGTAGGTGGACTGGTGCGAGTAGGAGCCAACGATGCGTCCCTCGTTGTAGAGGGCGTCGACATCCACGCGTGCTTCCAAGTTGAGGCCTGGGAAACGCTTGGCGGCCGGAATGAAGAGCTTGTGGATGAGGCTCCAATCCACGTACTGGTACACCAGCTTGAACGGTGGGGTCGCGTTCGGGGGCGTCGGCACCTCGGACCACGAGTGGAAGGGAGTTCTGTAAAGCCGCGCCACCTTTCCGAGGGAATATCGGGTTCGCAGCCACGAGCGGAATCCAAGGGTGACCGCGAGCTGCTCGCGTTCGGCGAGGGTCGAGGCAGCTTGAGCGATCTGGACGGGTACCCAGAAGTCCTCCCAGGTCAAGTAGGCGACTTCGACATTGGGGAAGCGCTCGACGGCTTGATGGATGCGGGAGATGTACTCGAGCCATGCGGCGTGCACGGGGCCGCTGGCGAACACCGACGCGAACCGCTGGTACGGGAGCTGGTCGTACGGATCGACGTCGAGCTGGTAGCTGAGCCGCAGGATGACCTTCATCCCCAAGCGAGCTGCCAGCGCCACGAGGCCTCGGAGCCTGACGAAGGCGGCCTCGTTGTACCGAGGTGGCGTCAGGTGCTCCTGGAACTCACCCCAAGGCACGACCAAGCCGACAGCGTTGAAGCCGTCTTGCTTCATCTGCTCGAGCTCTGCGGCGGCTCCGGACAGATCGCTGTTCCAGAGATTGGCCGGGTCGCCGCCACCGAAGTACTCCGCTGCCAGCAGCGGGCCACCGTGAGGCCCTGACGGGAGAGAACCGGTCAGGACAGGGTGGCCCATGCCGTGTGGCGGAGGACTCGGGCGCGCGGCTGCAGAGGAACGGGGAGCTGCCATGACCAGCCCTGCCAGCAGCGCTGCGAGGGCAAGACCGCAGGTGATCGTTGACCGGGCGCGAGCGAACATGTCCGAGATAAAGAGATCTTGCGTCGTGGGGTCCCCTCTCATGGAGGACCCGGCTGGGCGCACTCCCCATCGTACACCCGCTGGCGGCATCGGCCTGAGAGGGGAAGCCGAGCTCAGCTGCTCATCGTCCTCTCCAAGAGCTCACCAACTCGTGCTACGAACCGGTGCGCATTGCCATGATGACTGTCAGCACGGAGGCGGCCCCGGCGTGCCAGGTTTGCTCGGAACGCTGGGATCGACAGCGCCTCCACGCACGCGAGGAGCCCTTTCGCGTTGTCGAAGCGGAGACCGCCCCAGCGTGCCGGGAAGGTGGCGCCGGGCGCATGAGCGGAGGCGACGACCGGTGTGCCGAACCGGAGCGATTCGACGCATTCGCGAGCGAAAAGGGGGCCTGGCTGCAGGTCCACGGTCGCGCGGGCATGAGCCATGAGCCGCCAGAGGTCGACCCTGGTCTCGATCGCAATGTCGCCGAGCCGGGAGCGGTGCGACCACGCCGATGCGACACCGTCTTCGACGACGAGCACGTGTTCGCGGGGGAAGCGAGCGACGACCCAGGCAGCCAGGTCGGGTATGTCGGCTCGGCCCTCGGCCGGATCGGGTTCATCGGTGCCTTGCAGGCGGACTCTGCGCCGGCCGCTCAGAACCAGGACATAGTCCGTGAACCCGAAACCGTTGTGCGGGCGCTCGGCGGCGAGCAGGTTCACGGGCACGTGAAGCCCAAGGCTGACCGGGTTGGTCACCACCCGCTGGTGCGCGGCACGCACGGTTGCCGCGGCCGGGCCAACGACGACCCGCGGTACCAAGGGAGCGTGCTGGCGGAGAAGGGCATCGGCAACCCAGTCTGCGTCTTCGGCGACAGCGATGACGGTCGAAGGGGCGATCGGCAGGACGGGATGATGCCCTCCGCTCGAGTTCACAGAAGACCGCCCCGTCGTGCCACGTGGCGCGCTTGCGATTTCTGTGGTCATGTCCGGCCACGTACCCGGGCACGTCAGCCCGCCGATCATGGCGACGTCGTGCAGACCGTCAGGAATCGATCGCCCCGTCGGACCCGGGGTGACGACGTCCACGGCGAGCCAGCGCGAGAGCGCGCCCGCGACCGCTCGGAGCACGAAGCTCGCCTCTCCTTCGGGTTGCCACCACGAGCGACTGAGGACCAGGGCGCGTGGCTTCTCGGCGCGTTCAGGCACGAGATGCGGGGGGAGGCCCCGTCACCGACTGGAGACCCGCTCTGATCCGCACCACATCCTCGCTCACCACGTCGACGACCTCGGCCAACGCTGCCTGGAGGTGGTCGAGGCGGGTCGCCAGCTCATCGATCCGGGCGCACGCGCCGTCGACCGCCTGCACCAAGGCTGCGAGGAGCTCCCGCTCGGATGCTGTGCCGCCCCGGTTTGAGCGGGCTCCCAGGACCTTTCGGGCGATCCTGTCGCAGAGGGACCGCGCCGCGTCGACAGGCTTCGCTGTTCCGAGTCGCTGAGTTGCACCCAGATCGGCCCATCGCCGGTGAATGGCGTCGATCACGTCGGATCCCCGCAGTGGAGGCATCGCCTCCGGTCGCCCGATGTGCACCGTGACGAGCCGCGGCGGGCCTCCGGCCTCGCTCACCGGACCGGGAGGGTCAACCGCCACCGCTGCCACCATCCTTCCTCGTCAGGGCCCCGAAGCGAGCAGCTGCAGTCTACGCGGGTGAGGTGGGGGCTCAAGAAGGGATCGCCCGCGGCGAGCACGTCCTCCCAGCGCGCGAGGAAGTGGCGGATGTCGGCCGCGCTGCCCGAGGTCCCCCGCGTCGGCGACTCGTGGTGCACGAGCTCGGCTGCCGGCTCGTACACGACCCGGAGCCCGTGCCGCCGTGCCCGGAGGCAGTAGTCGACGTCGTTCAGGTCGAGCCCGAGCGCTTCGTCGAAGCCGCCGAGCTCGTCGAACACCGCCCGGCGCGTGGCGAGGCACGCGCCCGTCACCGCCGAGCAGTCCCTCGCCAGCACGGCCATCCCGAGGTACCCGGGCTCGTCGCCCGCGAGGCCGCCGAGCACGTGGCCGGCGGCGCCGCCGAGGCCGACCACCATCCCGGCATGCTGCACCCGGCCGCCCGGGTAGAGCAGGCGGGCACCCACTGCCCCCACGTCGCGGCGCAGGGCCTGGGCCGCCAGGGCGCCGAGCCACCCTGGCGCCGTGGCCTCGACGTCGTTGTTGAGGAACAGCAGCACCTCCCCGCGGCACGATCCGACAGCGGCGTTGTTCAGGGCAGCCCAGTTGAAGGGGCGGGGATCGTGCAGCACCACGACGCCGGGCCGTGTCCCCAGGCGCTCCATCAGGCTGAGCGTCTCTGGTTCGGTCGAGCCGTTGTCCACGAGCACCAGCTCGAGGTCGACGTCGCCCGTCGTGGCCATCACCGAATCTGCGCACGCCCGAAGGAACCTCGGCCCGTCGCGGAAGGGCACCACCGCGCTCACCGACGGCGTGCGGTTCAGGCGCCAGCGAACCCTGCAGCTCGCAGGCAGGGGTCCTGGCTCGACCGCGGCTGCCTGCCCACGCCGCGCCAGGGCTGCGTCGACGGCAGTGCACGCTGCGTCGCCCGTGTCTTCCTGGGTTCGGTCGCTCCCGGGGACGGTGTACCCTGCCGAGGGGGAGGGCCGCCTGCCAGCGGCCCCCAGGGGTCGGTGGCACAGCACCTCGGCCACGTGCGCGACGCGCCCCGTGCGCTCGGTCACCCGCAGCAGCAGGTCGTGCTCGGCGTCGCCGCCCGCCACGGAGCGGAAGCCGCCGGCAGCCTGCACCATCTCGCGACGGATGGCGACCGGCCGGCCCAGGTAGTTACACGAGAGCAGGAAGTCGGGCGACCACTCCGGTTTGAGCGCCGGCCGGTGGCGCTCGCCGGTGCCGTCCACCCGGTCCTCGTCGGCATAGGCCACGTCGGCCCCAACCAGCGCCCCGCCCAGGAGAGCCACCGCGTCGGGGGCAAGGGTGTCTCCGGGGTCGAGGACGCACACGGCGGGCGTGGCGACCCCGGCCACGAGCCCGTCCATGGCGTCGGCCCACGATGCACCGGGCGCCGGACAGACCCGGATCCGGCCCGGCGCCGCGGCGAGACCTGCCAGGCGAGCCACGATCGTTCGAAGCCTCCCGTGGGACGCCGAGCGCTCGGCGACCGCGAGGCGCCAGGCCCGGCTGGTCTGGTTGCGGAGCGACCGCAGCGTGCGCAGGACGGCGGGAGCCTCCCCGGGCCCTGCTGCCACCAGGAACGTAATGGCTGGCCCCGGGGGCGGTGGGCCGGCCGCTGCAAGTCGCCCGTGCTCGCGCTCGGCCACCCATGCGCGGTACCGACCGAGGTCCTGGGCCACGTCGGGACCGAGGGGGGGAAGCCCACGGGGGGCGTAGAGCACCCGCTCGCCAGCCGCTGCCCCGGGCGGGTGCCCGCCCGGGGGTCGTGGGGCGCTCGCGTCGAGGGTCACGAAGCGGCAGGCCCCGTGCCCGAGACCGTGCCCGTGATCGTGCCTGTGCGCGGCCTGGCCCGGCGGGCATGCTCCGGGGTCAGGTGCCGCTCCACGGCTCCCATGCTGGCACCCTTGGGCCCCCCGATACGGCAGGGTCCCGCTGGCGCACCTTGTCGCCACCTGCCACCATTCGACCTGTGCCGACCCCCGAGCGCCTTCTCATGGGGCCAGGCCCGTCCAACCCCTACCCCGAGGTGGTCGAGGCCCTCACTCGCCCCGTGCTCGGCCACCTCGACCCGGCCTTCCTGGCCGTCCTCGACGCCACGATGGCACGCCTGCGGACGGTGTTCGGCACCGACAACGCCCTCACCCTGCCGCTGAGCGGCACCGGGTCGGCGGGGATGGAAGCCGCCTTCGTGAACGTCGTGCGGCCGGGCGACCCGGTGGTGGTCGGCGTGAACGGGCTGTTCGGCGAGCGGATGTGCGAGGTGGCCGCGCGCTGCGGCGCCGAGGTCGTGCGGGTCGAGGCCCCCTGGGGCGAGCCCCTCGATCCCGCCGCCCTGCTCGGGGCCCACCCTGCGCCCGCCGTCATCGCGCTGGTCCACGCCGAGACGTCGACCGGCGTCGTCAACGATGTCGCCCCCCTCGGCGAGGGCAAGGGCGACGCACTGCTCGTCGTCGACGCCGTCACCTCGCTCGCCGGCATGGAGGTGGCAGTCGACCGGTGGGGCGTCGACATCGCCTACAGCGGCACCCAGAAGTGCCTCGGCGTGCCGCCGGGACTGGCCCCGATCACGCTGTCCCCTCGCGCCCGCGCCCGCCTCGTGGAGCGCCCCTCGAGCTGGTACCTCGACCTCAACCTGCTGGCCCGCTACGTCGAGGACCAGGGCGGCGGGGGTCGCGTCTACCACCACACGGCCCCGGTCACCATGATCGCTGCCCTCCACGCAGGGCTCGGCGCGGTGCTCGACGAGGGCCTCGACGCCGTCTACGCCCGCCACGCCGAGTGCGGCGCGCTCCTCCAGGACGGCCTCGAGAAGCTCGGCCTCCGGCTCTTCGCCGCCGAGGGGCACCGCCTGGCACAGCTGACCACGGTGGTGGTGCCCGAGTCGCTGCCCGACGGCCTCGACGAGGCCGGCTGCCGACGGCTTCTCCTCGAGCGCTTCGGGATCGAGATCGGCGGCGGCGCCGGCACGCTCGCCGGGCGGGTCTGGCGCATCGGGTGCATGGGCCACTCGGCCCGGCGGCGCAACGTGGGGGCGCTGCTCGGCGCGCTCGGCGAGGTGCTCGGGCGGTGAGCACGGCCCGGGTCCGCAGCAGCCCGCTCGAGCTGGCCGGCCGCCGGCTGGTCCTGCGCACCCTGGGGGAGTCCGACTACGCGGCGTGGCACGAGGTGCGCACGCGCTGCCGCGACTGGCTGGTGCCCTGGGAGCCCCGGCCCAGAGGCGCCCCGCCCCAGGCCGAGGACCGGGGGAGCTTCGTGGCCCGGTGCAACATCCGCGAGCGCGAGCGCCAGCTCGGCACGGGCTACGGGTTCGGGATCTTCCTCGGCGGCCGCTTCGCCGGCGAGGTGACGCTGTCCTCGATCCAGCGGGGGCCCTTCCAGAGCGCGTCGATCGGGTACTGGATCGACCGCGAGCTGGCCGGCAACGGCTACGTGCCCGAGGCCGTGGTGATCACGTTGCAGTTCGCGTTCGACACCCTCGGGCTCCACCGGGTGGAGATCTCGATCATCCCGCGCAACCGTGCCAGCCGCCGCGTGGTGGAGAAGCTCGGCATCCGGATGGAGGGCATCGCCGAGCGCTACCTCGAGATCGACGGGCAGTGGGAGGACCACATCCGCTACGCCATCACCTCCGAGGAGTGGGGGCAGCGGCGCCAGGAGCTCCTTCGCGACTGGCTCGGCCGTTCGTGACCGCACGTCTCCCGGCACCGGCCTGATCATCGCCGGCCATCTCGCCCCCCGGCATCGGGCCGGGCGGCACCAGGCGGAGCGGGGCGAGCTCGCGGAGCCGGGCCAGGGTGACGGCACCGGCTCGGACCGCCACGCCGGGCTCGCCCTCCGAGAGCCGGCGGGCGACGGCTTCGACCTCACGCCGGCCGCAGAGGGGGAACAGCACGGTGGCCGTGGCGGCGTCGCCGGCGAGGATCGGGAGGAGCGGGCCCGCCGCCCTCCGTGCCACCTCCACCACGTCCCCGCACCCTGTCGCGGCGACGGTCAGGGTGGGGATGGGGGCCGGCGCCCGCCACCCGGTGAGGGAGCGCAGGAGGTCGCCGGCCATGGCCAGGGGGTCGGCCACCGGCCGGATCCGCGTGCCCCCGGCGTTGTGCCACCGGACCGGCACCTCTTCGATCCGGATCCCGAGGCGCCGCGCCAGGTGGAGCAGCTCGACGTCGAAGGCGAACCCGTCGATCACCGTGCAGTGGAAGAGCAGGCGCGCAGCCCCGGCAGTGAAGCCCTTGAACCCGCACTGGGTGTCGGCGATGGACAGAGCCGTGGCCGCGTTCACAAGCTGGTTGAACACGCGGCCCATCACCCGGCGCCGCACCGTCGTGCCCCTCGCCGCCGCCACGGTGCGAGAGCCGATCGCCACCTCGGCGCCGGCCAGCGCCGAGATGAGGAGGGGCACCTGGTCGGGATCGATGGCCATGTCGGCGTCGCAGAACACGACCACGGGCGCGAGCGAGGCCCGGACCCCGGCCCGGATCGCCCCGCCCTTGCCCGCGTTGGCCGGGAGCCGCAGCACCCGGGCATGGGGGAACGGGCGGAGCAGTCTGGCGGCCACCGCGTCGGTGCCGTCCGTGCTGCCGTCGTCGACCACGAGGAGCTCGGTCGCCGCGGGGTCGACGGCGCCGGCGTCGATGGCCCGCTGCAGGCGGGCGAAGCCGGCGTCGAGGCGCCGGGCTTCGTTGTAGGCGGGGATGACGATGGTCAAAAGGAGCGGGCCCGCGTGCGGGCCGGTGGCGCCGAGCGCCGTCGTTCCCGGCATGGTCGTCACGGTCGTGGGGGCGTGGAGGCGGCCCGGTCCCGGCGCCAAGCGGACGCCGGCCGTGGCACGTACGGCGTCGCTGCCGGGACGTCCCGAGCCCGCCGGACCATCACGTCTCTCCCCTCGCCACACGACAGCCTCCGTGGCGGCGCCCCAGCCTCACGTGGCCGTGCCGCGGAGTCAAGGCACCCCCGCCCCGGCGTGCTCCGTGCCGGGGGTACTGCCGTGGCCGGCACATCCCGCCCCGCTGCACGTCCATGCCGGGCGAACCCTCGCCGCCGCCGGGTCCCCTTCGGGGTCACGCCCTTGCCCGGGCCGGGGCCGGCCGGGGTGGCATTGACCATCGGGCAGCTCGACGTCAGGCCTTCGCCCGGGCCGGGCACGCCCTCGCCCGGGCCGGGCACGCCCTCGCCGCCGGGGCCTCACTCGCCCGGGGACGGGGCCGGCCGGGGTGGCCGGTCACGGCCAGGCGGCACCGGGGTGGCCGGTCACGGCCGGGCGGCCCCGATCAGCCCGCCGACGTACAGCGGCGAGTACGACACGGTGGCACCGGTGTGGGGCGCCTGGATGACGGTGAGCGAGCCGTAGGGGCCGGTGCCGACGTACATCACGACGTGGTCGACGGTCAGGTCGCCGTCGAGGTTGTAGTAGAAGAGCAGGTCACCGGGCTGCAGAGCCGACAGCGACACGTGGGGGAGCGCCGCCCACTGGTCGGCGGCCACCCGGGGGATCGCCACGTGCGCCTGGGCCCACGCCCACTGGGTGAGCCCCGAGCAGTCGAACCCCGTCGAGGGGCTGTCGCCGCCCCAAACGTAGGGGACGCCGAGCTGGGACACCGCCGCCGCCACCGCCGCCGCCCCGGCAGGGCTGCCGGTCGCGGACCCGGCGACTGGCACGGGCGGGCCCGAGCGGGCGGCCGCCGCGGCCTGGTTGGCCGCTGCTGCTGCCGCAGCCGCCTCGCCGCTGTCGCCGAACGTCGAGGCCACCGACGCCGCGCCGGCTGCTGCTGCCGCCGCTGCCTGGGCGCTGGCAGGGTCCTGCGCCGCCGCCGCCGCTGCTGCCTCCTGCTGGGCCTTGGCCACGGCCACCTGCGCCAGCTGCTGGGCCAGCTGGCCCTGCACGCTGGTGAGAGTGGCCTGGGCCTGCTGGGTCGCCGCCTCGTTGGCCGCGCGCAGCGACTGCACCTCGGCCAGGGTGGCCGTCGCCTGCTGCTGCTGGGCCTGCTGGCGCGCCTGCTCGGCCTGCAGGTGGCTCTGGAGCGTGGCGTAGGTCCTGGCAACGCCGGTGAGGTCGCCCACCACGGCGTCCTCGTACATGGTGCGGGCGTCGGCGTTGGTGGCCGGCGACGTGAAGAGCGCAGTTGTGGCGTTGAGCGGCGTGCCGTACACGTAGGCGTTGAGAGCGGCCCGAACGAGCTGCGCCCGGACCGCGGCCAGGTGCTGCCTGGTCGAGGCGATCTGGGCGTCGATGGCCGCGAGCTGCGCCTGGAGGTCGTGGACCTGCTGGACGGCCGCGTCGTAGTGCTGGTCGAGCACGGCGCCCTGCGCCTGCTGCTGGCTGATCGTCTGCTCGAGGGAGAGCAGCTCCGCCTGGGTGGCGTCGACCTGCGACTGGGTGGGGACGGCGGCGGCTGGGTGCGTCTCGGCGATCCCGGGCGCGACGACAGAACCCGCCAGGATCGCCATGCCCGCCGCACGGCGCGCCAGGCCGCGATGCACCACCCGCCGAAATGGTCCCGCCACCAGGCAAGAAGGCTACCGAAGGGTCCCTGCGTGTGGCAAGGGGGGCCCGAGGGGCCCTGGGGCGGTCACGCTGCTTCGAGCACGCGTGCCACTGCCTCGGGGATCGAGCCGGCCTGGGCGTCGGGCCGCAGCCCATCGAGCGCCCACCGCCGCCCGCGGTGCATCCAGACGGTCCGGAGCCCTGCGCCCCGGGCGCCTGCCACGTCGTGCAGCGGGGAGTCCCCGACCATCCACGTCGCACCCCGCCAGCCGCTTGCGGCGCCGATGGGTGGGCGATCCGGCGGATGGCGTGGGGCTCGCCCGCCGCGCAGGTCCTCGACGGCCAGGTCGAAGATCCGGCGGTCGGGCTTGGCGACCCCGACCACCTCGGAGATCCACCACCCGTCCACCAGCAAGTCGAGCCCGGTGCGGCGCAGCTTCTCGACCTGGCTCGGCGGGCCGTTGGTGACGACGCCAACCAACCAGCCGGCGCCGCGAAGGGCCCGCAGGGCGTCGTCGACGGCGGGGTCGGGGGCGAAGCAGGCGGGATAGCTCGCCCGGTAGCGGGCGATCAGCTCCTGCACGGAGCAGGCGAGGCCGTAGTGCTCCCTCAGCCCGGCGAAGACGTGCTCACGGGGTGCGAAGCCGTCGCCGTCCAGCCGCTCGAGCAACTCGACGGCACCGAGGCCGAGGCCGAGCTCAGCCGTGAACGTCTCGCTCCACCGGCGCCAGGCGCCCTGGCGGTCGACGAGGGTGTTGTCGAGATCGAACAGGGCGACCGGCCGCACCCTCTCAGTCTCGCCTGCCCACGGGCAGGTAGGGTGCACGCGCCGAGGTGGCGCCGCGTGAACGGGTGGGCTCGGGCCTCACTCACCTGCGAGCGGCATCGCCGTGCCGGGGACGTAGCCCAACCGGCAGAGGCAGGGCGCTTAAACCGCCCGCAGTGAGGGTTCGACTCCCTCCGTCCCCACTCACGTCTCGTCACGTCATGGCGTCGTCATGTCATGGCGCCGCCATCCCCCTGCTTTGCCAACGCGGGGTCGACGAGGGCGAGCTCGCCGGTGGTGCCCGCCGGGGGCGACGTGCGCAGCGCGCAGCGCGCAGCGCGCGGCGCGACGGCTGCGAGCCGGGGACGGTAGTGTGGGTCGGATCTTACGTTCACGTTAGGTACGGGAGCCGACGACCACGGTGACGAGCCCAGCACGACACGCCGACGCAATGGCGGGGACCTCGGCCCCCCACGGTCCTCGCTACAAGTGGATCGCCCTGTCCAACACCACCATCGGCGTCTTGATGGTGACGATCAACTCATCGATCGTCCTCATCGCTCTCCCCGACATCTTCCGCGGGATCCACCTCGACCCGCTGGCCGCCGGCAACACCCCGTACTTCTTGTGGATGCTGATGGGCTTCATGGTGGCGACTGCCGTGCTCGTCGTCACCTTCGGCCGGATCGGCGACATGTACGGCCGCGTGCGGATGTACAACCTGGGCTTCGCCGTCTTCACGGCCTTCTCGATCCTGCTGTCGGTCACGTGGCTGCACGGTGCCGCCGGGGCGCTCTACATGGTGGTGATGCGCGTGCTGCAGGGAGTCGGCGGGGCGTTGCTGTTCGCGAACTCGAGCGCCATCCTCACCGACGCCTTCCCCGAGAACCAGCGAGGGCTCGCCTTGGGCATCAACACCGTGGCTGCCATCGCCGGGTCCTTCATCGGGCTCATCCTGGGCGGCCTCCTGGGCCCGGTCTCGTGGCGCCTCGTGTTCCTGATCTCGGTTCCCGTCGGGCTCTTCGGCACCGTGTGGGCGTACCTCAAGCTGCGCGACACGGGCGTGCGCCTGCCGTCGAGGATCGACTGGTGGGGCAACGTGACCTTCGCCGTCGGGCTGGTGGCCGTGCTGGTCGGCATCACCTACGGGGTCCTGCCCTACGGGCACCACCTGATGGGGTGGACCAACCCGAGGGTGCTCGGCGCGCTCTTGGGCGGCCTGGCCGTGCTCGTCGTGTTCGCCTGGATCGAGACCCGGGTCGACCAGCCGATGTTCCGCCTGCGCCTCTTCCGGATCCGGCCCTTCACCGCCGGCAACATCGCCAGCCTCCTGTCCTCGCTGGCCCGGGGTGGGATGATGTTCATCCTCATCATCTGGTTGCAGGGCATCTGGCTGCCGCTGCACGGGTACAGCTTCGCCTCGACCCCCCTGTGGGCCGGCATCTACATGGTCCCCATGACCGTGGGGTTCCTCGTGGCCGGGCCGATCGCCGGCTCGCTGTCCGACCGCTTCGGCGCCCGACCGTTCGCCACCGGGGGCATGGTGGCGGCAGCGGTGATGTTCGCGCTCCTCCAGACGCTGCCCGCCGACTTCCAGTACGTGTGGTTCGCCCTGCTGCTCTTCGGCTACGGCCTGGCGTCGGGGCTCTTCTCCTCGCCCAACCAGGCCGGGATCATGAACAGCCTGCCCCCGAGCCAGAGGGGCGCAGGCTCGGGGATGGCGGCCACGTTCCAGAACTCCTCGATGGTGCTGTCGATCGGCATCTTCTTCACGCTCATCATCGTCGGGCTGTCCTCGAGCCTCCCGCACTCGCTCGACCGCGGCCTGGTGGCCCAGGGCGTGCCGGTGGCCGACGCGGCTCGCATCTCCCACCTTCCCGCCGTGAGCAGCCTGTTCGCCGCCTTCCTCGGCTACAACCCGATGGCGATCCTGCTCCGCCCCGTGCTGCCACACCTCTCGCAGGCTCACCAGCACCTGCTGACCGGCCGGACGTTCTTCCCCCACCTGATCGCGCCCCCCTTCATGAGCGGGCTGCGGACGGCGCTCGACTTCGCCCTGGCTGCGTGCCTGCTGGCGGCCGTGGCCTCGTGGCTCCGCGGGCGGCGGTTCGTCTACGGGGAGGGCGAGGCCGAACCGGCGCCGGCCATCGGCGGCGGGCATGCCGTGGCGGCCGCGGGACCGCCCGAGGGGAACGGGCTCCCCGGCGTGGAGCGCGAGGTCCGGGCCCCGGTTCGGGCGGGCGCGGGGGCCAAGGCGGCGGTGACGCGCGCTGGCGATCGTGGCCGGGCCGGGCCGGCCCCCGTCGGACCGGCTCCCGACGGGCGGGTGGCCGGAAGGGGGGGCCCTGCCGGACCGGCCCCGGGCGGAGGGACGGCCGGCACGCGGGCGACCGGCAGCCGGGCGACCGAGGGGGAGCCGCCATGGTGACCGCCGACGTCGCTCCCAGCCGCCAGCGGGGCAGCCCTGGCTCGAGCATGCCACCGGGGGGCCGGCCAGCAGCTGCCGCCTCTGCCGGGCCTGCCGCCGAGGCGGCCGAGCCGAGCGAGGCGACCCTGCCGATCGGCCGGGCGGCGGCGCTCCTCGGGGTGTCGGAGCGCACCCTGCGCTACTACGAGGAGATCGGTCTCCTCAGGCCGGCTGGCCGCACGCCGGGCCGCACCCGGCACTATGCCCAGGCAGACCTCGCCCGGGTGGCCCGGATCAAGGAGCTGCGCGACCTGCTCGGGTTCAACCTCGACGAGATCCGGACCATCCTCGCCAACGAGGACCGCCTCGAGGAGCTGCGTCGGGAGTACCGTGCCGGTGCCGCCGACCCCGCTCGCCAGGCGCAGCTCCTCGCGGAGGGACTGGCGATCCAGGAGGACCTGCGGGCCAAGGTGGTCGCCAAGGTCGCCAAGATCGACGCCTTCCTGGGCGAGCTCGACGCCCGGCTGGAGCGGCTCCGTGCCCTGGCGGCGCAGCTGGAGGGCGCCCGCACCGCGGTGCGGCCCGTCGGCACGCGGGGCGGCGGTCGCCCGGGCCACGGACCGTCGAGCCGCGTCGTCGACGCCACGTCCCCTCCGCCCCGGTGGCGGCCGGGGTGAGGTCCGGCGGGCGGCGAGGCGCCAAGGCCCTGGGCGGTGAGTGGCAGCTTCGGCAGGTAGCGTGGCTGAGCAGGTACCGGTGGGCGGCCTTCGCCACGGCCGAGCCGCCGAGTGGGCCTCACGCATCCCGTGGGGAGACCCGTGAGGAGCCGGGCAGCGGAAGGGACGTGATCGGCAGATGAAGGGCTCGCTCAAGATCGGGACCGTCGCCGGCGTGCCGATCCGCGTCCACTGGTCCTTCCTCCTGCTCGCCCTGCTCATCGTCGCGGCCGGTGGCGGCACCTCGGCGGCAGTGGTGCTCGGGCTCTGGATCGTGGCCCTGTTCGCGTCCGTGACGGTCCACGAGCTCGCCCACAGCATCGTGGCCAAGCGCCTCGGCATGACGGTGAAGGACATCGTGCTGCTGCCGATCGGGGGCATGTCGGAGATCGAGCGCATGTCGCCGGTGCCCTCCGAGGAGCTGCGGGTCGCCATCGTCGGCCCCCTGACGAGCCTCGCTCTCGGGGCCCTGCTCGTCGGCCTGGCACTCGCCCTCGGGATGGGTGTGTGGCCTCCGACGCTCGTGAGTGGCTCGTGGCTCGCGCGCCTCGGCTGGATGAACGTGGTCCTCGCCGGGTTCAACCTCCTGCCGGCCATCCCGATGGACGGCGGGCGGGTGCTGCGCGCGCTGCTCGCCAGGCGCCGCGGCCCGGTGCGTGCCACCGCCATCGCCGCCGACGTGTCGTACGGCATCGGGGTCGCCATGATCGTCGTCGGGTTGTGGATCGACTGGTGGCTGCTCTTCATCGGGGCCTTCGTGATGGCCGGCGCCTCGGGCGAACGGCGCAACGCGGCCGTCCGCGCCGCCTTCGAAGGCGTGCGGGTTCGCGATCTCATGGTCCCTGAGCCCGTGCCGGTGCAGGCCGCGGTCACCGCCGGTCAGCTCGCGCCGTGGCTCGCCGGATTCCCGGGCCGCGTCCTGCCCGTCGTCGAGTGGGAGGACGGCCCCTTCCTGGGCACGATCTCGATGTCCGACCTGGTGGGGTCCCATCCCGACGCGCCCGTCGGCCCGCTGTGCGACCGCCGGACGCCGGTGATCGAGGCCCAACTGCCCGTCGTGCCCGACGCCGTCGATGCCTTCGCCTCGTCGCAGCGCGAGGTGCTGGCCGTCTCAGACGCCGGCCGGGTGGTCGGCGTCCTGTACCTGTCGACCGTCGAGTCGGCGCTCCGGCGCAGCAGGGGGAGCGCGGGGGCTGGCATCCCGCCCCGAGGGGGCGGCTGGCAGCGCTCCGGCGGCACGCGCCAGGCCGCCTGACCAGCCTGACCAGGTCCAGACCAGACCTGAGAGGCCGCCAGAGCAGACCCTGACAGGCCGCCTGACCGGACCCTGACCAGACCCTGACCAGGTCCCTGGCCAGCGGAGCCCGCTGGTGCCGCCAGCGCGACCGTCCACAGGTGGGCGGGGCGCGCCGGCCTCGACCGCCGCGCGGCGCACGTGGCGCACGTCCCGACCGTTCCGTTGCGCAGACCGGGAGCGGCGGGGTGGTGCCGTCGTCGACCGGAGTGGCGACGTGGCACGGAGGATCGGGCGATGGCGGAAGCGGCAGGAGCGGGCATGGCGACCGCACCCCGTGCACCGGTCCTGGCGCCCCCGCACGCCGGCGCCGCCGAGGTGGAGGTGGCCGTCCTCGGGCCGGTGGAGGTCCGGGGAGCCGCCCGGCCCTTCAGCCGGGCCTACAGCCTGGACCTGGTGGTCTACCTGGCCATGCACCGGCAGGGGGCCACGACCGAGGCCTGGTCGACCGCGTTGTGGCCGGACCGGGTGATGGCGCGGCCGACCCTGCATTCCACCGCGTCTGCAGCGCGGCGCTCGCTCGGACGGGGCAGCGACGGGCGCGACCACCTGCCCCACGGTCACGGCCGGCTTCGCCTGGCCCCGACGGTGGCGAGCGACTGGCAGCGGTTCGAGGCCGCCGCGGCAGCCGGCGACCCCTCGAGCTGGCGGGCGGCGCTGGCCCTGGTGCGCGGGAGGCCCTTCGACGGACTCCGCAGCCCTGATTGGACCGTGCTCGAGGGGCTGGCCGCCGGCGTGGAAGAGGCGGTGGTCGCCCTGGCGCTGCGACTTGCCGATCGACGCATGGCGGCGGGGGACGCCACCGAGGCGGCATGGGCGGCCCGGCGGGGCCTCCGTGCCAGCCCGTACGACGAGCGTCTCTACCGGGTGCTGCTCCGGGCCGCAGACGCCCAGGGGAACCCGGCAGGGGTGGAGTCGACCATGTGGGAGCTCGTGCGCCTGGTGTCGGGCGAGGAGGTGGTGCGGGCGAGCGCCCCGAGCGGCACGGCGCGGCGCGCCCTGGCTGCCGTCCACCCCGACACCGTCGCCCTCTACCGGTCGTTGGCCCGCCACCGCGCCGGGCCGCTCGCAGGGGTGGGCGCCCCGCCGCCGTGACGCGAGCTGCCGCCTCGGCAGGCGGCGGCGAGGGCCGAGCGTCGTCGGTCTTCGGCTACGGTTTGCGCCGCAATGCCACGACAGTCCACCGGCAAGTGGGTGCAGCGGGCCGCGTCCACCGGCGGCGGACGGACCTACCGGGGCCAGGTCCCGACCAACTGGTATGCCGCGCTCGTGATCATCGTCGTCCTCGGGCTGGCGTCGCTCGTCTACGCCCGTTACGAGTACCAGCACCCCGCCTCGGCGTCGGCTGTGGCGCCCACGGTGGGCACCACGTGGTACGCGGGGCTGGACTTCCAGGTGTGCGGCAGCGCCCTGCCCTCCCTGCCGGCGAGCACCAACGCCTCCCAGGTCGGCCTCAGCACGTCGGGGGACGGCGTGGTCGTCATCTCGCCCAAGAAGGCCGCCGAGGCGGGCGACAACGCCACGCTGGGCCGCTTCGTGTCGTCGTACCCCGGCCTGTCGATCACGGCCACGTCGCTGCGGTACCCCGGCAAGCCCGTCTATCGCAATGGCGAGGCCTGCCCGGCCGGCACGCCCGACGCCGGCAGGCGCGCCGTCGTCCAGGTCCACTTCTGGCCCAACCTGACCGCCAAGACGTCACAGGTCGTGAGCGACCCGCCTTCGCTCAAGTGGAAGCCGAACTCCTTTGTGACCGTGGTGTTCGGCCCGAAGGGCGAGGCGGCGACCAAGTCGAGCACCGTGGAGCTGGCCGTGCTGCGGGCGGCCACTGCCTCCTCGACGTCCCCCTCGACGCCAGGGTCGAGCTCCACCGCCCCGACCACGACCCCGACCACGTCCGCGCCCACGACCGCGCCGACCACCACGGCACCCGGCTCCAAGAAGTGACCGTGCGCCCGAGCCCTTCCTGAGCGGTGCAGGCCGTCGTGTTGGTCGGTGGGGAGGGGACCCGCCTCCGTCCGCTCACCCTGACCGTCCCCAAGCAGATGCTGCCCGTGGTCGGCGTGCCGATGATCGAGCGGGTGCTCGGTGCCCTGGCGGTGCACGGGATCGACGAGGCGGTCCTGTCGCTCGGGTACCTCCCCGACGCCTTCGTGCGCGCCTATCCCGACGGCGAGGTGGCGGGCGTGCACCTGGTGTACGCGGTGGAGCCCGAGCCCCTCGACACGGCCGGCGCGGTCCGGTTCGCCGCCCGCGCGGGGGGTGTCGACGACACGTTCGTGGTGGTGAACGGCGACGTCGTGACCGACCTCGACGTGAGCGCGCTCGTCGCGTTCCACCGCAAGCACGGCGCCGAGGGGACCATCGCCTTGCACCCCGTGCCGGACCCGTCTGCCTTCGGGGTGGTGCCCACCGACGAGCACGGGAGGGTGACCGCGTTCGTGGAGAAACCCCGGCGCGAGGAAGCGCCCACCGACCTCGTCAACGCCGGCACCTACGTCCTCGAGCCGTCGGTGCTCGCACGGATCCCGACCGGCCGGGCGGTGTCCATCGAGCGTGAGACGTTCCCGGCCATGGTGGCGGACGGCTCGCTGTTCGCGATGGACGACGGCGGCGCCTACTGGCTCGACCTGGGGACTCCCGCCGCCTACGTGCAGGCATGCCGCGACCTGCTGGAGGGTCGCCGAGGGGAGCCGCCTTCGCCGGGGGCAAGGCGCGGGCCGGGTGGCGCGTGGACGGTGGGCTCGCCGCTGGTCGACGGAGCCGTCGACCAGAGCTGCTGGGTCGGCGACGGGGCTCGGGTGGCGGCAGGGGCCGCCGTGCGCCGTGGCGTCCTGGGGCCCGGTTCGGTGGTCGAGGCTGGTGCCGCCGTGATCGAGTCCGTGGTCCTCGACGGCGCCCGCGTGGAGGCGGGCGCCGAGGTCGACGGCTCCATCATCGGGCCGCGCGCCACCGTCGGCGCGGGTGCGGTCGTGCGGGGGCTGTCCGTCGTCGGCGCGGAGGCCGTGGTCGCGCCCGGCACGGTGCTCGACGGTCGACGGGTTCCGGCATGAGCCCGCTCGGCGTGCGACCGGCGGGGCGGAGCCCGGTGGGAAGGCCCGCGCCGCGCCGCGCGCTGCGGGCCCGGGGTGCGGAGGAGGGTGGCCGGTGCGGACGCTGGTGACCGGCGGCGCGGGCTTCATCGGCTCCACGCTCGTCGACCGCCTGCTCGCCGAGGGGCACGAGGTCGACGTGGTGGACAACCTGTCGACGGGGTCGCTGTCGAACCTGGCCGCGGCGCGGGGCGGCTTCAAGGGCCGGCTCACCATCCATCAGCTCGACGTCCGGGCGCCCGAGCTGGTCGACGTGGTGGCGCGGCGGCGCCCCGATGTCGTCTTCCACCTCGCCGCCCAGGCCGACGTGCGGGTGTCGGTGAACCAGCCGGTGTTCGATGCGGAGGTCAACATCCTCGGGTCGCTCAACGTCCTCGAGGGGGCGCGGGCCGCCGGTTCCGAGCGGGTGGTGTTCGCCGCCAGCGGCGGCACCCTCTACGGCGAGCCCGGTGAGGCGGACCTGCCGGTGAAGGAGTCGCACCCCCATCGGCCCCTCTCTCCCTACGGGGTGTCGAAGAAAGTCGTGCTGGACTACCTCGTCGCCTACCGCGAGCTCCACGCGCTCGAGTTCGTGGCCCTGGCCCTCGGCAACGTGTACGGGCCCCGCCAGGACCCCCACGGCGAGGCGGGGGTGGTGGCCATCTTCGCCGAGCGCCTCGTCCGGGGATCGCCGGTCGTCATCTACGGCGACGGTGCGCAGACCCGCGACTTCGTGTTCGTCGACGACGTGGTCGACGCCTTCGTGCGGGCTGCCGCCCGCGGCGGGGGGCTCGTGTGCAACATCGGAACGGGGCGGGAGACGTCGGTCAACGAGCTCTACGCCGTGATGGCGGCGCAGGCCGGGGTCGACCGGGCTCCCACCTACGCCCCCGCGCGGCCCGGCGAGCTGCTTCGCTCGAGCCTCGACGTGGGGCGGGCCGAGATCCACCTCGGCTGGCGGCCGTGGACGGACCTGGCCGACGGCACCCGGGCGGTGCTCGATCACGTCCGGTCACGCCAGAGGGCGCCGGGGACCATGCCCTGACGCCCGCCCCGCCGCCCCTGTTCTCCCGCCCCTGTTCTCCCGCCCCTGTTCTCCAGCCCCTGTTCTCCCGCCCCTGTTCTCCAGCCGCGTCGACCTGCCCGCCCGCGTCAGCGGAACAGGTCCTCGGCGGGGGGGCGCACGATCTCGGCGGCCACCGACCCTGGGCGGAGCCACCTGGGGTCCACGCCCCGCACGACGGCGACCGGCACGTTGCGGTCCTTGCCCATCACGAGCTCGGCGGCACCGGCGATCTCGTCGGCCACGCAGACCTCGGTCGCCACGAGCTCGCGGCCGAGGGCGTCGGTCGTGCCCCGGAGGTCGACGACCCCGGCCACCCCGGCCACCCCGATCGCCACGTCGGTCACCCCCCGCCGCCAGGCCCGGCCGAAGGTGTCGGACACGATCACCCCGACCTCGACGCCGAGCCGGCGCCGCAGGCCGGCCTGCACTCGCCGCGCCGAGCGGTCGGGGTCCACGGGCAGCAGCGCCGCGGTGCCGCTCGCCACGTTGGAGAGGTCCACGCCTGCGTTGGCGCACACGAACCCGTGCGACGTCTCGGTGACGAGCAGCTCGCCCCGGCGCCGCAGGACCCTGACGGCCTCGCGCTCGACCAGCTGTGCCTTGGCCTCCGGCCGGTCGTCGTCGACCGCGACGAGGCGCCCTTCGGCCTTGGAGACGACCTTCTGGGTCACGACGAGCACGTCGGCGTCGCGCAGCGCCGGCCCCTCGGGGCTCGCCGGCCACAGCGCGCCGCACACCAGCGCGACCAGGTCATCGCCGGGTGCGACCTCGCCGATGCCCGCCACGGGCAGCACCACCAGACCGCCCGCGGGAGGGTCCCCGCCGCGACGCTCAGGCAGCGGCATCGAGGACCACCTTGGCGAGGGCGGCCGCTCGCGCCGGTGTCGACATGATCGTCGGGGCGACCACGCAGCGGACCCCGGCCGCCTCGACGGCCGGGGCGAGCTCGGCGTCGGCCTCGTCGACGACGAGCGTGCCTGCCCAGTCCGCGTACAGCCGCGCCACGCCCACCACCGAGCGCTCGTGGCCCAATTCCTCGAGCAGGCGGTCGGCGGGGCCCTTGAGGGCGGCGCCGGCCACGATGGGGGACACCGCCACCACGTCGCGCCGCCTCGCCGAGAGCGCCTGGCGCACACCCGGCACGGCCAGGATCGGCCCGAGGGAGACGATCGGGTTCGACGGGCACCCGACGACGAGCTCGGCGGCCGCGATCGCATCGAGGACACCGGGGGCCGGGCGGGCGGCCGCCGCCCCCTCGAAGCGCACCGACTCCACGGGCACGCCGTGGCGCAGCCGGACGAAGTAGTCCTGGAACGCCACCTCCCGGCTTGCCTGCCGAGCCCCGCCCGGCTCGGCCGCCGGGGCCGCCGCCACGTCGCCCTGGCCGTTGCCGTCAGGTTCGGCGGCCAGGGTGAGCCGGGTGCGGACGGGATCGTCGGACATCGGCAGGATCCGGACGCCGACCCGGCGGCGCATGGCGAGCTCGCTCGTCACCTCGGTCAGCGTGGCGCCCTCTGCCAGGCGCTGGGTGCGGTAGAGGTGCGTGGCGAGGTCGCGATCGCCCAGGCGGAACCAGTCCTCCCCGCCGAGCTGGCCGAGCTCTTCCATGACCGTCCAGCTCTCGGCGGCCAGACCCCATCCCGTGTCGGGGTTCGCGACGCCCGCCAGCGTGTAGGTGATTGTGTCGACGTCGGGGCTCACGTGCAGGCCGTGGAGCACGAGGTCGTCGCCGGTGTTCACGATCGCCGTGATCGACGCCGGGTCGACCACCTGCACCAGGCCCGACAGCAGCCGCGCTGCCCCCACTCCTCCTGCAAGGGCCACGAGCACCGGCCCAGCCTAGGGCTTCCCGATCGCAAGAGGAGCTTGCAGGGCCCTTCGGGCTACTTTGACAGCAGCGACGCCCATTCGTAATCTTCGGCGCCTGTCTGTCTTCCCCACGCAACACTGTGGTGGGTGGGGTCGCGGGCGGACGGAGCAGCTGCGGGCGGACGGAGCAGTCGCGGGCGGACGGAGCAGTCGCGGGCGGACGGAGCAGCTGAGCCGATGAAGTGCAGGAGCCGGAACAAGGTGAGGAGCCGAATGAGGATGAGGAAGCACCGGATGGCACGGATGCTGGCGGCGCTGGCGTCGGCCACGATCGCGTCGACGGCCGTCGTCGCCGCAGGGGGCGTCGCGCAGGGCGCCACTTTCGCCCCGGGCGTCACCGCCAAGACGATCAAGATCGGCTACATCACCTCCGTGACCGGCGTCGCCTCGTCGACCTTTGCCGATGGCGAGCAGGGCGTGCTGGCGGCGGTCGACGCCCAGAACGCCAAGGGCGGGGTGGACGGCCGCAAGATCGAGGTGGTCTCGGCCGACGACCAGTCCAGCCCGGCCCAATTCCTCACCGCCGCGCAGGACCTCGTCTTGAACAAGAACGTCTTTGCCGTCATCCCATTCTCGTCGTTCACCTTCGGCGGCGTCCGCTACTTCCAGCAGCAGGGCATCCCGGTCGTGGGCAACGCGTTCGACGGGTACGAGTGGTACGACCAGCCCTACTCCAACATGTTCAACGACGCCTTCTCGGTGTCGGCCGAGCAGAACAACACCTTCTACACCTACACGCTCCTCGGCAAGATGCTGAAGGCCATGGGCGTGACCAAGCTGGGGGTGCTGGCCTACGGCATCTCGCCGTCCTCGCAGGCGAGCGTGAAGGCCGCCGAGGCTGCCGCCAAGAAGGTCGGCATCTCGGTCTGCTACGAGAACCTCTCGGTGCCCTTCGGCGGGGTCGACTTCACCTCTGACGTCCTGCAGATCAAAGCAGCCGGGTGCAACGGGGTCATCGGTTCGTTCGTCGACGCCTCGGACATCGCGCTGGCCACGGCCCTGAAGCAGGCTGGCTTCACGGGCAGGCAGCTGTACTACACCGGCTACGACCAGAACGTGCTGTCGAGCCCGTCGGCCGTCGCAGCGCTCGACGGCGACTACATCTTGAGCCAGGAGTACCTGACGCCGTCGAACCCGGCGGTCGCCACCATGTTCGCCAACCTGAGGAAGTACGCCCGCGGGTACAAGGGCGGCCTGCCCGACTTCGGGCTCCTCGGCTCCTACCTGGCGACCGAGACGATGATCAAGGGCCTGCAGGCCGCCGGCAAGAACCCGACCCGGGCGTCGTTCATCAAGAACTTCCGGACGGTGTCGAACTTCAACCCCGGTGACCTCTTGTCGAGCCCGACCTCGTTCACCAACTTCGGCACGCCCAAGATGTTCCCCCCGACCATGTGCTACTACCTGCTGCAGATGAAGAACGGCCAGTTCACCCCGGCGGCGGGGGCTCCGGGCGGCAAGTTCTGCGGCACGAAGCTCACGTTCTGACCGACTGGCACCCGGCGCCCTGTCGCGGCGCCGTGGTGGCGGGGATCGATGCAGCGCTCGACGGGCGCCTGGGGCTCTTGGCCCGGGCGCCCGTCGGCGCGCGAGGAGCTGTGGCCCGGGCGACTGCCCGCGTCGGCCCCGGCCGACGTGCTCCGGAGCGGCTGGCCGGGGCCCGCCGGGCCCGGGCCGTGCGCGGGGCCGTGCAGTACGCTCGCCCCGGCATGCGGGCGCTCGGCAGCATTGCGGCGTGGGGCGTCGGCGCCTGGGCGGCGGTGGCGGTGGCGGCCGAGCCCGGCCGCCCGGCGGCCCTCCGCAGCGTCGTCGCCGGCGACGCCGACCACGTGTTCGGGTGGGCGTCGGTCACCAAGCTGTGCAGCACCCTGGCCGTGCTCGTGGCCGTCGAGGAGGGAACGGTGCGCCTCGAGGACCCGGCGGGGCCCCCCGGCTCGACGGTCGCCCACCTCCTGGCGCACGCGTCGGGCCTGGCGCCGGACGCCCCGGTCGTGCTGGCGCCGCCGGGCCGGCGGCGGATCTACTCGAGTGCAGGGTTCGACGAGCTGGGCGCCCACGTCGGCCGGCAGGCGTCCATGCCGTTCGCGGACTACGTCGACCAGGCGGTCTGCCGGCCGCTCTCGATGAGCCGGGCGCGCTGGGTCGGCGGCCGGTCGCCGGCGAGGGACCTGGCGGGCACGGTTGGGGACCTCGCCCGCCTGGCCGAGGAGCTGCTGGTGCCCCGGCTGGTGCATCCCGGCACCCTCCGGCAGGCCACCG
Organism: Acidimicrobiales bacterium; assembly: GCA_035293965.1. Taxonomy (GTDB): domain Bacteria; phylum Actinomycetota; class Acidimicrobiia; order Acidimicrobiales; family RAAP-2; genus DATGLW01. The sequence continues at coordinate 25,666 of DATGLW010000132.1, forward strand.
AGGTCGCTTTCGCCGGGCTGGCGGGCATGCTCCCGGGGTTCGGCCTGCAGGACCCCTGCGACTGGGGGCTCGGCTTCGAGCTGCGCGACGCCAAGCACCCCCACTGGACGGGGTCGGCCAACAGCCCGGCCACCTTCGGCCACTTCGGCGCCTCCGGCTGCTTCCTCTGGGTGGATCCCGCCGAGCACGTGGCCCTGGGGGTCCTGACCGACCGGCCCTTCGGCTCCTGGGCCGCCGACGCGTGGCCGGCGCTGTCCGACGAGGTGCTCGCCGAGGCCCGTGGGGCAGGGGACCGGTGGTGAGCGCGGATCCCGGTCCGGCGGCCGTCGGGAGCCGGCTGACCGTGCGGGTCGACGCCACGCCGCTGCTCGCCCCGCCGACCGGTGTCGGGGTGTTCTGCCGCAGCCTGCTGGGCGCCCTGGCCCGCCGGGGTGACGTGTCGATCGAGGCCTTCGCGGTCAGCTGGCGCCGTCGCCATCGCCTCGTCGGCGCGCTGCCCGACGGTGTGGGCAGCCGGCAGCGGCCCATGCCGGCGAGGCCGCTGCACGCCCTGTGGCGCCGGGTGCCAGGGCCGCCGGTGGAGTGGTTCGTCGGACGCTGTGACGTGGTCCACGGCACCAACTTCGTGGTGCCGCCGACCAGGCGGGCCGCGGCGGTGGTGACCGTCCACGATCTGACCACCCTTCACTTCCCCGAGCTGTGCGACCGGGCCACCCTGGTCTACCCCGAGCTCATCGAGCGCGCACTCCACCGGGGCGCATGGGTCCACACGCCCTCGTCGTTCGTGGCTGCAGAAGTGGTCGAGGCCTTCGGCGTCGATCCGGCACGGGTCCGGGCGGTGCACTCGGGCGTGCCGGCGCCGCCGCGCGCCGCAGGCGGCCCTTCCCCGGTCACCCTCCCGGCGGGCACGGATCGCTACGTGCTGGCCGTCGGCACGGCCGAGCCCCGAAAGGACCTGCCTGGCCTGGTCGAGGCGTTCACACGCCTTGCCGGCGAGCACCGCGACGTGGCGCTGGTGCTGACCGGCCCGGTGGGGTGGGGGGAGCGGGACCTGGCCGAGGCCGTCGAGGCATCGCCGGCACGGTCGCGCATCGTGCGGACGGGCTGGGTGGACGACCACCGGCTGTGGGCGCTGCTTCGGGGGGCGGCCGTCCTCGCCTTCCCCTCGCGCTACGAGGGCTTCGGTTTCCCGCCCCTGCAGGCCATGGCCGCAGGGGTGCCGGTCGTCGCCACCCGGGCGGGTGCCCTGCCCGAGGTGCTCGGCGACGGGGCCGAGCTCGTGACGGCCGGCGACCGCGACGCGCTCGCCGACGCCCTCGGAGCGGTCCTCGCCTCCGAGGAGCACCGCCGGGCACTCGTGGCCCGGGGGTCGGCCCGCGCCGCCGCGTTCAGCTGGGAGCGGTGCGCCGAGGGCCTGGTCGGGCTGTACTGCGACGCAGCTGGCGCGGGCACGGCGCGAGGGCGGTGGCGATGACCGCGGGTGGCCGGGCCGCTACTGCCTCGGCGCTGCGGGTGGGCCTCGTCGCCCAGCAGCTTCGCCGGCCCGTCCCGGGGGGGGTGGGCACCTACACCCGCGGGCTCCTGCTGGGCCTGGCCGCCCTCGGCGCTGGCCGGGGGGTGGCCGTGGAGCTCCTCGCCAGCCGCGCTGGTCGCTCGCGGCCGGCGGCACCGCCCGGCCGGCACGACGACCCGCTCCGGTGCTTCGGGCTCCCGCTCCGGTTGTCGCCGCTGCCCGGCACCCTCCTCACCGCTGCCTGGGACCTCGGGGTGCTCGGGGCTCGTGGACGCTTCGACGTCCTCCACGCCAGCTCTCTCGCCTTTCCCCGGCCACGGGGTGGTACCGCGGGCGGTCGGGCGTCCCTCGTCGTGACCGTCCACGACCTGGCGTGGCGCCAGCACCCCGAGGCGACCACCTGGCGGGGGCGCCACTGGCACGAGGCGGCGCTCGGCCGCGCCCTGCGCCTGGCCACCGCGTTCGTGGTCCCCTCCGAGCCCGTGGCGGCAGAGCTGATCGGTGCCGGCGCGTCGCCCGGCGCGGTGTCGGTGGTGCCCGAAGGCTGCGACCACCTTCCTGAGCCCGACCACGAGGCTGCAGCGGCGCTCCTCGGTCGCCACGGCGTGCGCGGCGGCTACCTGCTGACCGTCGGCACCCTCGAGCCACGCAAGAACCTGGGTCGCCTGGTGGCGGCCTACGAGCTGGCCCGGCCGGCGCTCGACGAGCCGTGGCCGCTCGTGGTGGTCGGGCCACGAGGTTGGGGCGATGCCGGCGTCGGCCGCGGGGTCGCGGGCCCCACAGGGGTGGCGGTGGTCGGGCCGGTGCCCGACGGCGTGCTCGCCGGTCTGTACGCCTCGGCCCGGGCGTTCGCCTACGTCCCCCTGGCCGAGGGCTTCGGGTTGCCCCCGCTCGAGGCGATGTCCTTCGGGGTGCCCGTCGTCACGTCCACCGCCGTGCCGAGCGTCACCCCCGCCCCGGGAGCGCCGGCGGCCGCTCTCCGGGTGGCGCCGGACGCCGTCGAGGCCATCGCCGAGGCTCTGGTGCAGGCGTGCACCGACCCCGCGACCCGGGCACGCCTCGGGCAGGCCGGCAAGGAGCTGGCCGCCACGCGCTCCTGGCGGCAGGCGGCGGCAGGCCACGTCGCCGTGTGGGAGTCCCTGGCATGACCGGCCCGGTCCTCCCCGGCGAGCCCGCGGGGACCGTCCCTCTGCGGGTGAGCCTCGACGTGAGCGCCGTGCCGCCGTCGCCGGCCGGCGCGGGCCGGTACACGACCGAGCTCGCCCGCGCGCTGGCCCGCCGTGGAGACGTCGAGCTCGTGGCCGTTGCCCGCCGGGGCGACGCTGCCCGCTGGCGCGGCCTCGCCGGCGTCGCCTCGCGCGCCGCCGGCGCCACCCCGCGCCCCGACGGCACCGCCTCGCGCGCCGCAGGGGCAGACGGCATCGAGGTGGTCGAGGTGGCACCGCGCACGCGTCCGGCCAGGCTGGCCTGGGAGCAGCTCGCGCTGCCCGGCCTCCTCGACGGGCTCGGGCCGGCGGTGCACCACGGCCCGCACTACACGATGCCCGAGCGAGCGCGGGTGCCGGTCGTGGTGACGGTCCACGACCTCACGTTCTTCGACCATCCCGAGTGGCACGAGCGCTCGAAGGTGTGGCTGTTCCGGCGCGCCATCAGGCGGGCGTGCCGCCGGGCGGCGGTGGTGGTGTGCGTGTCGGCGCGCACGGCCGAACGCCTGGCGCAGGTCTGCCCGGTGTCGGTGCCCGTCGTCGTGGCCCCGCACGGGGTGGACCTGGTCACGTTCCGCCCCGACGAGCCGGCTCCCGGCCACGACGAGGCCGCGTTGCGTTCGCTCGGCCTCGATCCGGGTCGCCCGATGGTGGTGTTCGTCGGCACCCTCGAGCCTCGCAAGGGGGTGGCGGGGCTGGTGCGGGCGTTCGACCGTGTGGCGACGACGCACTCCGACGTGGAGCTCGTGCTGGCGGGCCAGCCCGGATGGGGCCTCGACGAGGTGGAGCGCGCCCTCGCTGCCGCTCGCCATGGCGACCGGGTCAGGCGGACCGGCTACGTCCCTGACGCCTCCGTGCCCGCCCTGCTCCGGCGGGCCGCGGTCGTCGCCTACCCCGCGGTCGAGGAGGGGTACGGGCTCCCGGCCCTCGAGGCGCTGGCATGCGGGGCAGCCTTGGTCACCACTTCGGGCACGGCCATGGCCGAGCTGGCCGACGGCGCGGCGCTGCTCACGCCGCCCGGCGACGTCGACGCCCTCGCCGAGGCCATCGGGGCCGCCCTCGAGGCAGAGGGAGCCGCCCGCGACGAGCGGCGCCGCCGGGGGCTCGCCGCGGCCGGGAGGCGGACCTGGGACGAGAGTGCCGCGCGCCACGTGGCCGCGTACCGCCAGGCCGCGGGTAGCTCGTGAGGGGCCAGCTCCCGCCGAGGCGCGGCTCTGCCCGGAGGTCGGGTGGCCCCCCGGGGCCGCCTGTGGCGGGCGGGCCAGGCGGCCCCCAGGCCCGCCGGTCATGGGCCAGCGGGGCGGGCGGCCGCAGCGCGCCCTCGTAAGGTAACCTAATGATGTGAGCACCGAAATGTCCGGGGTCGTCGCGCGGACGGCCACCCACCCTGGCCGGGCCGCCGCGTGGCTGGCCAAGCAGGTGGAGCTCGGGCTGGGCGAGGTCGGCCTCTCGCTCCCCCAGTACCGCATGCTGATCCTGCTGTCGGAGGGGTCGGCCAGCTCCTCGGCCATGGCACGCCGACTGGCGGTCCGGCCACCGAGCGTGACCGGCCTCACTGACGGGCTCGTGGCGCGCGGGCTGATCCAGCGGCGCCACGCCGACACCGACCGGCGCACGGTCTCCCACGAGCTCACCGCCGAGGGTCGCCGCGTGCTGTCGCAGGCGGACCGCGGGGTCGAGGCCCGCCTGCGCGAGATCGCGGGCAGCCTCGGCGAGCCCGCCCTCGAGGCCCAGGCCTTCGACGCCCTGCGCCTGTGGCTCCATGCGATGGCCGCCCACCGCCAGGCGCGCCTGGCGAGCACCGAGGCCCGAGGTGATGCCGCAGTGAGGCCATGAGGCTCGGCGTCGGTGCACAGGCGAGGGACCTGCCCGCGCCCGAGGCGCTCGGTGCGTCGCCCTTCGTGCCGGTGGCCGTCGGCCCCCGCTACGAGGCGCCGCGGGCCTCGGTCGACCCGGACCGGTCCAAGTCCTGGCTGCGTCGCGCCCTGCCCATCCTGGCCGCCCACAAGGCCGTGTTCCTGGCCGCGCTCGGGCTGTCGTTCGTCAACCTCGTCCTGCAGGTGCAGATCCCCAACCTGCTCAACCGGGCCATCGACAACTCGATCGTGGCACGCACGGTGCCGCTCTCCCACTACGTGTGGTGGGTGGTGGCGTTCGCCCTCGTCGGCGGCGTCGCCTCGTTCTTCTCTCGCCTCTTCCTCTACCAGACCGCCTACAACATCGAGTTCGACCTCCGCAACATCATCTACGAGCACCTGACGCGCCTGTCCTTCCCCTTCTACGACCGGGTGCAGACGGGCCAGCTGATCTCACGGGCCAACTCGGACATCCGCTCGGTGCAGATGTACATGACCTTCGCGCCCTCGATCCTCGTGCAGTGCAGCATCGCCGCGGTGGCCTTCGGTTACATGCTGTCGATCGACGTGCCGCTGGCGTTCATCGCCATGGCCACGATGCCCCTCGTCTACTTCGTCGGCGTGCGCATGCGGCGGTCGATGTTCCCGGTGTCGTGGCTCATCCAGTCGAGACTGGCGGACGTCGCCACCATCGTCGACGAGAACGTCAACGGGGTGCGGGTCGTGCGCTCGTTCGCAGCCGAGCGCCAGCAGGTGCGCGCGCTGGCTCGGGCGGCGGACCGCCTGCAGTGGAGCTACATCAAAGACGCCGACATCCGTGCCGCGTGGACGCCCGCCATCCAGAGCCTGCCGCAGGTCGGGCTGGCGATGGTGCTGCTCTTCGGCGGCTCCATGGTCATCCAGGGCCGCCTCGGGGTGGGAGCCATCCTGGCCTTCAACGCCTACCTGCTCATGCTCCAGGTCCCCTTCATGATGCTCGGGATGCTCATCATGATGGGCCAGCGGGCCGCCGCCTCGGCCGGCCGGATCTACGAGATCCTCGACGAGCGACCGACCATCGTCGACCGCCCCGGCGCAGTCGACCTCGTGGCGTGCCGGGGTGATGTCCGCTTCGAGTCGGTGTCGTTCGCCTACGCGGCGCCCCCGGCAGCCGGGGCACCCGGCGGTGGGCGGGTCCCCGTGCTGCACGGGTTCGATCTCCACGTCCGGCCCGGTGAGACGGTGGCACTCGTCGGGCGGACCGGCTCGGGCAAGTCGACCGTCGCCCGACTCCTGGCCCGCTTCTACGACGTCGACGACGGCGCGGTCCTCGTCGACGGGCACGACGTGCGCGACCTGACGCTGGCGAGCCTGCGCTCGCACATCGGGATCGTCCTCGACGAGCCGTTCCTCTTCTCAATGTCGATCCGCGACAACATCGCTTACGGCCGGCCCCATGCCGACCTGGCCGAGGTGCAGGCGGCGGCCGCGGCGGCGGCGGCAGACGGCTTCATCCGCGAGCTGCCCGACGGCTACGACACGGTGGTGGGGGAGCGGGGCTACACCCTGTCGGGCGGCCAGCGCCAGCGCATCGCGATCGCCCGCACGCTCCTCGTCAACCCGCCCATCCTCGTCCTCGACGACGCCACCAGCTCGATCGACGTGCACGTCGAGCAGGAGATCCACGCCGCCCTGCGGACGCTGATGGAGGGGCGGACCACGCTCGTCATCGCCCACCGCCTCTCGACCATCAGCCTGGCCGACCGGGTCGTCCTGCTCGACGGCGGCCGAGTGGTCGCCGACGGGACCCATCAGGAGCTGCTCGAGTCGGTTCCCCTCTACGCCGAGGTGCTGGCTCAGGCCGAGGCAGCAGCAGCCGAGGCAGCAGCGGCCGAGGCAGCAGCGGCCGAGGCAGCAGCGGCCGGAGCCGTCGGTGGGCGCGGCGCTTCCGGCAACGGCCGGACGCCCACCGGGCCTCGCTCGAAGGGTCCTGGCCGCGTGACCGGCACCGGCGTCGGCTGGCAAGGAGAGCTCCCCGGGAGGGCTCGCTGATGGCCTGGGGTGGCATGGGCGGTGGCGCCCCCATCGGCGGCGCCACGGGGCCGGCGGGCCGGCCGGTCGACGGGTTGCCCTTCGGCGGGATCCCATCGGAGCTGCAGGCCGGGGTGGACCGCCTGCTCGCGGGCGAACCGGACCACGGCGAACCGGCAGCCACCTTCACCCCCCGCCCGACGGCCGAGGAGCGGCGGCCGCTCACCCTGTGGGGCCTCTTGACCCGCTACCCCGGGATGCTCGCCGGGGCCATGGTGACCGTGGTGCTGGTCGGGCTCGCCCAGCAGGCCGGGCCCCTGCTGACCGGCATCGCCGTCAACCACGGCATGGTGCCGGGTCACCGGAGCATGTTGGTGGTGGGCGTCGTCGCCGGGCTCTACCTGGCGAGCACCGTGGCAGCTGCCCTCGCACAGCGGGCCCAGGTCAAGGTGACGGGCCGGCTCGCCGCCTGGGTCATGAACGACCTGCGGGTGAAGGTCTTCGTCCACCTCCAGCGGCTGTCCCTCGACTTCTTCACGGCGGAGAAGGCCGGCGTCGTCATGAGCAGGATGACGAGCGACATCGAGAACCTCCAGCAGCTGCTCCAGGATGGGCTGGCCCAGATCAGCCTGCAGGCGCTGACCATGGCGGTGATCACGGCGGTGCTGTTCGTCCTCAACGTCCGCCTGGCGCTGGTGACCGTCCTCTTGGTCCTGCCGGTGACCGTCGTGCTCACCGTGTGGTTCCGCCGAGAGTCCGAGATCGGCTACGTGCGGGTACGCGACGGCATCGCCAACGTGCTGGCCGACCTGTCCGAGAGCCTCCACGGGGTCCGGGTGGTGACGGCGCACAACCGCCAGCGCCACAACGTCGTCCACCACCGCAACGTGGTGGGGGACTACCGGGCCGCCAACAATTTCACGGCCCAGATCGCCGCCGTCTACGGGCCGGGCACCCAGCTGGTCGGCTACCTGGGCCAGGCTGCGCTGCTCGGCATCGGAGGCGTCATGGTCCTCCACCACTCGCTCAGCATCGGGGCCCTCATCTCGTTCTTCTTGTACCTGAACCGGTTCTTCCAGCCCATCCAGCTCCTGGCCCAGCAGTACAACACGTTCCAGCAGGGCCAGGCCTCGATCCTCAAGCTGCGCACCCTGCTCGCGACCGAGCCCTCGGTCGTCGACGCCCCCGACGCCGTCGAGCTGCCACCGATCGAGGGCGAGATCGTCTTCGACTCGGTGACCTTCGCCTACGGCTCCGGCGAGCCGGTGGTGCGCGACGTCGACCTGCGCATCGCGCCGGGCGAGACGGTGGCCTTCGTCGGGCCGACGGGAGCGGGCAAGTCGACCCTCGCCAAGCTGGTCACACGCTTCTACGACCCGCTCGCTGGACGGGTCCTCATCGATGGCTACGACCTGCGGCGGGTGACCCTCCACTCGCTCCGGCGCCAGCTCGGCGTCGTGCCCCAGGAGCCGTTCCTCTTCGCCGGCACGATCCGCGACAACGTGGCCTTCGCGCGGCCCGACGCCGGCGACGACGAGGTCTGGGAGGCGCTCGGGGCCGTGGGCATGCTCGACGTCGTCGAGCGCCTGCCCGACGGCATCGACACCGTGGTCCACGAGCGGGGCCAGTCGCTGTCGTCGGGAGAGCGCCAGCTCCTGGCGCTGGCGAGAGCCTTCTTGGCCCGGCCCCGGGTGCTCGTCCTCGACGAGGCAACCTCGAACCTCGACCTGCAGTCGGAGACCAAGATCGAAGCTGCGCTCGACGTGCTGCTCGAGGACCGCACGGCGGTGCTCATCGCGCACCGGCTGTCGACAGCCATGCGGGCCGACCGGATCGTGGTGGTCGAGGGCGGCCGGGTCGCCGAGGTCGGCTCGCCGCTGGACCTGCTCGAGGCGGGCGGCCGCTTCGCCGAGATGTACGCCACCTGGTCCGCGCACGCCCACTGAGCGGCGTTCGGCCTTCGGGGGGAGGCTCAGGCCTCTTCGCCCTTGCGGATGAGAAAGACGAGGTCCTGGCCGTCCTCGTGCCAGTCGACCAGCTCGTTGCCGGTGTCGTTCGCCCAGGCCGGGATGTCGACGATCGCTCCCCGGTCGGTCGCCAGCACCTTCAGGACCTGCCCCGGCGCGAGGGTGCGCATCTCCTGGCTCGTCCGCACCACCGGCATGGGGCACAGCGTCCTGCGGCAGTCGAGCAACCGGTCGGCGTGGGGCTCTGGCATGGGGACCCTTCTCGGTCAGGCGGGCAGTCGGGTGATGCTCGGTCGGGTGGCCTCAGGCAGTCGGCTCGTTGGTCACACGAACAGGGTCAGGTGGGCACGGCGCGCCTGGGACAAGAAGGCGCCGGCGCCCGTCAGCTCCACGCCGTCGATGAAGTCGTCCGGCGAGAAGCCGAAGACCTCCATGGTCATGGTGCACGCCATCAGGTGCACCCCCAGCTCGCGGCAGGCGTCGATGAGCTCCTGCAGGCCGGCCACGCCCTTCTTCTTGAACCTGGACTTCATCATGGCCGTCGCCACCGATCTCATCCCCGGCAGCCCGGTGAACAGGTCCGCCATGGGCACGGGCATCGGCATCGCGGGGTTGCCGGTGGGGGAGACCATCGCGGTCGCCGCGAAGTCGCGCCGCACGATGTTGAGGCCGTAGAAGGTGAAGAAGATCGACGCCTCCATGTTCGACGCTGCTGCCGCGCTGGCGAGGATGAGCGGCGGGTACGCCCAGTCGAGGGTCCCCTTGGAGGCGATGATGACGGCGCGCTTCGAGGCGGGGTCGGTGCGCAGGGCGCGTGCGAGCTCTTCGGACACGATGCGGCGGACGTCGGCCTCGGTCAGCGAGCCGGCGCCGACCGCAGCGACGAGCGCGTCGTCGGTCACGGGCCCGTTCTACTGGTGGGCGGGTCGAACCGCAAGGCCTCGCCGCGGCGGTCGGCCCGTCGGGACCCCGAGCGGTCACGCCCGACGCCGCGACGGCCCTGGCCGCAGCACCCGGGCAGTAGGATCCGGGCGCCGGCGCTCGTGTCGCCGGCGTCGGGCACGCGCTGAGCGCCGGAGGGCCGCCCGCGACGGGCGTCTCCGGCGCAGGGGAGGTGGGCGGTTGCGGCAGGCGCTGAGCGGGATCGTGGTCGTGGAGCTGGCCGAGGGCATCGCCGGCAGCTACTGCGGGAAGCTGTTCGCCGATCTCGGGGCGGACGTCGTGAAGGTCGAGACCGCCCGCGGCGACGTGCTGCGCCGCCGAGGCGAGGGTCCCGCAGCCCCGGACGGCACGCGACGAAGCGGCGCCTTCTTGCACCTCAACACCAACAAGCGGAGCGTGGTGGTGGACCCTGCGGACCCCGATGCCCGCGAGCGGCTGTGGCGCCTGCTCGAGCGCGCACGGCTGGTGGTCGAGGTGCGCCACCAGGGCTGCCTGGCGCGCTACGGCATCTCCTTCGAGGAGCTCCACGAGCGGGTGCCCGGCCTGTCGGTGGTGCACATCAGCGGGTTCGGGGCCACGGGGCCCTATGCCGACTACCGCTGGGACGACATCGTCGTCCAGGCGACGAGCGGGGCCCTGCTGCTGCAGGGCCACCCGGACCAGGAGCCGCTCCGGCTCCCCGCCCACCTCGGGCTCTACTTCGTGGGCGCCGTGGCCGCCCTGGGCGGCTTGTCGGCGGCCATGCTCGGGGAGGCCGGCGCCGGTGGCTGCTTCGTCGACTGCGCCGCCGTGGAGGCGCTCGCCACCCTGCCGGCGCGCCAGGCGCCGCTGCTCGCCTACCACTACCGGGGATGCCAGCCCGTGGCCGGCGCCCTGGCAGCGGCCCGCGACACCCTCATCCCGACCGGCGTCTTCCCCTGCGCGGACGGCTACATGGCCATGATGTCGACCCCCCAGCAGCTGAACGAGATGCTCGAGGTGCTCGACGACGACAACCTGAAGGCCGCTTTCGCCCGCCCTGACGCCTTCGAGCGCGGCGAGACCAAGGAGGCGGTGGACGCCGCCGTGTACCCGTGGCTCCTGGCGCGCACGCGCGCCGAAGCGACCGCGGCAGCCCAGGCGGTGGGGTGGCCGCTCGCCGGGGTCAACAGCCCCGAGGAGGTCCTCGCCGCCGACCACCTCCACCAGCGCGGCTTCTGGGTGCATGCCGACGACCCAGTCGCCGGCTCCCTCGACCTGCCCGGGCCCCCGCACCGCTTCGCCGAGGGCGGTTGGTCGCTGCGGCGCCTGGCGCCGGGCCTGGGCCAGCACCAGGCCGAGCTCGAGGCCGAGCTGGCCGCCGAGCGTGCCTCGGCTGCCAGGGAGGGAGCCTCGGCCGCTGCCGAGCGCAGTGCCGGGGCCGGGGGGCCGAGCCCCGGGGATGGCCGTCGGGGCCAGCGACCTCCCGCCACCGTGCTCCGCCCGCCGCTCGAGGGGGTACGGGTGGTGGACCTCACCACGGTGTGGGCGGGGCCGTATGCCACCATGTTCCTGGCCGACCTGGGTGCCGAGGTCATCCGGGTCGAGAACCCCTGGGTGCTGCCGCCGACCACCAAGGGCTACCAGGCCCGCCCGGTGCTGACGAACCCCGGGTTCCTCGGCTCCCTCTACGGCCCCCCCGCTCCCGGGCAACCCGACCGGCCGTGGAACCGCCACGCGATGAACAACTCGCTCGCGCGCAACAAGCTGTCGTGCACGATCGACACGCGCCGGCCCGAGGGCCTCGAGCTGCTCATGCGCCTGGTGGAGCGCTCGGACGTGTTCATCGAGAACTTCAAGGCCAAGGGGCTCGCCAACATGGGCATCCACGTGAGCGAGCTCCAGGCGCGCAACCCGCGCCTCGTCGTCGTGCGGCTGCCGCCGGCGGGCACGACCGGCGACTGGTCGGGCTACACGGGCTTCGGGGCGCAGTTCGACGGCCTCACCGGCCTGCTCTCGCTGTGCGGGCACCGGGGCTCTGACCTCACGACCAGCCCGGCCACCACCTACATGGACGGAGCCTCGGGCCCGGCGGGGGCGTTCGCAACCATCGCCGCCCTGCGCTACCGCGCGGCCACCGGGCGAGGCCAGGTGGTCGAGCTCAGCCAGAGCGAGAACGTCATCAACCACCTCGGGGACGTGTACGTCGACTGCGAGCTGGGCGTCGCGCCCGAGCGGCTCGGCAACCGCGACCGCTGGCAGGCCCCCCAGGGCCTCTACCGCTGCCGCGGCGGCCGGTGGCTCGCGATCTCGGTCGACGACGACGACTCGTGGCGCGCCCTCGCGTCGGTGCTCGGCAGGCCCGAGCTCGGGGATGATCCGCGCTTCGGCGACGCCGCCGGCAGGCAGGCCCACCACGACGAGCTCGACGAGCTCATCGGCGCGTGGGCGACCGACCACGACGTCCTCGAGGCCTTCCATGCCCTCCAGCGCGCCGGCGTGGCGGCCGGTCCGCTGCTCGACGACGAGTTGTTCGTGGCCGATCCCCAGGTCGCCGCTCGGCACTGGCTCCAGCCGCTGCGCAGCCTCGACGTCGGCACCCATCTCCACCCCGGGCTCGCGTTCGGTGGCGTCCCCCAGGTCTGGCGCCGCGGGTCCCCGGTCCTCGGCGAGGACAACGACTACGTCTACAAGGAGATCCTCGAGGTCTCCGACGAGGAGCTCGAGCGCTACCGCGCCGACAAGATCCTCGCCGAGGACTACCTCGACCCGCTCGGCAACCCCTGCTGAGTGCCAGCCGACCCGGTCACCCGACCCGCCAGCCGACCGCGACCTCCGGACCCTCCCTGCGGGTTGGCTATGGTGCGCTGTGCGCGCGCTCGTCACCGGTGCCGGCGGCTTCGTGGGCACGTGGTTGTCGGCGCACCTGCGCTCGGCCGGCGACGACGTGGTCGAGATCGACCGCGAGATCGACGTGGCCGACGGCCCGGCACTCCGCCAGGCGGTGGCCGACGCGTCCCCCGACGCCATCTACCACCTGGCCGCGCTCACGCACGTGGGCCGGAGCTGGGACGAGCCGGCCGAGGTCCTGCGGGTGAACGTGCTCGGCACGGCCGAGGTGCTGGCCGCGGCCCGGTCTTTGCCGCGGGCGCCGGTCGTGCTCGTGGTGAGCTCGGCCGAGGTGTACGGAGCCGTGGACCCGGCCCGGCTGCCCATCGGTGAGTCGACCGAGCTCGCGCCGCTCACGCCGTACGCGGCGAGCAAGGCCGCCGCCGAGCACGTGGCACTGCAGGCATGGCGCGGCTTCGGCCAACCGGTCGTCGTCGCCCGGCCGTTCAACCACGTCGGGCCAGGTCAGGCGCCGGCGTTCGCCGTCTCGGCACTGGCGCGCCGGATCGTCGAGGCGCGCCGCGCCGGTGCCACGTCGCTGTCGGTGGGGTCGCTCGACACGAGCCGCGACTTCACCGACGTCCGCGACGTGGTGCGCGCCTACCGCCTGCTCGTCACCCGGGGTCGTCCCGGGAGCGTCTACAACGTCTGCTCGGGGCGTGCCGTGGCCATTGCCGACGTGGTGCAGAGGCTGCTCGAGCTGTCGGGGACACGCCTCGAGCTGGTGACCGACCCCTCGCTGTTGCGCCCAGCCGAGATCCCGGTCCTCGAGGGCGACAACAGCGCCCTGCGGGCGACCACGGGCTGGTCGCCGGCCATCTCCCTCGACGAGACCCTGCGCGACGTGCTGTCGTGGTGGCAGGAGCGGCTCGGCGTGGGACCGCCGTCCACCGCCGAAGAGCCCCTGGCGGCCGACTGACGAGGGCGGCGAGCGGCGGAGCTCCGCGAGGAGCCCGTCGTGCCGGCAGCGGGTCCGGTCGAGTGCCCGGGCCGCGGGATCGTCAGGCCGCCCTGCCGATCAGCTCCTGCAGGCGTGCACCGAGCTGCCGGGTGCCGCTGGCGGCCAGCCGGGCGAGATCGCGCGCCGGTGCCGGGAGCCGCTCCTGCAGGGGTTCGAGCGAGGCCTCCACCAGCTGGACAGCTTCGTCGACCAGGCCGTCGAGCTGCTGGGCCTGGCGGAGCACCTCTGCCCGCAGCGCCTGGACGCGCTCGTCGGCCATGAGCTCGTGCAGGCGAGCCTCGAGGGCCGGCGACGACAGGTCCGCGAGGCGCTCGCGCAGCTGGCCCTGCTGCTGGCGGAGCAGCTCGCGCTGCCACTGCGCCTGCAGCTCCCGCCGGCGGGCCTGGGCACGGTTCATCCCGAGCAGGCCGAAGCCGACGGCCAGGTAGACCGCTTCCTTGGCCAGGTCGACGGCCTCCTGGGCCAGGGTGGCGAGAGCCGGCCGGTCTCCGGGCGTGCCGTCGGGCATGGGGACACCTCCAGTCGAAGCTGGCAGGGATCGTAGAGGACCGGACAGCCCGGCGGCGGGCGGGTTGTCGCGCCGGCCGGCCCGACCGGCTCTTCGGGCCCGGCCCACCGCGAGGGGGTAGCCTCTAGCCCCTGATGGACGCCAGAGCGCCGGCGGTCGTGGCCGTTCTGGTCACCCGGGATCCCGGCCCCTGGTTCGACGAGACGCTGGCCGCGCTCGCCGGCCAGGACTACAGCGAGCTGTCGGTCCTCGTGCTCGTGTCGGGGGGGGAGGAGGATCCGACCGAGCGGGTGGCGCGCCACCTGCCTCACGCCTTCGTCCGCCGCCTTCCCGAGGACCGGGGCTTCGGGGCGGCGGTGAACGAGGCCATGGCCATGGTGGAGGGCGCCGCCTTCTTCCTCCTCTGCCACGACGACTGCGCGCCCGACCCCGATGCCGTCCACCGGCTGGTCGAGGAGTCGTTCCGGTCCAACGCCGGGGTGGTGTCGCCCAAGATGGTCCGCTGGGACGACCCCTCGGTGCTCCTCCACGTCGGCTTGAACGCCGACAAGACCGGTGCCGTGGTCGGACGCGTGAGGCCCGGCGAGGTCGACCACGGTCAGCACGACGCGGCGCGTGACGTGTTCGTGGCCCCGGGCGGCTGCACCCTGGTGCGCGCCGACCTGCTGCAGGCGATCGGCGGCTACGACGCCGGCATCCGGGCCATGGGCGAGGACCTCGACCTCAGCTGGCGGGCCCAGTTGGCCGGCGCCCGGGTCGTGGTGGCGCCCGAGGCCCGGGCCCGCCATCTCCAGGCGGTGGCCGGCGGGCTGCGCCCCGTGGCGCCGTCGGCGGGCGATCCCGCGCCGCCCACCTTGCAACAGCTCCAGCGGCGGAACGAGCTCCGCACGGTGCTCAAGTGCTACAGCGGGCTCCACCTCGTCAGGGTGCTGCCCCAGCTCGCCGTGCTGGCCGCCGCCGAGGTGCTTGCCGCCCTCGTGGCCCGCGACCGGGCCAGGGCCAACGCGGTGCTCGGGGCGTGGCGCTGGAACCTTCGCCGTACTCGCGAGCTGCGCTCCCTGCGAGCCGCCGTGCGCCGGCAGCGGGTCCTGCCCGACTCGGTGGTACGCCGCCAGCAGCTCCGGGGCAGTGCCCGCCTGGCCACCTACGCTTCCCGCCTGCTCTACCAGGGCTTCGACGTCGCCCACGGGCTGGTGCCCGCGCGCCAGGAGCGAGCCGTGCCCGGGGAGCCGGTCGTGGGGGACGGGACCGAGCCGGTCCTCACGGGCAGCGTCGGGCTCGCCTTCTCCGAGGATGCCGATTTCGACGACCTCGACGACCTCGGGCGCCGGTCAGGGAGGGACCGCTTCGGCCGCCGGCTCCCCCGGCGCATCCTCGCCAGCCGCCGGTCCCGGTTGCTTGCCGCCACGGTCGCGGGGCTCGTCGTGCTCTTCGGCAGCCGGGGCCTGCTCGGCGGCCCCCTCCCCGTCATCGGCCAGTTCGCCCCGCTCCAGGGGTGGGCGTCGACGTGGCACCAGCTCTTCGCCGGCTGGCAGCCGGCGGGCTTGGGCACCACGGCCCCGGCGACCCCTGCCTACGGCATCGTCGGCCTGGTCGGGACGCTGGCGCTCGGGGGGATGGGGCTCGCCCACAAGGTGCTCGTCCTCGGTTGCATCCCGGTCGGTGCCTGGGGGATGTCGCGCCTCATGCGCAGGCTGGCGCCACCTCGGGCGCGGCTCGCTGCCGCCCTTGCGTACCTGCTCCTCCCGCTCGCCTACGACGCCCTGGCCACGGGGCGATGGGACGGTCTCGTCGCCTACGCCGTGATGCCGTTCGTGCTCGGCAGCCTGGTCGACGCCGTACGTGCCGGCGGGCGGGCTTCGGCTTCGGCGGCTGCCGACAGGGCTGTGCCGGTCGAGGGCATGGCTGTGCCGGTCGAGGGCGTGGCTGTGCCGGTCGAGGGCGCTGCCGCGGCGGCTGCCGAGGTGGCCGGCCCCGCCGCCGACGGGACCGGTCAGCGGCGGGCCACCCTCCGCCGGGTCGCTCTCCTCGGGCTCGTCGAGGCCGTGGGCGTCGCCTTCGCTCCCGGCGTGGCCGTGGCCGTCCTGCTGTGCGGGCTCGGGATCACCGCCGGCTCCTTCGCGCGCGCAGGCGGCCGGCGGTGCCTGCGCCCGCTTGCCGAGGCGGTGGCCGGCACCGTGGTCGCTGCGGTGCTCTGCGGCCCCTGGGTCGTGGGCACCGCTCTGGCCGGCAGCCAGGCAGTCGGGGTCTTCGGGCTGCCTGCGGCGGCGTCGACGACGCCGGCCCTGGGTGGCCTCCTCCGCTTCGCCGTCGGCCCGATCGGGGACTCCCCCCTCAGCTGGCTGCTGCCGGCCGCCGCCCTCCTTCCCCTTCTGGTAGCCCGCGAGGCCAGGCTGGCATGGGCCGGCCGGTTCACCGCGGTGGCCATGATGGCCTGGGCCCTCGCCCTCGTGACGTCGCGAGGCTGGGCGGGCTCGTTCGCGCCCAGCCTCGACGTGCTGCTCGCTCCGGCCGCGGCCTCGCTGGCGGCGTGCGTCGGGCTCGGCGTGGCCGCCTTCGAGCTCGACCTGGCCGGGTTCCGCTTCGGCTGGCGCCAGGGGGCGAGCCTCCTGGCCGCAGGGTCCCTCGGCCTCGGGATGCTCCCGGTTCTCGCCTGGTCGTTCGACGGCCGGTGGGGCCTGTCGAGCACCGGCTATGAGGGACCACTCGCCTTCATGGGCCCCTCGCCGGGCGGTTACCGGGTGCTGTGGCTGGGCGATCCCCGCACGCTGCCCCTCGGCGGGTGGGCGGACGGTCGCGGCGTCGCGTACGGCACCTCCGAAGGAGGCCTGCCCACGGCTGCCGAGGTGTGGGCCCCTGCGGGCTCGGGACCGGCAAGCCGGCTGGCCGATGCCGTCGCCCTGGCCCTGCGGGGGGAGACGGCGCACCTGGGCCGTCTCCTCGCACCGGCTGCCGTGCGCTACATCGTGGTCACCTCCGGCATCGCGCCGGGCAGCACCAGCAGTGAGCCGGCGCCGCCGGCCCTGCTCGCTGCGCTGACGGGGCAGGGGGACCTGCGGGCAGTCCCGGGCGTGCAGGGGTTCAGCGTCTTCGAGAACACCGAGGCCCTGCCCGAGCGGGCGGTGCGGCGGGGCCCGCCCCTCGGGGCGGAAGCTACGGCACGGAGCCGGCAGCCGGCTCCGGCCGGCGCAGCCTCGTCCGGCAGTGGAGGCGGGTGGCGGCCAGTCCTGGCCGGACCGCCGGGCGGATCGGTCTACGCAGGTCCGCTGCCGGGCGGCACGGTCTTCGCCTCGTTCGCACCGGCCGGACGGTGGCACCTGACGGTCGACGGGCGCACCCAGCACGAGGCGCCGGCGTTCGGATGGGCTGCGCAGTTCCCGCGGGCAGCGCGGGGTGCCGGGCGCCTGTCGGTCTCCACCTCCGCTCTCGTGCCGTTGGCCGCCTCGGCAGAGGTGGCAGCGTGGCTGGGGCTCGCCGGCTGGCTCCTGGCCGGCCGGCGCAGGCGCCGGGACCGCGGGGGCGGACGTGCCGACTGGCCCAGCGCCGCGCTGGTCGACGCCGGCGGGGCGCAAGCGAGCGCGCCGGCAGCGGGCGAGCGGGGTGGGGCCGACACCACGCCAGCCGCCGCGCCCGCGGACGCCGGCACGGCGCCGGCAGCGGCGAGCGCGCCGGTTGCCGGCATGCCAGCACGCCGCGAGCGCGTGCCGCAGGCGGCCCGGTCCCGCGGCGCGGCGCAGGATCGCCAGTGAGCCCGCACCGGCCGGTCCCGACCGGCCTCGCCGCGCCGGCGGCCGGCATGCGCCGGTGGGCGCTCCTCGGGATGGTCGTCGTCGTCTTGGCCGGGCTGGCAGTGCTCGACCGGGGCATCGCCCGCACGGCGCCGGCGCCTGCAGCGGTACCACTGGCCGCCGAGGCGGCACCGGCGCCCTCCGAGTCGTCGTCATGGTACTGCGCGGGCGGCAGCGGGGGTGGCAACGGGGTGCCCGGGGCCACGGTGTACCTGACCAACACCACGAGGACACCGGTCGCGGGCACCGTCACGGTGGGCAACGAGTCGGGCACGGCGGCCACGTCGCGCGTGGAGGTCCCCCCAGGGGGGCAGGTGGCGGTGGTGCCGGGCCAGCTGGCCAGGGGCGCCTGGCTGGCGGCACGGGTGGACCTCGACCGGGGAGGCGTCGTGGCGACCCAGACAATGGGGCCAGCGTCGGCGTGGGCGGTCGCGCCGTGCGCCAGCACCGCGTCACCGACCTGGTACTTCGCCTCCGGGTCGACGGCCCCGGGCTCGCGGCTGCTCCTGGCGCTGTTCAACCCGACCACCACGCCGGCGGTCGTCGACACCACCTTTGCCACCGCCGGCGGGAAGATGAGCCAGCCCGCTCCCTTCGAGGGTGTCGTGGTGGCCCCGGGCCAGGTGGTGGTGGCGGACGTCGGGACCTACGTCCAGGACGAGCCGCTCGTGGCCACCACGGTCAGCGCCCGCTCTGGTGCCGTGGTGGCCGACGAGGTCGAGGCCCGGCAGGGCGTGGTGGCCGGCCTGTCGTTGCGGCTCGGCGTGCCGGCCCCGCGGCCGTCGTGGAGCCTCCCGGGGATCGAGGACCCGGCCGCCGGCTCGAGCTCGCTGGCCGTGCTCAACCCGACCTCGCGGGCAGAAGAGGTCCAGGTCGACGTCCAGCTCGAGACGGGCCCCGCTGCCCCCTTCGACCAGGTGGTCGGCCCCGGCGACGTGTGGCAGCTCGAGACGAGCAGCGCCCGGCGCATCCCGGCCGCACAACCCTTCACCGTGCACGTCAGCACACGAGGCGCCGGGGGCGGGGTGGTCGTCGACCGCGTCGTGTCGAGCACGGGCAGCACGGGCGGCGCCAATGCCGGTGCCGGCTCCGCTGCCAGTGCTGGTGCCGGTGCACCGGGGTGGGGATCGGTGCCGGCCGCGGCGGCGGTCCCCGGGCTACTCGTCTGGGCGCTGCCCGGACCGGTCGGACCGGGCTCCTCTCCGCCGCGCCTCGGGCTGAGCTCGCTCGGCGGGCCGGTGTCGGTCCGCCTGCTGGCCCTGGCGGGGCGGACCCGGGTCACTGTGGCGACCCTGCGTCTGCCGGCCCACGGCTTCACGGTGGTGCTGCCGCAGGTGCTGGGGCGCGCAGGCGGCCGTCCACTCCTCGTCGTCGGGTCCGGCCCGATCGCGGCCATGCTCGACGAGGTGCCTGGGAGCCCGGGTGTCGTTCCCCTGGTTGCGGTGCCGTTGGCGCCACCCGCCGGCTCGCCCTAGCCCTGGCACGCGTGGGAGGACGGCGGGGGCCGCGCCCGCCAGCTCGTCCTAGCGCGTTCGAGGGGGGTCGCCGCCAGGGGAGGCTCCCGGATGGGGCGGGGGTGGAGGTGGAGGTGGCCATTGCGGTGGAGGCCACTCGCCGGGCTGCCGCCACTGCCCGCCGGCCCAGGTAGCGTCGTGCCAGGGGGGCTCGGCGGGAGCCGGCCCCGCCGGCGGGCCGGCGTGGCCGGGTGCGGTCCCGGTCTGCTCGGCCAGACGCTTGCCGTCGCCCGCCTTGCCGTCGCCCGCCTTGCTGCGGGCGCCGTTGCCGTGGCCGTTGAAGCTCGGGACCGCCTTGGCGCCCGACGTGTGCACCGGGCGGCCGAAGGCGTCGTCCACCAGTCGCCGGACCTCCTCGCCGTCGATGGTCTCCTGGGCTAGCAGCGTGCGGGCCACGGCCTCGAGCCCGGGGCGGTGGCGGGTGAGCACCTCCATCGCCCGTTCCTCTTCGGCGCGCAGGATGCGCTCGACCTCGTCGTCGATGACCCGGCTCGTGTCCTCGGAGTAGTCGCGGGTGTGCATGAGGTCCTCGCCGAGGAACACCTGCCCCTGGGACCCCCAGGCCAGGGGCCCGATCTCCTCGCTCATGCCCCACTCCCGCACCATCTTGCGGGCCAGCTCGGTGTTGCCGACCAGGTCGTTGGCGGCGCCGGTCGACAGGTCGCCGTACACGAGGAGCTCCGCCACCCGTCCCCCCATGCGTACGCACAGGGTGTCCTCGATGTAGCTGCGCGGGTGGATGTGGCGCTCCTCCATCGGGAGCTGCTGGGTGACGCCGAGAGCCATGCCGGTGGGCAGGATCGTCACCTTGTGGACGGGGTCGGCGTGGTCGAGGACGTAGGCCAGCACGGCGTGGCCGGCCTCGTGGTAGGCGACCCGCTCCTTCTCCTCGTCGGAGAGGACCAGGCTCTCGCGCCGCTGGCCCATGAGCACCCGGTCGCGGGAGGACTCGAAGTCCACCATGGCGATGCTCGGGCTGCCGCGGCGAACGGCGTGGAGCGCCGCCTCGTTGACCAGGTTCGCCAGGTCGGCGCCGCTCATGCCCGGCGTGCCCCGGGCGACGACCTCGAGGTCGACGTCGGGCGCGATGCGCTTGCCCCGGCAGTGGACCTGCAGGATGGGGAGGCGCTCTTCGAGGTCCGGCAGGGGCACCACGATCTGGCGGTCGAAGCGCCCCGGACGCAGCAGGGCCGGGTCGAGGATGTCCGGCCGATTGGTGGCGGCGATGATGACGACGCCCTCGGTCGGGTCGAACCCGTCCATCTCCGAGAGCATCTGGTTGAGGGTCTGCTCACGCTCGTCGTGGCCGCCGCCGAGCCCTGCGCCGCGCTTGCGGCCGATGGAGTCGATCTCGTCGACGAAGATGATGGCCGGGGCCTGCTTGCGGGCGGTCTGGAAGAGGTCGCGGACCCTGCTGGCGCCGACGCCGACGAACATCTCCATGAAGTCCGAGCCGGTCACCGACAGGAACGGCACCCCTGCCTCGCCGGCCACGGCCCGGGCGAGCAGCGTCTTGCCGGTGCCCGGCGGGCCGACGAGCAGGACCCCCTTGGGGATCTTCGCCCCGATCTCCCGGAAGCGGGCCGGCGTCTTGAGGAAGTCGACGACCTCGCTGATCTCCTGCTTCACGCCGGCGTAGCCGGCCACGTCGGCGAACGTCGTCGACGGGCGATCGGAGCTGAACAGGCGGGCCTTGGAGCGGCCGATCGACATGATCCCCGACATCTGCCCCCTCGTCTGGCGGCCGATGAACCACAGCAGCAGCACGAACCCGCCGATCAGGAACACGTAGGGCAAGACGTTGGCGAAGGTGAAGCTGGGCGGGTTGGCCGCGTTCACCTGGACGCCGTCGTTCCGCATGGTGGTCACGTCCGACGGCAGCGGCGGGTTCAGGCCCGTGGTGGTGTAGTCGGTGCCGTCCTTGAGCTTGCCGGTGATCACCCCGGTCGTGTTGTTGATCGTCGCCGAGGCCACCTGGTGGGCGCGGACGTCGGACAGGAACTTCGAGTAGCTGAGGGACTGCGCCGAGGAGTGCCCGACAAGCGAGGGCACGACGAAGAGCGCCAGGACGGCCACGATGAGCACGGTCCAGATCCAGCGCCAGTTCTGCTCGCCAGGACCGCCCCCGCCCGCGTTGGGGCCGCCGCCACCCTGCGGGCGCGGGATCGGGCGGTCTGGCCGGGGCGGGCTCACTGGACCATGCTATGCGCCGTCCCCCGGCCGCCGGTGCCCGGCACCGGTGAGGACCGGGGCCTGGCGAGAGGGATTTACCAGAGATTTACCGGCGGCAGGCCGGTGGCATCGGGGCGACGGACGCGCGGCAGGCTCCCGCCGGAGGAGCCCGCCGGTGCCCCTGGGCGGGAAGGGGCTGGCGGTAGGGTCGTGGCGATGGGGCCCCCCGAGCGCGACGAGCCACCCTCGCCTTCGCCGCGCCCGCCCCGTGGTTGGCCCTCGCCCCCCCGGGGGGCTTGGCCCCCGCCTCCTTTGCCCGCTCCCCACGCACCCCCGGCGCCGTCGGGCCCTTCTGCCGGCTGGCAACCGCCCGGTTGGCCGCAACCGGGGCGGGGGGCCGGCCCGCCGGGCATGGGCCCCACCCCGCCGGTCACGCCGCGCGACGCGGGCGCCTGGCTCGTCATCGCCGTCGTCGGCTTCGTCGTCGGGCAGGTGGCCGCCCTGTTCCTCCTGGAGGTGGTGGCGGCCGGCCTCGGCGACTCGGCGCGCCTCGGGCAGATCGCCACGATGTCGGCACCGCCGGTGTGGTACGTGGCGTCGAGCCTCGTGGGGCTCTGGGTCGGCTTCTTCGGCGCGCCCTGGCTGGCGAGCCGCGTGCGCGGGACGGGGCGCCCCGCGGCCGACCTTGGCGTCCGCTTCCGCCCTGTCGACCTGGTGGGGGTGGTCGTCGGGGCCGGCGGGCAGGTCGTCGTGTCGGCGCTGTACGCGCCCTTCGTGAACCACCTCCACAATTTCGAGGGTCCAACGAACCGGCTGACCGGTGGCGCCCACGGCGCCGGGTTCCTTCTGGTCGCGGTGCTCACCGTGGTCGGCGCGCCCTTCATGGAGGAGCTCTTCTTCCGCGGGCTGCTCCTCCGCGGGCTGCTCAGGCTGCTCGTGCCGGTGGGCGCCGAGCGCCAGGCGGCCCGGAGGCTGGGACTGGTCGGCGCAGTGGTGCTCGACGCGCTCCTCTTCGGCCTCGCGCACGGCGAGGTCGAGCAGTTCGCCGGCCTGGCGCTGTTCGGCGCGGCGCTGGCGTACGTGTCGTACCGGACCGGGCGCCAGGGCATGAACATGGTCGCCCACGCCACCTTCAACCTGCTGGCCGTGGTGTCCGTCGAGCTGAGCCGGGGCGTCGTCCACTGACCGAGGTCGAAGGGCCGGTCGGCGTGGGCATCCCCACCCGTGGGGCCGAGCGGCCGCAGGCATCGGCCCTCGCCCGTCCCGAGGTGCAGCCGCCGGGCGCCGCGCCGGGCGGCGGCGCCCGACTTCCCGCTCCGCCGGCACCCCCCCGCTCCGGGCGCCGCGGCGCGGCGCGCTGGGTGCCGGCCGCTGCCACGGCCACGGTCGTGGTCGTGGTCTGGGCCGTCACCCTCTCCCAGCTGCACCCCGAGCTGCTCCTTCGGGCCACCACCACGACCGGCGGCGACACCGGCGCCCACTTCGCCATGCCGCGCTTCCTGCAGTCGCTCCTCGGGGCGGGGCAGGTCAGGGGCTGGGACCCCTCGTGGTACAACGGCTACCCGATCTACACCTTCTACTTCGTGCTGCCCGACCTCCTCGTGGCCCTGGCCGCCAAGGTGCTGGCGTACGACCTCGTGTTCAAGTGGGCCACGGTGCTCGGCTCCCTGGCCCTGCCCGTTGCGGCGTGGGCGTGCGGGCGGCTCTTCCGGCTCCGCCCCCCCGGGCCGGCCGCCCTGGCTGCGGCCACGTTGCCGTTCCTGTTCGACTACACGTGGCACATCGACGGGGGGAACCTGTTCTCGACGCTGGCGGGCGAGTACTCCTACTCGTTGAGCCTGGCGCTGGCCGTGCTGTTCCTCGGCCTGTTCGCCCGCGGCCTGCGCTCCGGCCGCCACCGAGGGTGGACGGCGCTCGTCCTCGCGTGCTGCGTGCTCGCCCACATCGTGCCGGGCCTGCTGGCGCTGGCCGGCGCGGCGCTCCTCACCGCGATCGAGCTGCTGCCGGCGCGCCTCGCCCTCCACGACGGCGCTCCGACGTCGGCGGGCGCGACGGCCGGGCTCGGCGACCGACCGCGCCCCCGCCGCCAGGCGCTGTGGTGGGCCCTCTCGACGACGGGGATCGGCCTGCTCCTGTGCGCCTGGTGGCTGGTCCCCTTCGGCGTCCGCCAGCCGTACGCGACGTCCATGAACTACGCCAACGTGCGCACGTTCGTGGCGATCCTGTTCCCGCGCGCGGATCTGTGGGCTCTCGTGCTCGCCGGGGCCGCCTGCGTGGTGGCCTTGGCCGTGCGCAGCCGGTTCGCAGTGGTGGTGGCGGCGCTGGGCGGGCTCTGCGCGCTCGGGATCGTGGTCGACCCCCAGGGGAAGCTCTACAACGTGCGGCTGCTGCCGCTGTGGTTCCTCTGCGTGTACCTGCTCGCCGGGTGGCTCTTCGCCGTCGCCGCAGCCGCCACGGCCCGCTGGTGGCGCCACCTCCGCATGGCGTCGTGGTCGTGGTCGGCAATGCGTGGATCGACGGCGCGCCCGCCGCGGGCGGCGCGGTGGTCGCCAGGCGCCGTCGGGGGCGCGCTGGCCGCCGCTCTCGGGTCGTGCGCGGTGGTGGTGCCTCCCTTCGTGGTGCCCGCCTCCTTCCTGCCGGTGACGATCGGCCCCGACCAGGTGAGCGCCTGGGCCGCGTGGAACTACTCGGGCTACGAGGGCAAGCCGGCCTACCCCGAGTACCGCGCGCTGATCGACACCATGCGGCGGGTCGGGCGCCAGGACGGCTGCGGCAGGGCGATGTGGGAGTACAGTCCCGACCTCAACAGGTTCGGCACGCCCGAGTCACTCATGCTCCTGCCGTACTGGACTGGGGGCTGCATCGACTCGATGGAGGGCCTGCTGTTCGAGTCCTCCGCCACCACCCCCTACCACTTCATCGACCAGGCCGAGCTGTCGGCGACCCCCTCGGACCCGATGGGCGGCCTGCCCTACACGGGCGTCGACGTCCCCCTCGGGGTGGAGCACCTCCAGCTGCTCGGGGTCCGCTACTTCCTGGCCTCGAGCCCCGAGGTCCGACAGCAGGCGGCGGCCGACCCCTCGCTGCGGCTGGTCGCGACCGCCGGCCCCTTCACGTCGCCGTACGGGAGCCAGCTCGTGACCACCACCTGGGACGTCTTCGAGGTCCGCGACGCGCCCCTCGTGGTGCCGCTCGCCTACGAGCCGGCCGTGCTCGAGGGGGTCGGCCAGGCCCAGTCGAGCTGGCTGCCCGTGTCGCTCGCGTGGTACGACGACCCTGCCGCGTGGCCCGTCGAGCTGGCTGCCGGGGGGCCTGCCTCCTGGCCCCGCGTGCGACCGGCGGCCTCGGGGGCAGCGTCGCCGCCGCGGGTGCCTGTGCCGGCCACCGCCGTGTCGGCGGTGCGCGCCGAGCCGGAGTCGTTGCGGTTCCACGTGTCGCGTATCGGGACGCCGGTGCTCGTCAAGGTGTCCTTCTTCCCGAACTGGCACGCGAGGGGGGCCGAGGGGCCCTTCCGGGTGACGCCGAACCTCATGGTCGTGGTGCCCACGAGCCACGAGGTGACCCTCACCTACGGCGCGACCGGCGCCGAGCGGCTCGGCGACGCGCTGACCGTGGCCGGGGTGCTGGCGCTGGCCGGCACCGCGGCTCGACCGGGGTTGCGCGCCCGGCGCCGCAGGCCAAGCAGGCACCGGCGGCAGGCGTGGCGGGCAGTAGGCTGACGCCGCCATGGCGGACCCGAGCGTCGTCTTCAAGGCCTACGACATCCGGGGCACCGTGCCCGACCAGCTCGACGCCGGGCTCTGCCGGGCCGTGGGCGCGGCCATGGCCCGTTTCACCGGGGCGAGCCGGCTCCTCGTGGCCCGCGACATGCGGCCCTCGGGCGTGGAGCTGAGCCGGGCCTTCGCCGAGGGGGCACGGGCCGAGGGCGTCGCCGTCACCGACCTCGGCCTTGCATCAACGGACTTCCTCTACTTCGCGTCGGGCCATCTCGACGCGCCCGGGGCCATGTTCACGGCGTCGCACAACCCGGCCGCCTACAACGGGATCAAGCTCTGCCTGGCGGGGGCGCGCCCCATCGGGCGCGACACGGGGCTCGCCGACATCGAGGCCATGACCCTCTCGTTCCTCGAGCACCCGCCTGCGCCCGGCCCGCTGGCGCCGATGGACCGTGCGGACCTCCTCGACGAGTGGGCGGCCCACGTCCGCTCGTTCGTCGACGTCGGCGCGTTGCGACCCCTCAAGGTGGTGGCCGACACCGCGAACGGCATGGGCGGCCTGGTGGTGCCCAAGGTGCTCGACGGCCTTCCCTTCGAGCTCCGCCTCCTCTACCCCGAGCTCGACGGCACGTTCCCCAACCACCCCGCGGATCCCATCCAGCCCGAGAACCTGGCCGACCTGAAGGCGACCGTGCTGGCCGAGGGCGCCGACCTGGGGCTCGCCTTCGACGGCGACGCCGACCGGGTCTTCCTCGTCGACGAGCGGGCGAGGCCCGTGTCGGGCTCGCTCACCACCGCGCTCGTGGCCGTGGCCATGCTGGCCAAGCACCCGGGCGCCACCATCCTCTACAACCTCATCTGCTCGCACGTCGTGCGCGAGGTGATCGCCGAGCACGGGGGGACCGGCATCCGGACCCGGGTCGGCCACTCGTTCATCAAGCAGGTGATGGCCGAGACCGGCGCCGTCTTCGGCGGCGAGCACTCCGGCCACTACTACTTCCGCGACAACTACCGCGCAGATTCGGGGATCATCACCGCCCTGCTGGTCCTCGAGCTGTTGAGCACGAGCGGCCGGCCCCTGTCGGAGCTCCTCGCTCCCTACGAGCGCTACGCGGACTCCGGCGAGATCAACACCGAGGTGCCCGACCCGGCGGCGGCCGTCGAGGCGGTGGCGGCCTATGAGGCCGCCGCCGGCAACGCCGTCGACCGCCTCGACGGGCTGACCGTCGAGCACCCCGGCTGGTGGTACAACCTGCGCCCGTCGAACACCGAGCCGCTCTTGCGCCTCAACGTCGAGGCGCGGACCGTCGAGGAGTGCGAGCGCCGCGTCGGCGAGGTCCTCGAGCTCGTGGACCGGGTCTGCCGGGCGTCGCTGTCCTAGCGGCGACCAGTCGAGCGCGAGCGACACAGGAGGAGCGATGGCCCTGGACCCCCTGCTGGTAGAGGTGCTCGCGTGCCCGGTCGACAAGGGCCCGCTCCTGTGGTTCGAGGACGAGGGCGTGCTGTACAACCCGCGGCTTCGTCGCCGCTACGAGGTGCGCGAGGGCATCCCGGTCATGCTCGTCGAGGAGTCGACCGAGGTGGACGAGGCCGAGCACGACCGCCTGAGCGCCAAGGCGGCGAGCGAGGGCACGCCGTGGACGGGCACCGCCGGTCGTGGCGGGGCGGGCGGCGAGCGGCCGTGAACGCCACCGCATCCGCGCAGGCCTCGGGCTCACCGCTGCCGGTCGACTCGCTCGGTATGTGGGACCTGGCGGCCTCCCTGCCCGAGCAGGTGGCGGCGGCGATCGCGGCCGGCGCGGATGCCCCCCTGCCGGATGCGGGAAGCGTGCGCCACGTGGTCGCCATCGGCATGGGAGGCAGCGGCATCGCCGGCGACGTGCTGGCCGCGGCCTCCGCCGGCAGCCTGCGCGTTCCCTGCACGGTGGTGAAGTCCTACGAGCTGCCCGCCGCCGTCGGCCCCGGCTCGCTCGTCTTCGCGGTGTCGTGCTCGGGGGACACCGAGGAGACCGTGGCGGCGGCCGAGGCCGCGTGGGAAGCCGGCGCCACCGTGGTGGTCGTGGCCGGCGGTGGGGCACTGGCCCGCCGGGCCGAGCGCGCTGGCGCCGTCGTGGTGCCCGTTCCCGCCGATATCCCCCAGCCCCGGGCAGCGTTCGGCGCGATGAGCGTGCCCCCCCTGGTGCTGCTCGGGCGCATGGGCCTCCTCGACGACCAGCGCCCGCGCCTCGAGGCGGCAGCGGCCCAGCTGGCGCGCCGGCGCGACCAGCTGGTGCGGGCCGGCAGCCCGGCCGAGGTGGTGGCACGGCGGATCGGCCGCACGTTCCCCCTCGTCCACGGGTCGCCCGGGCTGCCGGCGGTGGCCGCGCAGCGATGGAAGACCCAGGTGAACGAGAACGCCAAGGCGCCGGCCTTTTGGTCCCAGCACCCCGAGCTGTGCCACAACGAGGTGGCGGGCTGGGGTCAGTCGGGCGACGTCACGCGCCAGGTGCTCACCCTCGTCACCTTGCGCCACGACGGCGAGCATCCCCAGGTGGCCCGCCGCTACGCGCTGGTCACCGAGCTCATGCGCGAGGTCGTGGCCGACGTGGTGGAGGTGAGGGCGCAGGGTCAGGGCGACCTGGCCCAGTTCTTCGACCTGGTGCTGACCGGCGACTTCGTGTCGTTGCACCTGGCCGGGCGCGAGGGGATCGACCCGGGGCCCGTGCCGGTGCTGGGGGAGCTCAAGGCACAGCTGGCGGCGCCGGGCGGGGCCTGAGGGGCGCGCCTCAGGCGCGCTGGTCGAGCCCGAGCTGGAAGCCCTCGAGGAACAGCGACGCCTCGCGCTGTTTCGGGTAGCGGTTGGCCAGGCGGTGGAAGCCGGGGGAGTGGTTCGGCTCGACGAGGTGCGCGAGCTCGTGGACGACGACCGCGTCGAGCACCCAGCCCGGCACGTGCTGCAGGCGGTGTGACAGGCGGATCTCCCCGGAGCCGGCGGTGCACGATGCCCACCGCTTCGACTGGTTGGTCACCCAGCGGATGGACGCCGGGCGCACGCCGCCGAGGTACCGGTCGGCAAGCTCCGCGGCCCGCGCCACGAGCGCCTCGTCGGAACCCTCCGCGCCCGGCCTCCTGGCCCGGGCCCGCTCCACCAGCCAGTCGACCAGCTCCTGGCGGGCGCTGCCGCGGACATGGGTGGGCACGACCACCACGATGCGCCCGCCCTCCCAGAACGCAGTGGCCGTCTTGCGGCGCCGGCGGCTGGCGCGCACCACCACCTCCGGCGGTCGCGGAGCGCCGGCGACCTCGGCACCAGGCGGCACCGGGGTCCCATGCGGCCCGCTGGCAGTGGCGTCGCGCTCCGCAGGAGCGGGGGACGCGGGCGGAGCGGGGGAGGCGACGTCAGCGGGGGGCGCGACGTCAGCGGGGGGCGCGGCGTCAGCGGGGGGCGCGGCGTCGCCCCCTTCCCGGTCCGCGTCGACGGCACCGGGAACGGGAACGGCAGGGGCGCCTCCCGCCTCGCGGAACACGAGCGGCAGCCTCGGCGCGGCGGGATCGTGGCGCACCCGACCATTGTGACGTCGCGTGGTGACACGACGA
>DATGLW010000133.1:0-47148 GCA_035293965.1 Acidimicrobiales bacterium
ATCCCCCGCTCGACCAGCTCGGTCAGCATGCCGACCTGCACCGCACCGCGAGAGCCACCGCCTGCGAGCACGAACGCCGTACGCGGCCTGGCGCCCGCGTCCCCTGCTGGCCCGTCCGGCACCTCGCGGCGGCGCATCCACCGGGCGGCGCCTCCCCACGTTCGCCGCGGGCCGCCAGCGCGGGCGGAGGCGGTCATCCTGCAGGGGCTCCGGGCCGCGGACGACCGGGCCGGCGGGAGCCTTCGATGCCGCCGCGGCCCGCCGGAGCGCTCCTGCCGTTCGGAGACGGGGGTGGGTCCGGGTCGCGCCCCTCCGCC
This sequence comes from Acidimicrobiales bacterium, assembly GCA_035293965.1. GTDB lineage: Bacteria > Actinomycetota > Acidimicrobiia > Acidimicrobiales > RAAP-2 > DATGLW01. The sequence continues at coordinate 318 of DATGLW010000133.1, forward strand.
ATGCGCCTCGCCCACGCCTCGCGCCCCTTGCGGTCTCGCCGGATCGCCCACCGGAGGGTGACGACGATGAGCACCACCATGGCCAGCGCGAACACGGCGAAGACCGCGTCGAAGGCGGCAGAGGCAGCTGCCAGCGGCAGAACGGGAGCAGGGGGGCGGGAAGGTGCCGTGGCCAGTGCCGAGGGCAGGAGCGGGAACAGGGTCAGCTCTGCCAGGTTTCGGGGTGGGGAGACGGGCGCGTGCGGGAGCATCTGCCTCAAGGCTAGAGGAACCCCAGGACCACGAGGCCGTGCCTGGCACCCCTCGGGAGCCGCGTGGCCCGCCGCCATGGCCATGTCCCGGCCGCCCTGAGAGCCTCGGGACTCGCCGCCGCTGGCCGGCCCTCTCAGCGCGACGGGTGTCGGTACCGGTAGCCGAAGCCCCGGACCGTCTCGATCGGCGAGGTCGCCAGGTCCGTCCAGCCGAGCTTGCGCCGGAGGCTGAGCACCGTGAACTTCACGCGCCCGGGACCGGTGCGCGTGGGATCATGCCACGCCAGCTCGAGGAGCTGGCCGTGCGAGAGGACCTGCCCCGTGTGGCGGACCAGGGCTGCCAGCAGGCGGAACTCCGAGGGCGTGAGCGCCACGTCGCGCCCGCCCACCTCCACCCGGTGATGGGCGAGGTCCATCCGCACGTGGCCGTCGTCGACCACAGAGGGGACCGGGCCCGTGGGCGGGGACCGGCGGAGCAGCGCACCGACGCGCGCGACCAGCTCGTCGTTGCTGAACGGCTTGGTGAGGTAGTCGTCGGCACCGCCGAGGAGCCCCCTCACCTTGTCGGTCTCGAGACCGCGGGCGGTGAGCAGGATCACCGGCACGTCGCTGTGGTCCCGGATGCGCTCGAGCACCGCCCACCCGTCGACCTTGGGGAGCCCCACGTCGAGCACGACCAGGTCGGGGCTCCGTTCGCGCAGCAGGCGCAGGCCCTCGGTGCCGTCGGCCGCCCAGACCGGTCGGTACCCGTTGCGGCGGAGCAGGATCTCGACGGAACGCCAGATGTCGCCGTCGTCCTCGACCACCAGGATGCACGCCCCTGGGCGGGCGTCGATCCTCGTCGGGAGGGTCGTCTCGGTCATCGGCTGGCGTCCGCCCGCGACGAGGTCCCGCGTGCCGGCACCGGGCCGGGCGCCGCGTCGATGCCACGCAGCTCGACGGTGACCGTCGTACCTCGCCCTTCCTGGCTGTCGATGGCGATCGAGCCGTTGTGGAGCTCGGCGATGCGACGGGCGATCACGAGGCCGAGGCCCGACCCCGAAGTGCCGTCCTGGCGGGCGTTGGATGCCCGGTAGAAGCGCTGGAACAGCTTGCCGCGCTCGGCGGCCGGGATGCCGATACCGGTGTCGGACACCACCAGGCGCCAACCGTCCCCGGCCGCCCCGGCCGCCACCCGGACGGTTCCCCCAGCCGGCGTGAACTTCACAGCGTTGGCGAGAAGATTGTCCACGAGCTGGCCGACCCGGTCGGGGTCGCCACGGAGCGGGGGACCCTCGCCGCTGGATGCCCGCAGGGCCACGCCCCTCGCCTCGGCCACGGGCCCGATCGACGACGCCGCGACCTCCACGAGGGTGGGGATGTCGACGTCGTCGCACTCCAGAGCGAGCGAGCTCGACTCCAGCCGGTCGAGCAGCAGCAGGTCGTCGACCAGGCGGAGCAGCCGGTCCGAGTTGCGCTCGATGATGTCGAGGAATTCCCGCTGCTCGTCGACGCTGTCAGCGCCCAAGCCGTCGCGCAGGAGCTGGGTGAAGCTCACGATCGACGTGAGCGGCGTCCGCAGCTCGTGCGACACCGAGGCCACCAGCTCGCTGTTCCCGGGCGCCTCGGAGGCCGGCGCGCCGGCGGGCAGGCCTTCCTGAGGCGAGCGGCATGCCGATGCGGGGCGCAGCGCGCCGGGGTCCTCCTCGCCGGCGCCCACGGCCACGACCAGCCAGCCCCCAGGGCCGCCCGCCCCATGCAGCGGAGTCGCCTGCGCCTGCACGACCGCGCGCCCCCCGCCAGGTCCCGTCAGTGCCAGGCGGTACGTCGCTGCCACGCCGGGTATGTCGGCGACGTCCGGCAGCGCCGCCGGCTCGGCCAGGTCGCGCCAGCGGGTGCCCACAGGCGAGCGTTCGTGCCACCCGCTGAGCACGCACCATCGCCTCGACGCGGCGCTCACGACGCCGTGGTGGTCGACGAGCGCCACGGCCACGAGGTCGAGGACCCACGGGCCGAGCGCCTCCGGCGCCGGGCGCTCGCGCTGAGGTCGCCTGGCAGGCGCGGCCTTGTCGGTCATGCAAGAAGCCCCACGTTCCCCTTTCCCGCAGCGTACCGCCACGATTGTCGCCGGAAGGGAATGGTGGAGCCGATCCGGGCGCCTCGACGCCCAGCCGCTAGCCTCGGAGCACCCATCTCAACGGGGCGGGGTCGGGCCGTGCGGCCGCCCGCACCTCCGGCATCGGCCGGGCAGGGCCCGCGGGCCCTTCGGCAGGAGGCGTCACCCGGCGCAGTGGCTGGACCGGGAAGGATGGCGATTTTGGGAGGGATGGCAGGATTTTGGGAGGGATGGCAGACAGGGAGGGATGGCAGAGCGGACGATTGCGCGGCTCTTGAAAAGCCGTGGGGCTCCGGTCCCCGTGGGTTCGAATCCCACTCCCTCCGCCAGCTGGTGCGCTCCGCGGGCCTCGGGGACCCAGCGCGGCGTCAGGCTGGTGCGGGCGCCGCGGCCTCGCGCTCGTCGAGGAACGACCACCACGCGTCGGCCACCCGCCGCGCCGGTGCGCGCACGGCGGCGGGCGATGCGCCGAGCGACGCCAGCGCGGCCGTCGTCCACAAAGCATGGCGGCGCTCCACGCGCTCGTGGTGGTCCCAGAACCTGGTCGCGCCGGCGCCGAACCCGTAGTGGCGGCGCAATCCCTCGGCCTTCGAGGCTGCGACGTCGGACGCCTGCACTTCGTACGCGGCCAATCCCGCCAGGGCGGGAACAGGGCCCTCCTCGGCCAGCGCGGCGTAGCTCGCCACGAGCGCTGCGGTGGCGGGCGACGCCGGCTCGTCCGTGCCCGCGCCCGCAGCCGACGCGAACCCCTCGAATAGGTCGAGGTGCGCGACGGGATCGCCCTCCTCGTCGGCCAGGTTCGCCTCGACCAGGCGCCGAGGGGCTCCGGGCGGGAGCAAGCCGGCCACCGCTCGGAGGAACCCGGGCAGCATCGCCTCGGCGTGGCGGTACTGCTCGGCATAACGGCCCAGCTCGCCGGGCTCGAGGGCGCCCGCCTCCCAGCGCCGGTAGAAGGGATGCTCGAGCAGGAGTCGCCCCCGGAGCGCCTGCCGCATGGCTGCGTCGACGTTCGCTGCGTTCACGAGCCAGACGCTACTGGCGATCGACCACCTCGGCCAATATTGGGTGAGGCTGGTCGCCGAGGTCGGCAGGTCAGCACCTCTCGACGCAGCACGTCGGCTTCTCGCCCGGCGCCGTGGCGGTGCCGCCGGCGCGCCCGGGTCCTCAGCCGTGCACGCCGAGCTGGACTGCCTTGACCAGCAGGAGCACGACCGCCAGGACCAGGTACCCGCGCAGCGCGTACATCCCCACCAGGCGACCCCTCGACCACGTCGGCCGGTTCAGCAGGTTGAGCGCCGGCATGCGCCAGCTCGCCCGCTGCGCCGTCAACGGCACCATCGCCGGCCGGCGCGACCGCGCCCGCACCACGGCCACGGCCCCAGCGACGTAGGACGCTCCGAGCAGGCCTGCCAGGCCGATGAGCAGCCCGTGCACGTCGATGCCGGGGAACAAGGTGGTGACCATGAGCGCCAGCGACAGGGCCAGCAGCACCGACACGATGACCGTCGCAACCACGTTGAGCCAGAGGCGGTTGACCCAGGGGCCGAGCACCTCGCGGTCGTTGCACAGCAGCAGGAGGAAGACGGTGGCGCTCGGCAGGAGGACGCCGGCCAGTGCCTGCACACCGGTCGTGATCAACCCGAGCGGGGCACCGGGGACCAGCACCACGCCGGCGGCCAGGACCACCATGGCGCAGAACACCCCGTAGAACGACTTCGCCTCGCGCCAGCTGCGGTCGAGCGAGTGCTGGGTGCCGAACATGTCGCCGAACGCGTACGACGTCGACAGCGTGACGGCAGCGGCGCCGATGATGGAGGCGTTGAGGAGCACGACGGCAAAGAGCGCCCCGGCCGCGTTCCCCACGTAGCGGTCGAGGCCCTGGGCGACCGAGCGGGCATCGTGGAACTGGCCGGCCAGGGGCGTGTGGGCGAAGGCGGCCGCGGTCACGGCGACGATCAGGGCGGCTGCCACGACGGTGACGATCGACCCGAGCACCGTGTCCACCCGCTCGTAGCCCACCCAGCGCGGCCCGATCCCCTTGTCGATGATGTTCGACTGCTGGAAGAAGAGCTGCCACGGGGCCACGGTCGTCCCCACGATGGCGATGACGAGCAGGAGCGCAGTCGAGCTGAGCCCGCCCTGCACCGAGGGGACGAGCAGGCCGTGCAGGAAGGGTGCGGCGTGGGGATGGCTGAAGACGGCGAGGGGGATGACGAGGAAGTTGGCGAACACGAACACGAACATGAACCGTTCCCATCGCCGGAAGCTGCCCGTGGCCGTCATGGCGACCAACAAGACGGCCGCGATCGGCACCGACAGGTCCTTGCTCACCCCGAAGTACCCGAGCGAGAGCGACACACCGATGAACTCGGTCGCGATGGTGAGGAAGTTGAGGACGAAGAGGTCGCCGACCGAGAAGGCACCCCAGAACTTCCCGAACCGCTCGTTGATGAGCCGGGCATGTCCCACACCGGTCACCGCCCCGAGGCGGACCACCATCTCCTGGTTGACGACCAGCACCGGCACGAGCAGCGGCAACGTCCACAGCAGGCTGTAGCCGAAGTTCTGCCCGGCCTGGGCATACGTCGACACGCCACCGGCGTCGTTGTCGCCGATCATGACGATCAGCCCGGGGCCCATGATGGCGAGCAGCGTCAGCAGCCGGACCCGCCAGGACCGCCGCTCGCGCACGTCGTGCTGGCGGACGGTGCCGAAGGCGCCGCGGATCTCGCCCGCCAGCTCGCCCTCCACGATGGCCGAGGGCGGCCGCGTTCCCGTCGCATCCTCGGCCATCGCGCACCTCCTCTCCCTCTTCTCGACCTTCTGTTCGTCCTTCTCCGTCACCTTGCCCGGGAACGGGCCCGGGGCGCGGTGCTCCCGCCGCCTCCGGCCGAAGACGGGCGGGCTCCTCTTCTGCGGGTCGCTGCGGCACGCGGGCGCCCTCGCCTGCGACAGAGGCGAGCGGGAGCCATGCCGGCCGGCCCGGGGCGCCGCCGGCGCCGGGCCACGGAGCGGTCAGCCAGGCTCGTGGCCACCGGGCGGGCTGCAGCGCCGGCCAGGTTTTCGCTCGCGCCGCACCGGTCATCCCTCCGGTGCCGAGGTCGTGCCGTAGTCGCGCCGCCAGCCGTCGGGCATCAGCTCCTCGAGCACGTCGTCGACCGTGACCACGCCGAGCATCTGCCGGTGGTCGTCGTCCAGGACGGGGGCGACCGTCAGGTTGAAGTCGGACATCTGCCGCACGGTCGAGTGCAGGTCCCAGTCGGCGTGGACGTGAGCCGGATCGGGCTGCATGACCGAGGCGAGGTAGGTGTCGGGAGGTGCCTGGATCAGGCGGACCGCTGACACAGAGCCGATGACGGTGCCGTCAGGGTCGGTGACGAACACGACGTTGAGGGCCTCGGGGGCAGCGCGGCTCTCGCGAATCGCCTCCAGGGCGTCGGCCACCCGGGTGCTCGCAGGCAGGCAGAGGAAGTCCGGGCTCATGACGCCGCCGGCAGTGTCCGGGTTGTAACGGAGCAAGGAGCGGACCTTGCGCTGCTGGGGCTCGGGCAGGAGCTCGAGCATCCCGAGACGGCGCTCCTGGTCGACCGCCATGATGAGGTCGGCGGCGTCGTCGGGTGCCATCGACGCGAGCAGCCGGGCCGCCTCGGCGTCCGAGCGCGAGCGGACGAACTCCAGCTGGTGCTCGGTGTCGAGCTCCTCGAACACGTCGGCCTGCAGCTCGCGGTCCTGGCCGACCGCCTCGATGATCTCCTCACCCTCCTCGTGGGAGGCCGCTTCGACCAGGTCGGCGATCTGGGCCGGGTGGAGCCGCGCGAGCTTGCGGTAGGGGATCCGCAGGCGAGCGGAGGGCACATGGGCCACGAAGGGCTCGATGCTCCCCCAGTCCACCAAGGTGCCCGCCTGGACGCGCTGGCGCAGGCGACGGGGCAGGAGGCGCCGGAGCGCCGGGCGGGTGGACGGGTCGACGCCGACCACTTCCCAGGTGTCCCCGACCCTGGCCAGCTCGATCTCGTTGGCGGTGATGAGGCGGCCGCCCACCAGGTTGATCAGGTGCCGGGCGAGGAGGTCGCGTGCCAGGAGCAACTCGCCCGGACGCCGCTCGAACCGGCGCAGGTCGACCCGCTTGCCCTCGAAGCGGATGGGCGGGACGAGGCCGGCGATGCGGTCGATGGGCACGAACAGGTCGCGCTCGGCGATGCGCGCCACGAGGCCGGTGATCGGTGGGTGGGAACGTTCCCCCATGCGGGCGATGAGGTCCTGCACCTTGCCGAGGCGGGCGCCGTGCGCGTCGACGATCGGGCGGCGGACCACGCTCGAAAGGTGCAGCACCTCAACGGCCATGCTCGTCGCTCGCTCCTCGGTCACCGTGGCGCCGGCCCGCGCCTGCACCGTACCTGCTCCGGCTGGCCGGGGCACGCCACAACAGCACCCCGACCGCTACCGACCCTGGATCTGGCTCCGCAGGCCGTCGAGCCACTCGTCGGCAGCCCGCCACGCGTCGTCTGCCGCCCGCCGGCGGGCAGGGCCCTGCGCCCCGGCTGCGGGGTAGGAGCCGAGGAACTTCAGCGCGGCGAGCTCGGCGTGCAGGTCTCGCAGGCAGTCGAAGACGACCTCGTCGGCCAGGTGGCCCTCGAGGTCGATGACGAAGCAGTACTCGCCGAGCGCCTGCTTGGTCGGGCGCGACTCGACCTTGGTCAGGTTGATATCGCGTGCGGCGAACTGCCCGAGGATGCCGTGGAGGCTGCCGGGGCGGTCGTCGCTCTGGAAGCACACGATGCTCGTGCGATCGTGCCCCGTGGGCGCGGGGATGCCGCGCGCGGCCACCGACACGAAGCGCGTCTGGTTCTCCGGATGGTCCTCGACGTCCTCGGCGAGGATGGACAGGCCGTAGAGGTCAGCGGCCAGGCGAGGGGCGATGGCTGCCGTGCCCGGCTCGGGATGCTCGCCGAGGAGACGTGCGGCCTCGGCGGTCGAGGTGCTCGCCAGCTGGTCGGCGCCGGGCAGCTTCGCCTGGAGGAACTTCTGGCACTGGGCGAGCGCCACCGGGATCGACACCACGCGCCGGACGTCGGCCAAGCGGCAGCCCCGCGGCGCCATCAGGTGGAGGTGGACGTCGACCACCATCTCGCGCTGGATGAGGAGGTCGTGGTCGAACACAAGGCCGTCGAGCGCCGCGTTGACGCTGCCCTCGATGGCGTTCTCGATCGGCACCACCCCGACGTCGGCCCGGCCGCCGGTCACGGCGTCGAGCACGTCGGTGATCTGCGGCAGGGGCAGCAGGGCCGCCGCTGCGTAGTCGGGCTGGGAAAGGACGGCCTCCTCGGTGAACGTCCCTTCGGGGCCGAGGTAGGCCACCAGGGTCGCAGGGGAGGTCACACCGGGGCAGGATAGTGAACGTCATGGACGAGCCTGCGCTGCGCCTTCTCCTGTCCGACGTGGCCGCCGGGCGCTGCGCCGCCGACGACGCGGTGCTCGCGTTGCGGCGGCTCCCCTTCGCGGACTTGGGCTTCGCTCGTGTCGACCACCATCGGACCCTGCGACAGCGGATCCCCGAGGCCGTCTACGGGCCCGGCAAGACGCCCGGGCAGTGCGCCGCGATCGTCGCGGAGCTGCTGGCCGAACCCGGCGGCCCCGTGGTGCTGACCCGGGCCACCGAGGCCCAGGTCGACGCCGCCCAGCAGGCGGGTTCGGCCACACCGGCAGGCTCGGGCGAGGCCACGCGCTCGGCCGACCATTGGACGGTGGTGTGGCGGCCGGCCGGCGGGCGCCCCGGACGGGTCATGGTCCTCACGGCGGGAACGGGCGACCTGCCGGTCGCAGAGGAGTGCCGGGCCGTCCTGCGGGCGCTCGGGTTCGACCCCTCCATGACCGCCGACTGCGGGGTAGCCGGCGTGCACCGCCTCCTGGCCGTCGGCGACGACCTCCTCGAGGCCGATGCCGTGGTGGTGGTCGCCGGCATGGAGGGCGCGCTGGCCAGCCTGGTGGGCGGGCTGACCCCGGCGCCCGTGGTGGCGGTCCCCACCAGCACCGGCTACGGGGCGGCGCTCGAGGGCGTGACGGCGCTCTTGGCCATGCTCGCCTCGTGCGCGGCTGGAATCACGGTGGTCGGCATCGACAACGGGTTCGGCGCAGCGTGCGCCGTGGCCCGCCTGCTGCCATGAGCGGCGGGCCCCCGCCGAGCAGACGACCCCCGAGCAGCGCGCCACGGCCGAGCGCAGCGGCGGGGCGGGCCGGTGCCCCCGGAAGGCGCCGGGCACGGCTCGGCCGCCCCGGGCGCACGGCCTGGTTCCACTGCTTTGCCGGCATCGCCGGCGACATGGCCCTCGCCAGCTTGATCGACGCCGGTGCCGACCTGGGGGAACTGCGAGCGCTCCTCGCCCGGCTCCCCCTGGGCCACTGGGACCTGCGGGTGGAGACGGTGCTGCGGGGCGGGATCGCCTGCACGAAGGTGGAGGTGTCGACCGACGACCGGGCCGCCGTCCGCACGTATCCCGACATCGTGGCCCTCGTGGAGGCGGCGAAGCTGCCCGAACGGGTGACCGCCCGAGCCCTTGCCACCTTCGGCGCCCTTGCCACGGTGGAAGGAGGCCTCCACCGACGCCGGGCGGCCGACGTCCACCTGCACGAGGCCGGTGGGCACGACGCCGTCGTCGACGTGGTGGGGACGGCTGTGGCGCTCGAGCTCCTCGAGGTCGACGACGTCCAGGCCTCGCCGGTGGCCACCGGCACCGGCACGATCCGCACGGCCCACGGCACGCTCCCCAACCCGCCGCCGGCCGTGACCCGCCTGCTCGAGGGCGTGCCGGTGCACGGCCGGGCGACGGAGGTGGAGCTCACGACCCCGACCGGCGCCGCGCTGCTGGCCGCCATGGCCTCGGCCTACGGGCCGCTCCCGCCGATGGAGATCTGCGCCACGGGGTTCGGCGCAGGGGCTGCCGAGCTCCCCGATCTCCCCAACTGCACCCAGGTGGTCGTCGGCACCGCGCTCGAGCTCGAGCGGCCGGGGGGTGGAGGGCCCGGCGGGGGCCAGCCCGTGGTGGAGCTCCAGGTGAACGTCGACGACGTCACGGGCGAGCAGCTGGCCCACGCCCTGGCCAGCCTCGTCGATGCCGGCGCGCACGACGCGTGGATCACCCCGGTCGTCATGAAGAAGGGCCGGCCGGGTCATACGGTGCACGTGCTCGCGGACCCGTCGCGCTCGGATGCGCTGCGCGAGCTGCTCCGCTCGGCGACGGGCAGCTTCGGCGTGCGTGCCCACGTGGGCGAGCGATGGACCTCCGCCCGCCGCATGGCCCGGGTCGAGGTGGCCGGCCAGCCGGTGGCGATGAAAGTCGGCCCGGACCGGGCCAAGCCCGAGTTCGACGACGTCGTCCGCGCCGCGCAGCAGACCGGGCTGAGCGTGCGCGACGTGGCATCCCTGGCGGAGGCGGCGTGGCGCGACCTCGGCGAGACCTGAGCGGCGAGGCGGCGTGCTCCCCGCTCGTCCTGCGGCCCGAAAGGGTCCGGATCGTCCGCCTGCGAACCGGGGAACTGGCTGCTCCGGCCGCGCCGTTTGGCCGGGCCTTCCTCGCTAGCCCGTCCCGCCGGCGGACCCGCCCCGCGCGCCCCGAGACGCGGCCTCGGTCGCGGCGGGCTCGGCCGCCGGGCCCGCGGCGCACAGGCGGTCGGCCAGGAACGCCCGGCTCGCATCGACCGCCTCGGGCGGCACCGCACCGTGTGGACCGGGATGGCAGTGGAGGCGCTTGTCGCGCGTCCCGATCCGGTCGAAGAGCGCCCAGACGACCTCGCGCGAGAACAGCTCGTCGTCCCATTGCTGCAGGAACAGGACCGGGCACGCGACGCGGGGGGCGTCGGCCTCGATGCGCTCGCGTGTCGGGCCGCACAGCCCCATGAGCCCCAAGACCGCCGCCGACACGCGGGGCTCGGCGGCCACGAACGGCAGGCCGAGGATGGTGCCCATCGAAAGCCCCCACCAACCGACCGGGCCGGCTCCCACCTCCGGCAGGTGCTGCAGCTCGTCGAGCGTCACGCGCCAGTCGCCCACCATGTCGTCGGTCATGGCCGGATCGGACGTCCACATGGCCGAGAACTCGAGCAGGGCGAGCCCGGGCACGCCAGCCCCGTCCGGACGGCGGTGGCCGTGCACCGGGCCGTCGATGGCTGCAGCGGCCATGCCGTGCTTGCGTACCAGGCTGCGGGCCAGGGCCAGCACGTAGCTCTCCCGCTTGCTGCCCCCCGCACCGTGCCCGATGAGGACCAGCGGCCGGGGGCCGTCGGCGTCGACCGGGGTCCAGAGCAGGCCGGGGATGCGGCGGTCACCCCGCTGGAGGTCGAACCGCCGCTCGCGGATGCGATCGGTCACGACCTCCTCGCGCCAGTGCATGAACCGAAGCGTAGCGACGCCGCCTGCCCGCCGAACGGAGCGAACGGAGCTCCCGCCGGTGCCACGCACCCCGGTTCTCCGGGCAAGGATGGTCGCCAGGCGAGCGGCTGTCCAGGATGTCCGGGCCGTCCAGATCCAATCGTCCAGACCGTCCAGATCATCCAGACCGTCCAGATCGTCCAGATCCAATCGTCCAGACCGTCCAGACCGTCCAGATCATCCAGAAAGGGGAGGACGTGCGCAACCCGATGTTCGTCTTCGACGAGGGGCTCACCGACCTGGTCTTCGACTACTGCCGGCGGCGACTGGCCATGGACCCGGTCCCCCTCGACTACGGCGGCGTCGGGCCCTTGCTCCACGAGGAGCTGGAGGGCCTCATGACCCCCCACGGCAACGACCCCGAGCGCGTGCTGGGCCTGTTCGCCGACACGCTGGCGACCGCAGTGGTGTCCTGCGACAGCCCCCGTTTCCTCTCGTTCATACCGGCGGCCCCCACCAAGGCGGCGCTTCTCTTCGACATGGTCGTGTCCTGCTCGTCGCTCCAGGGCACCTCGTGGCTCGAGGCAGCCGGCGCGGTGGCGGCCGAGAACCAGGCCCTGCGGGTGTTGGCCGATCTCGCCGGGCTCCCCGACACCGCAGCCGGATGCTTCGTGTCGGGCGGCTCCATGGGGAACCTGTCGGCGCTCGTGGTCGCCCGCGACACGGCCGGGCTGCGCAGGGGAGGCGGCCCAAGGCCGGCGCGACCCAGGATCGCGGTCAGCGAGGAGACGCACTCGTCTGTCTCCTCGGCTCTGCGGATCATCGGAACCGAGCCGCTCCTCGTGCCCACCGACGACCACCGGATGACCGGCGAGGCACTCGAGGCCGCCCTCGCCGCCGAGGGCGCGGCCGACGACACGGTGGCGGTGGTGGCGACCGCGGGCTCCACCAACGGGGGCATCGTCGACGACCTGGCGGGCATCGGGGCGGTCTGCGCACGGCGGTCGCTGTGGTTCCACGTCGACGCCGCCTACGGCGGGGCAGCGCTGTTCGCTCCCTCGGCCCGGGAGCGCTTCGCGGGCATCGACCGGGCCGACTCGATGATCGTCGACCCGCACAAGTGGCTGTTCGCTCCCTTCGACTGCGCTGCCCTGCTCTACCGGGAGCCGGAGCTCGCGAGAGCGGTCCACGCCCAGCGGGCCTCGTACCTCGAGATCACCCACGACGAGCGATCCTTCAACCCGAGCGACTACGCCTTCCACCTGACGCGCCGGGCGCGGGGCCTTCCTCTGTGGTTCTCGCTCGCCGTGCACGGCACCGATGCCTACCGCGACGCGGTCGAGGCGGTGCTGGCCATCGCCCGGACCGCTGCCGGGACGATCCGCGCCCTGCCCTACCTCGAGCTGGTGCGCGAGCCGGAGCTCTCGGTGGTGCTCTTCCGCCGGCTCGGCTGGGAGCGTGCGGACTACGAAGCCTGGTCGCGCCGGCTCCTCGCCGAGCAGATCGGCTTCGTGACGCCGACCACCTGGGAAGGCCGCCCCGTGGCCCGGATGGCCTTCCTCCACCCCGAGACGACTCCTGCCATCGTCGAGGAGATCCTGGCCACGATGGCGCCGTGACCGGCCGCCGGAACGGCCCGCGCCATGGAGAAGCCCGGACGGCCCGCGGAGGCTAGTCGGCCGCCTCGGCCAGAGCCTCTGCCAGCGCCGGGTGCACGAGCATGCTCTCGACGATGTCGGACACCTTGAGCCCGGCGGTCACCGCCACCGCCAGCACGGAGATCAGCTCGGCGGCGTTCTGGCCCACGATCGACCCACCGAGCACGACGCCGGTGGCCGGGTCGGACACGATCTTCACGAACCCCCTGGGGTCGTTGTTGATGAGCGCCTTGGCGCTCGCCGCGAAGGGCACCTTGGTCACCCGGATCTTCCGGCCCTCGGCGAACGCGTCGGCCTCGGCCAGACCGACGTCCGCGATCTCGGGCTCGGTGAAGATGGCCGATGCCGCCTTCTCGTAGTTGAGGTGCCGATGGGCGACCGTGTGGCCACCGACCACGTGCTCGGCGATCTTGCGCCCCTGCATGGCCGCCACGGACGACAGCGGCAGCTTGCCCGACAGGTCGCCCGCGGCGTAGATGTGGGGCACGTTGGTCTGGCAGTGGTGGTTGATGGGCACGTAGCCGGCCTCGTCCACCTCGACGCCCGCCGCGTCGAGGCCCAGGTCCTCGGAGTTGGGGAGCGAGCCGACCGCCAGGAGGGCGTGCGAGCCCAGCGCCACCCTCCCGTCGTCGCAGTGCACCGCCACCCCCGACGGGCGGCGCTCGATGCCCACCGCCCGAGCCCCCTTGAGGAGCCGCACCCCGCGGCGCAAGAAGTCGTCCTCGAGCACGGCTGCCACCTCGGGATCCTTGGTCGGCAGCACCTGCTGACGGCTCACGATGAGGGTCACGGCCGAGCCGAGCGACGAGAACATGTGGACGAACTCCACGCCGGTCACGCCCGACCCGATCACCACCAGGTGCTCGGGCAGCTCCTTGGGCGGATAGGCATCGCGGGTCGTCATGACCCGGTCGCCGTCGACCTCGGCCCAGTCGGGCACGCGCGGGCGGCTGCCGGTGCTGAGCAGGATCGCGTCGGCGCCGAAGGTCCGGCGGCCTTCGGGGGTGTCGACCACCACCGTGCCCGGGCCCGTCAGGCGCCCGCTCCCCCGGACCAGCTGGACCTGCTGGCTGCGCAGGATCTGCTCGGTGGTCGACTCGAGGCGGGCGCCGATGCCGCCGATGCGCTGGCGGAGGCTGTCGAGCGCCAGCTCCCCCCGCACGTCGGAGAGGCCCATGCCGGCCGCTCGCCGCAGGAACGACATGGCACCGCCGGTGGCGATCATGGCCTTGGAGGGGATGCAGTCCCACAGGTTGGCGGCGCCGCCGATGACGTCGCGCTCGACGAGCACCACCTTCACGCCGAGCCGGGCGGCGTGCGTGGCGGCCTGCGTGCCGGCCGGCCCGCCACCGATGATGACGAACCGCATCGCTCCACGCTACGTCGTGGAGGTCGGGCCGCGGTGGCACCTGGGGCCCTTCCGAGCAGGCCGCCGGCGCGCGGAGGAGCTCATGGGGGGATTCCGTTCCCGGCGTGCGTCCGGCTCGGCTCCGCCATGGTCGAAGCGGTCGGTCTGGTCCCTGTCGAGGCCCTCGACGAGCACGCTCTCGGGCGAGGGGCTCGTTCCGGGACGGGGCGCACCTACGACGGGGAGGCTCCGAGCTCCCTTCGGTACACGTTGGTCCGTCGCTGCACGAACCCCAGCTGCTGGTACAGCCGGTTGGCGTCCTCTCGGCTGGGCCGCGAGGTCAGGTCGACCGTCCGGGCCCCGGCCTCGGCGGCCCGCGTGAGGGCAGCCCGGACGAGGGCTGTCCCCGCCCCCGCGCCGCGGCTCGCCTGGTCGACCACGACGTCTTCGATCCACGCCCGCAGCCCCGTGGGCACCCGGAAGAGGGCGAGCGTGAGGGAGCCCACCACCGATCCTGCGGCGTCGCGAGCCACGAAGAGCACGGTGGTCGGCGAGCGCACGATCTCGTCGAGCTCCTCGGTGCTCGGTGGGGGGGCCGACGAGAGCTGGGGGACCAGGCGGGTGAGGGCCTGGAGCAGGTCGGCGTCGGCCTCTTTCGCCTCCTCGACGGTCACCGAGGTGGCGAAGGGAGGCCCGGCAGGCTCAGGCACCGGGGTCGATCGAGCCACGCCACAGCGGCTGGCGGATGCGGTCGTAGAGGACGTCGCGCCGCTCGCCCCGGACGGCGGCGAAAACGTGCTCGCCCCACCGCTCGATCCCGGCGATCGGCGACGGCAGGGTCTTTTCGGTGAACCAACCAACGCTGCGGCATTCGAGCGGGTGGGGATCGAGCTTGCCGCCCACCGCGCGGCAGTAGAACACGAGCGAGTAGAGCGGGATGCGGGTGAACCCGAGGCGCAGCCCGTCGAGGACGGCGATCAGGCGCACCGGCTCCGCCTCGATGCCGGTCTCCTCGCGCACCTCTTTCACCACGACCTCGGCCGCCGAGTACCCGACGTCGCACCAGCCCGTCGGGTACAGCCAGACTCCCGAGTCGGCACGCTGGATGAGCAGGAGCTCGCCCCTGTCGTTGCCCACCGCGGCGCCGACGGCCACCTTCGGGGTGACATAGCCGGGCACCCCGCGCCCGGTCTGGTCGAGCCACTCCTCGACCAGACCGTTGGCATCCTCGCTCTCGTCGTGGCCGGCGTCGGCGACAACCCGGATGTCGGCAGCCACGCGCAGGATCTCCTCGAAGCGCTCGCGCTCGTAGAGGCTCTCGGTGAACCCGAGCCCCGTCCGGGCGATGGCGGACAGGCTCTCGCTCCAGCGGAGCAGGGTCCGGGTCGGGACCGTCGCTTCCACGGACTTGACGCTACCGCGGCACGTGCCTGCGCAACCGCCGCGACCGCCGCGACCCCGACCCGCCACGGAGAGGCGGGGGCGGCACCAGTTTCCTGCCGCCAGCGGCGACAATGGTGGGATGCCGGTCAACGACGATTGCCGCCACTACGTGATGCAGACCACCGCCCGGGGCGAGAAGCTCGAACGCTGCAAGCTGGGGGCGAACGAGCCGCTGCCCTTCACGTGCCCGGAAGGATGCCTCTTCTACGAACCCCGGCGGGTGTCGTCGGCGGGCTGGCAGGTGAGGGGCACCGACGAGCCGCCCGGTCCCCGCCGCTGACTGACGCCATAAGGGCGGCGGCCCACTGCGGCACGCGCCCGTCAGCCTTCGAGGACGTCGCCGAGCAGGTCGACGCCCACCCCCTCGGTCCGCAGCCACGCCAGCGCGGCGTCGAGCGCCGCCGGCTCCCCCTCGATCTCGCAGAGGATCCACCCGCCGTCGTCCTCGACATCGGCCCGGCGGATGTTGGGCTCGACGTCGAGCTCCCGCACCAGCTTGGCGAGGACGGGCCGCCGGACCAGGACGTCGGGGAAGGTCAGGCGCACCCTGATCTGGGTCACCGCGCCCCTCCCGGGTCGCGGGCGGGTGCCGAGGACAGCACCTCGTTGAGGCTCCCGGTCCGGAAGCCGTCGAGGTCGAGGGCCACGTAGGCGTACCCGGCCGCTCGCACTGCCGCCGACACCTCCGCCCGCCGGCGCAGCGCCTCGCCGAGCTCGCCCTCGCCGACTTCGATCCTCGCCACCGAGCCGTGGTGACGGACCCGGAGCTGCCGGAAGCCGAGCGCCCGCATGGCGGACTCCGCTCGCGCGACCGATCGCAACCGGTCGACGGTCACCGGCGTGCCGTAGGGCAGGCGCGAGGCGAGGCATGCCGCAGCCGGCTTGTCCCAGGTGCGCAGGCCGAGCCGCCGCGACCACTCCCGCACGTCTGCCTTGCCAAAGCCCGCCTCCACGAGTGGAAAGCGGGCACCGTGGGCCGCCGCCGCCTCCTGACCCGGCCGGTAGTCGCCCAGGTCGTCGACGTTGACCCCGAGCACGACCGTGGCCCCTTCTGCAGCAGCCAGGGGACCGAGCACCGACATGAGGGCGGTCTTGCAGCGCGCGCACCGGTCGGCGCCGTTGGCCACGTAGCCGGGGTCGGCGAGCTCCTCGGTTCGCACCGCCGTCCACCGCAGGCCCCACTCCCGGGCCAGGCGCCGGCAGTCCTCCTCCTCCTCGGGCGCGAGCGAGGGCGAGATCGCGGTCGCGCACAGCACGGCCTTTCGCCCGAGCACGTCGGTCGCCACCTTGGCGAGGAAGGCCGAGTCCGAGCCGCCGCTGAATGCCACCACCACCGGCCCGAGCCCGGCGAGCTCGGCCTCGAGCGCGACCAGCTCAGCGCTCACGCGCCGCGTGCCTTGCTCGGGCCTGGGGCCAGCACCTGGTCGAGCACACGGTCGAGCTCGTCCACCATGCCAGCGTAGAACGGACCGAACTCGCCGTAGCGCGCCGAGGCTTCGTCGAAGCGCATCTGGTAGACGCACTCCTTCAGGTCGTCCGGGCGGACGCCGAACAGCGTGACGCCCCACTCCCAGTCGTCGAGCCCGGCCGACCCGGTCACGAGCTGGAGCACGCGGTCGCGGAACGTGCGCCCCACCTTGCCGTGGCCCATCATCAGGTCGCGGCGCTCCTCGAAGCTCCGCGCGTACCAGTTGTAGGCCTCCCCTCGCCGCTTCGACATGGGGTAGAAGCAGAAGGCGCGCTTGCCCGCAGGCGGCAGGCGCGGGTACAGGCGGGCCTGCTTGAGCTCCTCGGGCACGCCGGCGGCGTACTCGGAGACCTCGGTCAGCGACACGTAGGACGCCACCGGCTCGAGGCCTGCACCGCGAGCGGCCGTCTGGAAGCGGCGGAGCTCCCACAGATCGGGGCCCAGGGCCATGAGCCCGACGTCGGCCTTGTGGCCGAGCAGAGCCACGCTCACCACCTGGACCCCGGCCCTGGCGGCCGACGCCACTGCCTCGCCGAGGGCGGGCCGGTCCAGGCCGGGCCCGCTGCGGCAGAACAGGTGCAGCACGCCGAGCCCGACGGAGGGGACGAGCGGCTCGGGTGCCGGTTCGACGTCCACGCCCTCAGTCTACGGAGCCCCGGACGCGACGAGGGGCGCCCCCAGGGGGCGCCCCTCGTCGTTCAGCTCTCGAGGCGATGGGCGGCTCAGAAGTCCTCCATGCCGCCGCCGCCCGGCATCGCCGGCGCCTTCTCCTCGGGCTTGTCGACGATGACCGCCTCGGTGGTGAGGAAGAGGGCGGCGATGGACGCCGCGTTCTGCAACGCCGAACGGGTCACCTTGGCTGCGTCGATGACGCCGTCGGCGAACAGGTCGGTGTACTCGCCGGTCGCCGCGTTGAGACCCTCGGCGCCCGACAGGCCGCGGACCTTCTCGACGACGACCCCGCCTTCGAGGCCCGAGTTCACCGCGATCTGCTTGAGGGGTTCCTCGAGGGCCCGGGCCACGATCCGTGCCCCGGTCGCCTCGTCGTGCTCGAGCTTCTCGGCGCAGGCGAGGGTCCTGGACTGCGCCCGCAGGAGGGCCACGCCGCCGCCGGGCACGACGCCCTCTTCGATGGCCGCCTTGGTCGTGGACACGGCGTCCTCGATGCGGTGCTTCTTCTCCTTGAGCTCGACCTCCGTCGCTGCCCCGACCTTGATCACGGCCACCCCGCCCGACAGCTTCGCCAGGCGTTCCTGGAGCTTCTCGCGGTCGTAGTCGGAGTCGGTCGTCTCGATCTCGGCCTTGATCTGGTTGATCCGGCCCTTGATCTCCTCGTCGGAACCGGCGCCTTCGACGATGGTGGTCTCGTCCTTGGTGACGACGACCTTGCGGGCACGGCCCAGCAGGTCGAGGGTGACGTTCTCGAGCTTGAGGCCCACCTCCTCGGTGACGACCTGGCCGCCGGTCAGGATTGCCATGTCCTGGAGCATGGCCTTGCGACGCTCACCGAACCCGGGCGCCTTGACCGCGGCGCTTCGGAAGGTGCCCCGGATCTTGTTGACCACGAGGGTGGCCAGCGCCTCTCCCTCGACGTCCTCGGCAACGACGAGCAGCGGCTTGCCCGTCTGCATGACCTTCTCGAGCACCGGGAGCAGGTCGCGCACGGCCGAGATCTTCGAGCCGACGAGCAGCACGTACGCGTCCTCGAGCACGGCCTCCATCCGCTCGGGGTCGGTCACGAAGTACGGCGAGATGTACCCCTTGTCGAAGCGCATGCCCTCGACCAGGTCCAGGTCCATCCCGAAGGTCTGGGACTCCTCGACGGTGATGACGCCGTCCTTGCCCACCTTGTCGATGGCCTCGGCGATCATCTCCCCGATCTCCGTGTCGGCAGCCGAGATGGACGCCACCTGGGAGATCTGGCCCTTGGACTCGGTCTCACGGGCGATGTCGCGGATCGAGCTCACGGCCTCCTCGACCGCTGCCTCGATGCCTCGCTTGAGGGACATGGGGTTGGCGCCCGCCGCCACGTTGCGGAGCCCTTCGCGGACCATGGCCCATGCGAGCACGGTTGCGGTGGTGGTGCCGTCGCCAGCGACGTCGTCGGTCTTCTTCGCCACCTCCTTCACGAGCTCGGCCCCGATCTTCTCGAAGGGGTCCTCGAGCTCGATCTCCTTGGCGATCGACACGCCGTCGTTGGTGATCGTGGGGGCGCCCCACTTCTTGTCGAGCACCACGTTGCGGCCCTTCGGTCCAAGCGTCACCCGGACCGCGTCCGCCAACTTGTTCATCCCGGACTCGAGCGCCCTCCGGGCTTCTTCGTCGAAGGTGATCAGCTTGGGCATGTGGTCGTAACCTCCGTTCTCGTCCGGCACGGGGGGCCGGCCTCTACGGTCTCCACCCTATCGGTTCGTTAGCACTCTGGCAGTTCGAGTGCCAACAGCAAACCACGCGGCGGGGGTGGCGTGCAACCGGACCCGTGGCCACCCGGCCGGGTCGCCCCGGGCGCGTCGAGCGTGGTCGGCGAAGTCAGCCTGGTGGCGCCACCCAGCCGGGTCGGGGCGTGCCGGCGGGTCGTACGCCGCCGGCTGGGTCGTGCGCGGCGCGGTCAGCCGCCCGCCACCGCGGGGACGATCGACACGGTCTGACCGCTGCCCACGGGGGTCGCGAGCCCCTGGAGGAACCGGACGTCCTCGTCGGCCAAGAAGACGTTCACGAACCGCCGGAGCTCGCCGGACTCGTCGAAGAGCCGCTCCGAGAAGCCCGGGTGGGCGGCGTCGAGCGCCTTGAGGACCTCCCCCACCGTCGCGCCCTCCACCGTCACCTCCCCGGTCCCGCCGGTGAGCGGCCGCAGCTGGGTCGGGACCCGGACGGTCACGCTCACGAGCCACGCTCCCCGTCGACGGCGAAGATGCCCCCAGCCTCGGCCGCCAGGGCGGCGTCGAACGCGTCGAGCCGGGGGGGAACCGTCAGCGTGGGGCCCACGGTCGGGGTCAGGGCCTCGACGGTCTTCAGCCCGTGGCCCGTGATCATGGCCACCACGCGCTCGTCGCGCCGGACGACCCCCTCGGCGGCCAGCTTGGCCAGCGTGGCGACGGTCACGCCGCCTGCCGTCTCGGCGAAGATGCCTTCGGTCCTGGCCAGCAGCTTGATACCCTCCACGATCTCGTCATCGGTGACCGCTGCGCACGCCCCCCCCGACTGGCGAACGGCCTGCAGAGCGTAGTAGCCGTCAGCCGGGTTGCCGATGGAGAGCGACTTCGCGATGGTCGACGGCCGCACGGGGCGGATGACGTCGACGCCTGCGGCGAAGGCCGTGGCAACGGGCGAGCACCCCGCCGCCTGGGCGCCCGACACCCGGACCAGCCGCTCCGGGTCGACCAGCCCCACCTGCTGGAGTTCGGCGAACCCCTTCGCCACCTTGGTGAGCTGGCTGCCGGAGGCCACGGGCACCACCACGTGGTCGGGCACCTGCCAGCCGAGCTGCTCGGCCACCTCGAAGGCCAGGGTCTTGGAGCCCTCGGCGTAGTACGTGCGGATGTTCACGTTCACGAACGCCCAGCTCGGGTGCTCGCTCGCGAGCTCGGCACACAGCCGGTTCACGTCGTCGTAGGTGCCGGTCACCGCCACCACCGTCCCGCCGTAGACGGCGGTCATCGTGACCTTGGCCGCTTCGAGGTCGTAGGGGATGAGCACGATGGATGCCATGCCGGCACGCGCCGCGTGGGCAGCCACGGAGTTGGCCAGGTTGCCCGTCGAGGCGCAGGCGGCGACCTTGAACCCGAGCTGGCGCGCCTTGGTGAGGGCGACGGACACCACCCGGTCCTTGAAGGAGCCGGTCGGGTTGGCCGAGTCGTCCTTGACCCACAGCTCGCCCAGGCCGAGCTCGGCCGCCAGGCGCTCGGCCCTCACGAGGGGCGTGAAGCCGACCCCGAGGTCCACCGGTGACGGATCGGCGACGGGCAGGAGGTCGCCGTAGCGCCAGATCGTCCGGGGGCCGCTGGCGATGCGCTCGCGCGTCACGGTGGCGGCGATCCGCTCGTAGTCGTAGGTGACCTCGAGCGGGCCGAAGCAGAAGTCGCACACGTGCAGCGCCTCGGCGGGGAACTCTCTGCCGCACTCCCGACAGCGCAACCCGGTGACGTGGTCCACGACGAAGCTCCTCCTCATCGATCGGGCATTGGCACCTGGTGGCCATGGGGCGCGCACGCCCCCCGGTCACTGGTTGCCGCGGCGTCGCAGGGCCCGTCCCTCAGCCGCTCTGGATGATCGCCACCATGGTGGTCGAAGAGCACCATGGCCGTCAACGTCGCCCCACGACCCCCTGGGGGCCGGGTTGCCGGGGGCGACGCCGCCAGGGCACCGTCGGGGCCAGAGCACCCCCGGGGCTACGGCGGCCCCCGGGATGGGGGATGATCGAGGGGTGCCAGCCCCTCTCCGGACCTTCCACCTGGCCGACTTCACGCCTCGGGGCCTCCTCGAGGCCAAAGGTGGCCGGCTGGTGTCGGTGTGCATCCCCTCACGCGACGAGGAGCGCACCGTCGGCGAGGTGGTCACCGCCGTGTCGAGGCCCCTGGTGACCGCGTTCGGCGGGTCGGGGCTCGTCGACGAGGTGCTCGTGGTCGACGACGGGTCGTCGGACGCCACGGCCGAGGTGGCGCGGCGCGCCGGCGCCAAGGTGGTGGGCGTGCCGGGCTGCAGCGGGAGCAAGGGCGCGGCCATGCGCGCCGGGCTCGAGGCTGCCGCCGGCGACGTCGTCGTCTTCCTCGACGCCGACGTCGAGAACACGACGGAAGCGTTCGTGACCGGCCTCATCGGACCGCTGCTCCTCTACGACGACATCGCGCTGGTGAAGGGCTGCTACGAGCGCCCCCTCGGCGGCGAGCCCACCGGCGGCGGCAGGGTGACCGAGCTGGTGGCCCGGCCGCTCATCGAGCTGCTCTTCCCCGAGCTGGCCGGGGTCCGCCAACCCCTGGCAGGCGAGACTGCCGCTCCGCGATGGGTGCTCGAGAAGATCGAGTTCGCCGCCGGGTACGGGGTCGAGCTGGGACTGCTCGTCGACGTCAGCCGCCGCTTCGGCGTGTCGTCGATCGCGCAGGTGGACCTCGGCGTGCGGGTGCACCGCAACCGGCCGCTCGAGGAGCTGCGGCCCCAGGCGCTCGACGTCCTGCGCGCCGCGCTCGCTCGTGCACGGTGAGAGGGGCCTGACCGGGACGGCTCGAGGCGGTGGCGGGAGGCCCGCCACCGCCGCCCCTCCCGCCGGGTTCTCGGTGCTGGACCCTGCCCTCGCGCCACGCGAGGGGCAGCACGACGAGGCTTGCCAGCTAGCGTGCCGGTGATGCCCGACGTCGTCGTCGTGTCGAACCGGGGCCCCGTGTCCTTCCGGCTCGGTGCCGACGGGCGCCCCGAGCCCGCCGGTACCGGGGGTGGGCTGGCCAGCACGCTGCGCCCCCTCCTCACGGGCACCCGGGCCACGTGGGTGGCCGCAACCATGAGCGAGGCGGACCGGCTCGCCGCCGCCGAGGGACTGCTGGCCGAGGAAGGGCTCGACACCGTGTACGTGGCCCCCGACGCCGAGCAGTACCGCCTCGCCTACGACGTGGTGTCGAACGCCACGCTGTGGTTCTGCCACCATCACCTCTTCGACCTCCCGCGCCGGCCACGCTTCGACCGGCGCTGGCACGCCGCCTGGGACGCCTACCGCTCCATGAACCGGCTCTTCGCCGAGGCCGTGGCCGAGCGGGCCCCCGAGGGCGCCGCGGTCCTCGTGCAGGACTACCACCTGTCCCTGACCGGCCACATGCTGCGGATGGCCAGGCCCGACTTGCGCACGGTCCACTTCACCCACACGCCCTTTGCCGACCCGAGCGCCCTGCGAGTGCTGCCCACCGAGGCCGGTGGCGACCTGTTGGCCGGCATGGCGGGGTTCGGGGCCTGCGGCTTCCACACCGCCCGCTGGGAAGGACTGTTCCGGGCCTGCTTCGATGACACCGACCTGGCCCAGGCAGCCGGCGGCATCGGCCCACCCCCGACGTTCCACGCGCCGCTCGGGCCCGATCCGAGCGCCCTGCTCGCCGAGCTCGACACCGAGGCCTGCCAGCAGGCCCTGGCGGCGCTCGACGAGCGGACCGGCGACCGCAAGCTCGTGGTCCGCGTCGACCGCGTGGAGCTCTCGAAGAACATCCTGCGGGGCTGCCTGGCCTTCGAGGAGCTCCTCGAGACGCGCCCGCAGTGGCGCGACCGTGTGGTGCTGCTGGCCCTCGCCTACCCGTCGCGCGAAGGGCTCGCCGAGTACCTGGCCTACCGCAACGAGGTGGAGCACACGGTGGAGCGGATCAACGAGCGGTGGGGCACCCCGGAGTGGACGCCCATCGTCCTCGAGGTGGCCGACGCGAGGGAACGGTCGCTCGCCGCGCTCTGCCGCTACGACGTGCTGCTCGTGAACCCCGTCCGCGACGGCCTGAACCTGGTCGCCAAGGAAGGACCGGTCCTCAACGGCCACGACGGGGTGCTCGTGATCTCGCGTGAGGCGGGTGTATGGGACGAGCTCAAGCCGGCTGCCCTCGGCATCAACCCCTTCGACGTCACGGGCACGGCCGCCGCCCTCGACGAGGCCCTCGGCATGCCCCCCCCGGCGCGCGCCGCCCGTGCCGCCCGCTTGCGCGAGATCGTGCTGGCTCGCACCGCCGCGGACTGGTTCGACGACCAGCTGGCGGCGGCAGCATCCCCTGCCACCCCCTGAAGAGCCCGGCCCGAGCGGGCGTACGTGCCTCAGCCCGGGCCGGCGAGGGCACGCAAGAGCGCGAGGGCTCCCTCAGGGCCCACCACGACCACGTCGGCGGCGGCCAGCACCTCAGGTGGGGCGCCGGGGTCCGAGACGGCCACGCGGGCCACGGCCACGCCATCCTCGGCCAGCCTCGACAGCGCGCGGAACGCTGCCAGGTCCCCGAGGTCGTCGCCGAAGCACCCGACGGACCGGTAGCCGGCGGCCAGGCGCTGGACCACCGTCCCCTTGTCGCCGCCGGCCGGGGGCCGCAATTCGACGGCCATCCGGCCGGGCTGGAGCACGAGACCGGTGCGCGCCGCCTGCTCTGCCGCGAAGTCGAGGGCCCACGGTTGGGCATCGGGCCGGGGGCGCCAGTGCAAGGTGACCGACAGGCCCTTGGGCTCCACGCCCAGGCCCTCTGGTGCCAGGTTCCGGGCGGTGATGGCCACCTCGGCTACCAGGGGCCGCCAGCGCTCGGCCTCGGGAGCAGTGCGCACGGCCCCGCCGACCCGCGCCTCCTCGAGCCCGTACAGGCCGATCAGGCGCAGCCGCGAGAGGCCGGCGCCTCCTGCCGGGGGGCGAGCACGGCCCGGCCTGGCTCCTCCCAGCGCCCGCTGGAGGAAGGCAGCCGGACGGCCGGACACCACGGCCACGAGGGCGAGCCTCCCGCAGAGGCGTTCGAGCACCTCGGCCACTCCGGGCAACGGGCGGGCCTGCTCGGGATCGTCGACGATCGGTGCCAGGGTGCCGTCGTAGTCGAGGAACAGGGCTCCCGACTCCGGTTCCTCGCGCAGGGGCACCAGCGGCTTGGGCACGTCGCCCACGGGGCGTTACCCGTGCCGTGCGGTGGTCGAGGTCGACGAGGAGCGAGCCGTGGTCGAGGTCGTCGAAGGAGGCGCCGTGGTTGTGGTGGTCGTGCCCGCGAGATCGGGGCCCGCGACGACGACCACCGCGATGCCAGAGGTGTTCGAGACGGGCACCGACGAGGTGAGCGGGTGCACCGAGGTGGCACCCAACCCGAGCGAGGCGGCGATGCTGGCCGCCGCCTGTTGCTGGCCGGTGGCGTAGTACACCCCGGACGACGACACGGGGGACGTGGCGTTGACCGCAGGCTGCGTCGCCCAGCCGGCCGCCTGGAGCTGCTGGGAGAGCCGCCCGGCGAGGCCGGGGGTGGTCGTGCCGTTGGCCACGAGGACCTTCACCGAGGAGCGTGGCACGGTCGTCGTGGAGCTCCGCGGCACGGTCGTCGTGGAGCTGTGCGGCACAGTCGTCGACGAGGGCGCGGTGGTGGGCGAGCTCGCTGCGGTGGTCGGAGGCGGCGACGTCGCCTGCCCCGACGTGGCAACAGCTGGCGGGCGGGCGGCCACCCCGAGCAGCGCAGCACCGAGCACGACGGCCACGACCAGCAGGGCAAGGGCACGGCCCAGGGCCAGGTTGGCGCGAGTGGCGCCATGGCGAGGGGGCCCGCCCTCCCGATCGGGCGGTGGCGGGCCGGCCATGGCCGCCAGCCTGCCAACCGGGCACCGGGCGACGCAAGCATCCGGGTCCGCCGGCCCCTTCGGGCTTGCAGACCCGGGCATGTACCGGCCTGCGGACCCGGGCCTGCCTCGAGGAGCACCGGGCCACACGCCGTCCATCGTGGCGCCCGGTTCCCGTGGCGGCGGCCCCGGCCGCTTCGCCCGGTGCCGAAAGTGGCCGGCACTAGCCTGGCCGCAGGCCGGTGTGGCGCAGCTGGAAGCGCAGGCGACTTGTAATCGTCAGGCCGTGGGTTCGAGTCCCACCACCGGCTCGGAGTTGCGCCAGCTCAGCGGCGTGGAGCGGAGGCTGACCAGCGCTGACAGGGCCGCTTGGAGACGGTTTGTCGACGAATTCCCCGGTGCCGGTCCAACGGCGGTGGCGACCCTGGGCCTCGTATTCGCCCGCAATGGCTGACCCAAAGCACCGGCCGAAGGTGCTTTCCCAGGTTACGGCGCAGGCATTGCTCGAGTCGCACGGCTGGGTTCGCACAAGGGGTGGCAAGCACAAGGTGAAGATGGAAAAGCCTGGTCATGGCCCTATCACACTGCCGACGAACAAGCGACGGGATTACCCACCGGGGCTGACCAGCGCTATCCCGAAGCAGGCCGGATTGAAGTGAATCACGGTCGATCACAGGAGCCATTGAGAATGGACGAGATGCAGGAGGCCCACTTCACGGTCGTCGTCCATTCGGAGGGCGGACAGCTCTGGGCCGAGGTGGAGGAGTTGCCCGGGTGCTTCGCGACGGGCGACAACATGATCGAGTTGGCCGAGTCGCTGCGAGAGGCCCTGCTTTTGAGCCTGCCCGCATCCACTATCGAACTCCGAGAATGGACTCCGATCAGGAAGTCCGAGGGCGCCGACAGAGAGGATCTCCGCGTCCTCGTCGGAGCGTCCGCGTAGTTCGGCCCTCGTTCACCCCAGGAGTCGAAACCCGGCGCCGGGCGCGGACCGGCCAGCTACGGACCGGCCAGAGCACATCGATGTAAGCTCAGGCGTGGCCGACGAGCGTACCGAGGTCACGGAGCTCGCGACCGGCCTGGGCATGCTCGGGTTCCCCGGGCTCGACGAGGCGGTCGTCGCTCGCCCGGGCGAGCTCGTCAACGTGCCCGACGCCGCCTTCGCCCGCCTCCAAGGTTCCGTGCTCGGGGGTCACCACCTCGGCATCGCGTCCGCCGCGTTCGCCAACGGCCAGGCGTTCCTCCATGCCGACTGCGGGCTCCGCGGGCGACGGCCCGCCCGCATCGAGTGGAAGGGCCCGGACAGGCCCCCGGGGTACGACCTCTTGCCGGCCGACCTGCGTGTCGACCACGTCTACCTCGTGTCGTGCAAGTACCGGTCACGGCTGCTCATGAACGCGTCGCCGTCCCACGTCTTCGACAACCGGCTGGCGGTCCGCGCGGCCGCGGGCGCGCCCGACTGGTACGAGGCCGTGGCGCCCGGCGCCTACCGTGACCTCTACCGCGCCGTGCGCGCCGAGGTCGACCCCACCCTTCCCAGCTCTCTGTCGGCCTTGACGCGCCGAGACCGGCAGCACATCGCCGGGGCATGCGCACGCCGGTGGCCGAGCCGGGTCGACGCCGTCTACGCCGAGTTCTGCAGCGCCGTCTCCTCGGCGACGGCCGCGCGCTGGTCGGCGTCGCTGCCCACCTTGCGCGACCGCGAACTGCTGCTGTGGCGCATGCTACGGCTGTCGGACACCCCCTACTTCGTGCTCGGCACCGACCGGCAAGGGTTCGTGCGGCTCCGGATCGCCACACCGTGGGACTGGCGCCAGCAGTTCCGGCTGGCCTCCTTCGACCTGTGGTCGTCGCCGGCGGGCCAGCCGCGGATCGAGTGGCACGCGCACGTCCTCGACCGCCGGCGGAGCACGGAGCGGGCGGTCCGTGGCCACGTGGAGGTGCGGTGGAGCCACGGCCGCTTCTGCGGTGTTCCCGAGGCCAAGATCTACCTCGACACCCCCCAGCGCGCCGTGCCGGGCTACTTCCCGCTGACCCCGGCCGACGAGCTGACCCCTGCCGACGAGCCGACCGCCGCCGGCGAGCCGACCCCTCCCGATGAGCCGGCCGCCGTCGGCGAGACGGCAGCGGCCCGCGAGCCCACCCCTGCCGACGAGTCGCTCCGGCTGCTACCAGCCCCGACGCTGTTCGACCCCGACGCTGTTGGGCTCGGCCCGGCCGGGACCGGCGCCGGCATCGGGCACCGAGGGGGCTGAGGGACCTCCTCAGCCCTCCGAGGCTCCCGCAAGCGACCCACGGGTGGCCCGCGCTCGCGAGCTGCCCCTCGACGCAGCCGCCGAGGCCCGTGCCGGCGCCAGCCGGCGGCGCGCCACCTCGAAGCAGGCGACGGCGCCAGCCGCCCCTGCGTTGAGCGACGAGAGGGCCCCGTGCTGGGGTATGGCGGCGAGGTCGTCGCAGCGGCGTCGGACGAGAGCCGGGAGGCCCCGCTCCTCGCCCCCGACCACGAGCGCGATCGCCTGGTCCTCCACGTCGAGCTCGTAGATCGAGCGTCGCGCCTCGGCGGCCAGGCCGATCGAGCGGACCCCGAGGCCGGCCATGGTCACGAGGGCGCCCGCGATCCCGGGCACGAGGGCGAAGG
The DNA here is from genome assembly GCA_035293965.1 of Acidimicrobiales bacterium. Taxonomy (GTDB): domain Bacteria; phylum Actinomycetota; class Acidimicrobiia; order Acidimicrobiales; family RAAP-2; genus DATGLW01. The sequence goes on from DATGLW010000133.1 coordinate 27,828, forward strand.
CGAGGTGCTCGACGGCGCCTGCAGCCACCTTGGCCACTGCGGGCGACAGGTGGGCGGAGCGGTGGCGGGGCAGCACGACGCCCGTCACCCCTGCGCCCTCGGCGCTGCGCAGGAGGGAGCCGAGGTTGCGCGGGTCGGTGATCCCCGCCACCACGAGCAGGAACGGCAGGGCGCCGCCGCGGTCGCCTCGGGTGCACAGCTCCTCGAGCGGCTCGGGCTCGATGGCCCGGGTGAGGGCCACCACGCCCTGAGGCGCGTCGGTGCGCGCCAGCGCCGCCAGCCTTGCCGGCGACACCGTCTGGAGCGGGATCTTTCGCGCCACGGCCAGCTCCTCGATCCGATCGAGCTGTGGCGAGGGATCGAGCCCCTCGGCCACCACCAGGCGGCGAACCGGCCGCCGGCCTGCGGCGAGCAACTCGAGGACGGCGCGGCGCCCCTCGACCTGGTCGCCCCCGAGCCCGGCCGGGCCGGTCCCGCCCCGACCCCGCACGGCAGGGACGCCCCGGATGCCGGCACCTCGGCCCTCCGAGCGAGGAGGCCGCGGCCCCACCGCCCGCCGAGGCGCCCGCCCTGCTGCCCGCACTGGCGCCCGCACTGGCGCGGCACCCCTGGCTCGCCGCCCCGGCACTCCCTGCCGGCGGCGTCCGCGGGGAGCAGGCGTCACCGCCGTGCCCCGGCCTGCGCCGGATCGTCGTCGACCAGGACCACGGCCAGCGCCACGATGCCCTCGGCCCGGCCCAGCGCACCCATGCCCTCGGGCCGGGTGACCTTCACCGACACCGGCGCACCGAGCACTGCGGCGAGCCGCTCCCCCATGGCGGGGACATAAGCGGCGAGCCGGGGCTTCTCGGCCACGAGGGTGCAGTCGGCGTTCACGGCCCGGAACCCGGCCGCCGCCAGCTTGGCCATGACCTCGCCCAGCAACCGCAGGCTGTCAGCCCCTCGCCAGGCGGGATCGGTGTCGGGGAACCACGTACCGAGGTCCCCCAAGCCGGCCGCGCCGAGCAGCGCGTCGGCCAGTGCGTGCGACAGCGCGTCGGCGTCGCTGTGGCCGGCGAGCCCGGGCGCGCCCTCGACGTGCACGCCGCCGAGGACGAGACGCCGGGTGGGGTCCTCGCTGAAACGGTGCGCATCGAACCCCTGGCCGACGCGCACCTCAGGACCCCAGGAGGTGTTCGGCCAGCGCCAGGTCGCCGGGCACCGTGAGCTTCAGGTTGCGCGGGTCGCCCGGCACCGCACGGACCCGCAGGCCGAGCGCCTCGATGAGCGCGGCGTCGTCGGTGGCATCCGCCGCCGAGGCGTGCGCCCGGCGGAGCGCGGCCGTGCGGAACGCCTGGGGGGTCTGGACGGCCACCAGCGCCCCCCGGTCCAGCGTCTCGACGACGTCGGCGACGCCGCCACCTGGTGCCAGGGGCCGAGCGAGCCGCTTGACCGTGTCGGCCACCGGCACGGCGCACACCGCGCCGGCCACGCCGGGGTCGGCCAGCGCGTCGACCACGGAGCGGAACAGGGTCGCGGCGGCGAAGGGCCGGGCGGCGTCGTGGACCACGACCACGTCACACTCTTCTGGCACGGCGGCCAGGCCGCAGCGCACGGAGGCCGAGCGTGAAGGCCCGCCGGCCACGACCACGTCGGCCCCGAAGGAGCGGGTGCCTGTGTCGGGCAGCACGAGCACGACCGAGCCGGCGACGGCGCGGCACGCCTCGACCGCCCAGGCCACGACCGGTCGCCCCCTCAGCTCGACGAACTGCTTGGGCTTGCCGAACCGCGTGCCAGAGCCGCCGGCCACGACCACCGCCCACACCCGTGGCACGGCACGCGCTCTCAGGGCAGCGCGTCGTTCAGGCGCTGCTCGGCGGTCGCCTCGTCCACGCCGAGCGCGAAGGTGAGCTCGGAGACCAGGATCTGGCGCGCCCGGCTCAGCATCCGCTTCTCGCCCGCGGACAGCCCCTTGTCCTTGTCGCGGATCGACAGGTTCCGCACCACCTCGGCTACCTGGTAGATGTCGCCCGAGCGCAGCTTCTCGGAGTGGTTCTTGTACCGGCGCGACCAGTTGGTCGGCATCCGGGCCTCCTTCTTGCGAAGGACGGCGAAGACCTCCTCCACCTCCTCGTCGTTGATGACCTCGCGCAGCCCCACCCCGTCGGTGTTGTCGGCGGGGACCATCAACGTCAAGTCGCCATAGGCCAGGCGCAAGACGAGGTACTCGCGCTGCTGGCCGAACGCTTCCTTGGTCTCGCGCCGCTCGACGACCGCCGCCCCATGATGGGGGTACACGACCTTGTCACCGACTTTGAACACGGACCTCCTCGGCTCGGCAGGCGGGCGTGCAGCTTCGCCGCGTCCGGCGGTTGCACCGCCCCGGCGGGGTGCGCGGCCGCGACGTCGAGGCACCCATTCTACATGACGGCGGGCAGCAGCAGCCCTGGGAATGGCTCCGGCCTCGCGGCGGCCGCGCACGTCGGGCAGTTCGCCAGGTCACCCTCACGCGTCGCGCTCGCCCTCACTCGTAGCGCTCGAGGATGCTCGCCTCCACCATGCGGGCCAGCCCGTCCTTCACCGACCGCGCCCGGGCCCCTCCCACGCCACCCACCTTCTCCAGGTCGCTGACCGAAGCCTGCATGATGCCGGCCAGGGTGGCGAACCGCTCGACGATACGGTCGATGATGAGCCCCGACACGCGCGGGAGGCGGTGCAGCAGACGGTAGCCACGCGGCTCGACCGGCGCCTCGAGCCCCTCGGCCGTGTGGCCCAGCCCGACGGTAGCGGCCACCTTGCCCATGTCGAGCAGGTCCTCGGGCGACAGCTGGTGGAGCCTGCCCAGCGCCCGGGCCACGGCATCGTCCTGCACCCCTCCTGCCCGAGGGCGCCCGCCGTCGTCGCCTGCCGGGCCCGCCGATGGGGCGCCGGCTCCTTCGGGCGCCACGAGGTAGTCGCGAGCCACCAGGTGGACGGTCGCGGCGGTGCTGCCCACCGATTCCTGCAGCTGGAGGTGGATCAGCCGGCCGTCCTCGCCCAGCTCGACGAGGTAGCTCTCGACCTCCTCTGCGATGCGGGCCACCATCTCGGCCGGTTGGAGCACGGCCACGACGTCGCGCACCGACACGGCGTCCTCCACCTCCAGCGCAGACAGCGCTGCCAGCGCCTGGTCGAAACGGCTCTTGAACCGCTGCAGGGTGGACAGCGCCTGGCCGGCCCGCTCGAGCAGCCGTTCGGTGCGCTGGAGCACGTGCTTGCGATCGCCCCGGTAGACGGCGATGGTCGACATCGACTCGGACACCGTGATCACCGGCACGTCGATCGAGCGCGCCACCCGCTCGGCCGTCCGGTGCCGGGTGCCGGTCTCGTTGGTCGGGATGCTGGCCCTCGGCACGAGGTGCACGTTGGCCCGTGCGATGCGCGAGGCGTCGCGGGCGAGGATGATGGCACCGTCCATCTTCGCCAGCTCGGACAGCCGCTGGGGCGTGAACTCGGCGTCGAGGAGGAACCCGCCGCTGCAGATGGAGAGCACGGCTGCGTCGTCGCCCACGACCACCAGGGCGCCCCGCTGGGCCTGCAGGATCCGGTCCAGACCCTCGCGGAGGGCCGTCCCGGGGGCCACGAGCCCCAACGCATCGATGAGACGCTGGTCGGGGTGGTCGACCACGGCTGCATCGTACCCGGGAGGTCCCGCCACCCCACCGAGGCGCACAGGGTCACACGTCGGCGAAGTGGGCAGGCTCGGCGGGCCGGACGCGGCCGGCCGGACCCTCGACCGCGGCCAGCCCCTCGAGGAGCGAGCGGACCCGGATCAGCTCGAGCGGCCAGCGACCTTGGGGGGTTGCAGCCGGGACGAGGGCGCGCGTGAACCCGAGCCTGGCGGCCTCGTTGAGGCGCCGCTCGGGCGCCGACACCTGGCGCACCTCTCCGGCCAGTCCGACCTCGCCGAAGGACACGAGGTCCGGCGGGAGCGGGCGACCCGTCGCCGACGAGGCCACGGCGAGGGCGAGGGCGAGATCGGTGGACGGCTCGGTGGCCCGGACCCCGCCGGTGGCCGACACGAACACCTCGCGCCCGGCGAGGTCGAGACCGGCGCGGCACTCGAGGACGGCGAGCAGCATGGACAGCCGCTGGGGATCGAGGCCCTGGACGTTGCGGCGGGCGCCGGCGGCGCCCCGGTCGCACACGAGGGCCTGAACCTCGACCAGCAGCGGCCGCCGGCCCTGCACGAGGGGGGTGACCGTGCTGCCGGACACCTCCGGTCGCCGGTCGCCGAGCAACAGGGGGCCGGGATCGGCGACCTCGACGAAGCCCGCCTCGCCCATCTCGAGCAGCCCCACCTCACCGGTTGGGCCGAACCGGTGCTTGACCGTCCGCAACATCCGCAGGGCGTGGTGGCGGTCACCCTCCACGACGACCACGGTGTCGACGAGGTGCTCGAGGGTACGAGGCCCCGCCAGGCTGCCGTCTTTCGTGACGTGGCCGACCAGCACGACGGGCACGGCCGAGTCCCTCGCCACGCGGGCCAGGCGCTCGGCGCACGCCCTGACCTGGACGAGCGAGCCTGCCGGACCGGGCATGGCCGAGTCGCCGACCGTCTGGATCGAGTCGACGACCACGAGATCGGGGTGCAGGCCGTCCACCGTCTGCTCGATCTCCTCGACCGCCGAGGTGGCCAGCACCACGACACCGGGCGGCACCGGCCCGAGCCGCTCGGCACGGGATCGCACCTGGGCCGTGCACTCCTCGGCCGACACGAGCAGGGCGGTGCCGCCCGACGAGGCGACCGAGAGGAGGGCCTGCAGCAGGAGGGTCGACTTGCCCACCCCCGGCTCACCGAAGGCCAGGGTCACCGAGCCGGCCACGAGGCCGCCCGACAGCACGCGGTCGAGCTCGCCCACGCCGGTCGGGCGCACGGCACCACCCGCAGGGTCGACGTCGGCGAGCGGCACGGCCGCCGCACCCGGGCGCGGCGGCCCGCCCGCCCGCGCCCTGGCAGCCCGAGGCTCCTCGGTGAGCGAGTTCCACTCCCCGCAACCCGGGCACCTGCCCGACCAGCGAGGGGCTCGGGCAGCGCAGGCCCGGCAACGGAACGAGGGGGCGAGGCGGGGCACCGCCGCACCATAGGGAACGGTTGTGACAGCCATCGAGGCCCGACGCCCGACGGGCGGAGCGCCTCCCGGCACGGGGCGCGCCCGGACGGCGACACGACCGAGGCCCGGCTCGCGGCCAGGGCAGCCGCAGGCCGGGCCTCTTCGCGGGCTCGACGCTGGCAGCCGGTCAGTCGGTGGCCGAGCCGCTCCCGGCGAGCTCCATCGGCGGCGGCTCGAGGCCCTCGATGGCACGAAAGGTCAGGTGCGGCCCGTCGAAGCCGTCACCGGCGCTCGGCTCAACGTCGACCACGATGGTCTCGCCGACGCGGAACTCCTTCCACAAGATGCGCTCCGACAGCGGGTCCTCGACCAGCTGCTGGATGGCACGGCGCAGCGGACGGGCTCCGAGCTGCGGGTCGTACCCTCGCTCGGCGAGGAACGCCCGGGCTGCCGGCGTGAGCTCGAGCCCGAGCCCCTGACCGCTCAGCTGTTCGGCCGTCCGGCCGATCATGAGGTCGACGATGGCGATGACCTCGTCCCTCGACAGCTCGTGGAAGACGATCACCTCGTCGATCCGGTTCAGGAACTCGGGACGGAAGTGCGCCTTGAGAGCCTCGTTCACCTTGGCCTTCATGCGCTCGTAGGTGACCGCCTCCGAAGTCTTGGCGAAGCCGACCGTAGCCTTGCGCAGGTCGGCGGTGCCGAGGTTGGAGGTCATGATGAGCACGGTGTTCTTGAAGTCCACGCTGCGCCCCTGGGCGTCGGTCAGCCGACCGTCCTCGAGGATCTGCAGCAGGGTGTTGAACACGTCGGGGTGCGCCTTCTCGACCTCGTCGAAGAGGACCACTGAGAAGGGCTTGCGGCGCACGGCCTCGGTGAGCTGCCCGCCTTCCTCGTAGCCGACGTAGCCAGGGGGTGACCCGACCAGGCGGCTCACGGTGTGCTTCTCCATGTACTCGCTCATGTCGAGCTGGATGAGCGCGTCCTCGTCGTCGAAGAGGAACTCGGCCAGCGTCTTGGCGAGCTCGGTCTTGCCGACACCGGTCGGCCCGAGGAAGATGAACGACCCGCTCGGCCGCTTCGGGTCCTTGAGGCCGGCCCGGGTCCGACGGATCGCACGCGACAGCGCCTTGATCGCCTCCTCCTGGCCGATGACCCGCTTGTGGAGCTCGTCCTCCATGCGCAGCAGCTTGGCGGTCTCCTCCTCGGTGAGGCGGTAAACGGGGATGCCCGTCCAGTTGGCGAGGACCTCGGCGATGACGTCCTCGTCGACCACGTCGAAGAGCTCCATCCCCTCTGCCCGCCATGCGGCATCCTGCGCCTCCTTGCGGTCGAGGCGCTCCTTTTCCTGCTCGGCGAGCTTCTTGGCCTGCTCGAAGGCGCCGCGCTCGATGGCGGCCTCCTTGTCGGCACGCAGCCGGGCGATCTCCTCGTCGAGCTTCTTGTAGCTCGGCGGGGTGGTCATCCGCCGGATCCGCAGGCGGCTGCCCGCCTCGTCGATGAGGTCGATGGCCTTGTCGGGCAGGTAGCGGTCGGCCAGGTAGCGGTCGGCCAGGTTGGCGGCGGCCACGAGCGCCTGGTCGGTGATCGTCACCGCGTGATGGGACTCGTAGCGGTCGCGCAGGCCCTTCAAGATGTCGATGGTGAGCGCCACCGACGGCTGCTCCACCTTGACCGGCTGGAAGCGGCGCTCGAGGGCCGCATCCTTCTCGAGGTGCTTGCGGTACTCGTCGAGCGTGGTCGCCCCGACGGTCTGCAGCTCGCCCCGGGCGAGCATCGGCTTGAGGATCGAGGCCGCGTCGATGGCGCCCTCGGCTGCGCCGGCACCGACCAGCGTGTGGAGCTCGTCGATGAACAAGATGATGTCGCCCCGGGTGCGGATCTCCTTGAGGACCTTCTTGAGGCGTTCCTCGAAGTCGCCGCGGTAGCGGCTGCCGGCCACGAGGGCCCCGAGGTCGAGGGTGTAGAGCTGCTTGCCGGCCAGGGTCTCGGGCACGTCGTTGGCCACGATGCGCTGGGCCAAGCCCTCGACGATGGCGGTCTTGCCGACGCCGGGCTCGCCGATCAGCACCGGGTTGTTCTTCGTCCGGCGCGACAGGACCTGCATGACCCGCTCGATCTCCTTGGCCCGGCCCACGACGGGGTCGAGCTTCCCTTCGCGGGCCAGCTGGGTGAGGTTCCGCCCGAACTGGTCGAGGACGGGCGACCCCGAGGGCGACTCGGAGCCCGACGACGCCGAGCCGGCGCCCACCGGGTCCTTGCCCTGATAGCCGGACATCAGCTGGATCACCTGCTGACGGACCCGACCGAGGTCCGCACCCAGGCTCACGAGGACCTGGGCCGCGACTCCCTCGCCCTCACGGACGAGGCCGAGGAGCATGTGCTCGGTGCCGATGTAGCTGTGGCCGAGCTGGAGCGCCTCGCGGAGGGAGAGCTCGAGGACCTTCTTCGCGCGGGGCGTGAAGGGGGGCGAGCCGCTCGGCGCGCTGCCGGCCATCCCGATCGTCTCTTCGACCTTCTCGCGCACGGCCTCGAGGGAGATGCCCATCGACTCGAGCGCCTTGGCCGCCACGCCCTCACCCTCGTGAATGAGCCCGAGCAGGATGTGCTCGGTCCCGATGAAGCTGTGGTTGAGCAGGCGCGCCTCCTCCTGCGCCAGCACCAGGACTCGTCGCGCTCGGTCGGTGAAGCGTTCGAACACGTGACCGCCTCCGTTTCTCCCTCTTGCGAAGTCTACAAGGAGCACCTGTCCGAGGCAGCCGCACCCCGACTCGCCGTGCCGCCGGGGCCCCGGGCACGGCCCGGCACGGCGTCGCCTATCGTTCACGTGGATGAACGCTTCAGAGGCCCTGGGTCTTCCCTACGTCGAGGAGGACCTCGAGCGGCTCGAGCCCCTGCTCGCCAGCACCGTCGTCACCGGTGACGGCTTCCTCGACCAGGTGTCGACGCACCTCATCGCCGCCGGGGGCAAGCGCCTGCGCCCCATGCTGGCCCTGGCGGCGGCCACGGCCGGCGAGCGGGCGGCGAGCGAGCGCGACCTGCTCGGAGCGGTGTCGGTCGAGCTCGTGCACCTTGCCTCGCTCTACCACGACGACGTCATCGACGAGGCGATGGTCCGCCGCAACGTCGACAGCGTGAACAGTCGCTTCGGGAACCTCGTCGCCATCGTGGCAGGCGACTTCCTGCTGGCCCGCTCGGCCGCCATCGCCGCCGAGCTCGGCACCGACATCGCCAGCCTGCTCGCCACGACCCTCGGGTCGCTCTGCCAGGGCCAGATCGCCGAGGTCCGGTCCTCGTACCGGATCGGGCGGACCCACGAGGACTACTACGAGGCGATCCGCGGCAAGACGGCAGCCCTCATGGCCGCGTCCTGCCGGATCGGCGCGTTGACCGGGCGACTCCCGCTGCGCGAGGTGGAGGCCCTGACTGCGTTCGGGCACAACTTCGGCATGGTCTTCCAGCTGCGCGACGACGTCCGCGACGTGATCGCCACCGACGGCGAGCTGGGCAAGCCTCCCGGACAGGACCTGGCCGAGGGCATCTACACGCTTCCCGTCCTCTTGGCCCTGGCCGACCCCGAGGCGGGGCCGGAGCTGCGCAACCTGCTCGGCCAGCCCCTGGGCCAGCCCGAGCGCGACAAGGCCCGGGCGATCGTGGCGGCCTCCCCTGGGGTTGCCGGCACCGTGTCCGTCGGCCGCCGGTTCGCAGCCAAGGCGCGTGCGGCGGCCGTCGCCGTGGGCGCTCCCCGTCTGTCGAGCTCGCTCGCCGACCTGGTCGACTCGCTGCTCGACGACCTGCCTGGCTGAACCGAGCCGGGTCCGCCACCGCTGGCCGGCCCGGTGCCGGCATCAGCGCTCGGGGCGCAGGGCCGGGAAGGCGATCACCTCCCGGATGTTGGCGACGTCTGCGAGCAGCATCGCCAGGCGGTCCACGCCCATCCCCATGCCCGCGGTCGGCGGAAGGCCGTGCTCCAGCGCCCGGAGGTAGTCCTCGTCGACCACCATGGCCTCCTCGTCGCCTGCGGCACGCAGGGCAGCCTGCTCCTCGAACCGCCGTCGCTGGTCGTCGGGGTCGACCAGCTCCGTGAAGGCGTTGCCCAGCTCGCGCCCGGCCACGACGGGCTCGAACCGTTCCACCAGCTCGGGATCGCGGCGGTGGCGCCGGGCCAGCGGCGACACCTCGGCCGGGTAGTCGCACACCATGACCGGTCCCCACAGGTTCGGCTCGGTCGTCTTCTCGAACACCTCGAGGAGCACCTTGCCCGGGCCCCAGTCGGGATGCGGCTCGACGCCTGCCGCCCGCAGGTGGTCGCGGAGCACCTCGAGAGGGGTGTGGACGTCGAGGCTGGTACCCGTGTGCTCGGCGACCAGCTCCGACAGCGTGGCCCGGCGCCACGGCGGGGCGAGGTCGAGCGGCCGTCCCTGGTAGGTGAGCGACGTGGTGCCGAGGAGGTCGGTGGCGACGCCGGCGACGAGCTGCTCGAAGAGGGCCATGAGATCCGAATAGTCGGCGTAGGCCTGGTAGAGCTCGAGCATCGTGAACTCGGGGTTGTGCCGGGGCGAGAGCCCCTCGTTGCGGAAGACGCGGCCGATCTCGAACACTCTTTCGACCCCGCCGACCACGAGGCGCTTGAGGTACAGCTCGGGAGCGATGCGAAGGTAGAGGTCGGCGTCGAGCGCGTTGTGGTGGGTGACGAAGGGGCGGGCGGCGGCCCCGCCGGGGATCGGGTGCAAGATGGGCGTCTCGACCTCGACGAAGCCGTCGGCCCACAGCCGCTCCCGCAGGCGCCGGAGGAGCCGGCTGCGCAGGAGGAGGACCTGGCGTGACCGCTCGTTCGCCCACAGGTCGACCTCGCGCTGGCGGAAGCGGGTCTCCACGTCGGTGACGCCGTGCCACTTGTCGCCGAAGGAGCGCCGGGCCTCGGCGAGGAGGGTCCACCGCCGCACCTTCACCGACAGCTCGCCCCGCCGGGTCCGCACGACCTCTCCGGTGGCGCCGATCCAGTCGCCCAGGTTGAGCCGCGTGAGCTCCTCGAAGCTCTCGGTCACCCCGGCGAGGGCGAAGAGCTGCACCGCCCCGGTGGCGTCGCGCAGCTCGGCGAAGGCGAGCCGGCCCTGGGGCCGTGCACGCATCAGGCGCCCCGCCACCGACACCTCGTCGCCGGACTCCTCGCCCGCGGCCAGCCTCCCCCATCGTTCACCCACCTCCGCGGCGGTGGCCGACCGCTCGAACCGGTACGGAACCCCGCTCACCGCCGCCCTCCGGCCCACCCGCCTGGGCTCACGGCGCCGCACCTTGCGCACGCTCGAACACGATGCGCAGGCCGTGCAGGGTCAGCCAGGGCTCCACGTGCTCGATCGTCGCCGAATGCGGCGCGATCAAGCTGCTGAGGCCGCCGGTGGCCACCACCGAGGCGGGGCCCAGCTCCTCCATGAACCGTCGGCACAGACCGTCGACCTGGGCGGCGAACCCGTAGAGGGTGCCCGACTGGATCGCCTCTTCGGTCGAGCGGCCGATCACGTTGCGCGGCACGGTCATCTCCACCCGGCGAAGCGCCGCGGCGTGCTCGAAGAGCGCTTCGAGGGAGATCCCGACCCCCGGGGTGATGGCACCGCCGAGGTACTCCCCCCTGGCCGAGATGGCATCGAAGGTCGTGGCGGTGCCGAGGTCGACCACCACGCAGGGCCCTCCGTGGAGGTCGAAGGCGCCGATGGCGTTGGCGACCCGGTCGGCGCCGACTTCCCGCGGGTTGTCGTAGAGCACCGGCATCCCCGTCCGGGTGCCCGGACCGAGCACCACGCAGGGCACGTCGGCGAACCAGCGGCCGGCCATGTGGCGGATCTCGCCCGTGGCCTGGGGCACCGAGGAGCTGAGGGCGATGCCGCCGACGGCCCCGATCTCGAGGCCCTCGAGGTCGAGGAGCTGGGTGAACAGCACGGCGTACTCGTCGGGAGTGCGGGTGGGGACGGTGCTCAGTCGCCAGTGGTACCGCAGGCCGCGAGCCGATGACGGGTCGACGTCGGCCGCCAGGCCGATGCCGACCGCGTCGACGTCGCCGGCGAGGGTGGCGTCGTCCTCGGGACCGAGCGTGTAGAGGCCGACGACGGTCTCGGTGTTGCCCACGTCGATCGCCAAGAGCACGGTCATCCCTCCTCGGAAGGGAGCTGCGGTCCCACGAGGTCCATCCCCACGTCGAGGACCGGCGCCGAGTGGGTGAGCGCGCCGACCGACAGCACGTCGATCCCGCCCGCCGCGTACGCGGGCGCCGACTCGAGCGTGATCCCACCGGACACCTCCACGAGCACGCGCTCGCCGCCCGGCACCCGGCGCACCAGCGCCACGCAACGAGCCGCCTGCTCGGGGGTCATGTTGTCGAGGAGCACCGCGCTGGCACCGGCTCGGCATGCTTCCTCGACCTGGTCGGGACGGTCGCACTCGACCTCCACCAGGCGCCCCGGCCAACGCCAGCGGGCGGCGGCGACCGCCTCGGCGATGGTCAGGCCGCCCAGATGGTTGTCCTTCACGAGCACGGCGTCCGACAGGCTCGCGCGGTGGTTGTGGCCACCGCCGGCGCGAACAGCTGCCTTCTCGAGTGCCCGCAGGCCCGGAGTGGTCTTGCGGGTATCGAGAACCCGTACCCGGGAAGAGGCAGCAGCCACGGCGTCGACGAGGCGGCGGGTCGACGTGGCCACGCCCGAGAGGTGCCCGAGGAAGTTGAGGGCGGTCCGCTCGCCGGTGAGGATCGAGCGCAACCGGCCCCGCACCGTGGCCACCGCCTCCCCGACAGCGACAGCCGACCCGTCGGGGAGGTGCCAGGCGACCTCGACCGACGGGTCGAGCTGGGCATAGGTCTCCTCCACGCAGCGCTGGCCCGCCACCACGCCGGGGGCCCGGGCCACGATGGCCACCGTGGCCCACGCGTCGGCGGGGACGAGCGCGGCCGTCAGGTCACCGAGGGGCAGCAGGTCCTCGGCGAGCGCCCGCGCCACGGCGTCGCGCACGGCGGCGAGGGGCGGGTGGACGTCCCCTGCTGGCCAGCCGGTGCCGCTGCTCGGCGCGCCAGAGCGCCTCATCGCCAGGCCGCGCCCCGCGGCCAATGGACCAGGCGGACCCGCCAACGGGGATCGGTGGCGGGATGGTCGGAGCGGGCGTGAGCCCCCCTCGTCTCCTCGCGAGCGCGCGCCGAGCCGAGGAGGGCCAGGCCGAGGGTGAGGAGGTTCCCGAGCTCGCCCGCCGGTGCCCCTGGCGGCAGGGTCGGCACCGCGCCGCCGCCGTGGGGGGTCGGGCCGGTGCCGCCGACCGCGGCTGGCAGGGTTGCGAGCTCGCGAAGCGACTGCTCGGCCTCGGCGAGGGACGACGCCGAGCGGACGACGCCGGCGCCCGAGGTCATCGCTCGCTGCAGCCCCTCTCGCGCCTTGAGGACGTCGAGCTCGCCGGCACCGGCAGGGTCACCGGCGGCACCGTGGGCGACGACGGGGAACGGCGAGGCGTCGATCGAGACGGTCCCGATCACGTCGCCCCCGGCCTCCTCGGGGGCGAGCACCGTGCGCAGGGCCCCCGTCGCGGTCGGCACCGCGGGCCCGGCTTCGAGGCGTTCTGCGAGCCGGGCCCCGAAGACCATGCCCTCGAGCAGGGAGTTCGACGCCAGCCGGTTGGCGCCGTGGACACCGGTGCAGGCCACCTCACCTGCCGCCCACAACCCGGGCAGGGCGGTCGCGCCCCACAGGTCGGTGACCACGCCGCCCGACACGTGGTGGGCCGCGGGCGCGATGGGCAGCCAGTCGGTCGAGGGATCGAGGCCGATGGACGCCAGGGAGGCGGCGATCGTGGGGAACCGCTGGCCGAAACGCTCGAGCCCGGTGGCGTCCAGCCAGAGGTGGTCCACTCCCTGGGCCGCCATCCGCGCTGCCATGGCCCGGCTCACGAGGTCACGGGGCGCCAGCTCGTCGACGAACCGCTCGCCGGCAGCATCGCGCAGCACTGCGCCGTGCCCCCGCAGCGCCTCAGAGAGCAACGGCCGGGGCATGGCCGGGTGGTGCAGGGCGGTGGGGTGGAACTGCACGAACTCGACGTCGGCCACCGGTACCCCGGCCCGCAGGGCCATGGCCACGCCGTCACCCGTCGCCTCGGCGGGGTTCGTGGTGACGGCGAACAGCTGCCCGGCGCCACCGGTCGCCAGCACGACCTCCCGGGCAGCGACCTCGACCGGCGCACCGTCGGGCGTCAGGGCGACCACACCGCGGCATCGCCCGGCCCGCACCAGGAGGTCGAGGGCGAACCAGCCCTCCAGGACCGCCGCCGCCGCCTGCACCGTGGCCGCCACCAGGGCCCGTTCCACCTCGGCGCCGGTGGCAGCGCCCCCGGCGTGGACCACCCTCGCCCGCGAGTGGCCGCCCTCGCGGGCCAGCGCCAGGCCGCCGGAGGCCTCACGGTCGAAGCGCGCCCCGAGCGCGACGAGCTCGTGGACCCGGACCGGTCCCTCGTCGACGAGGATCCGGACCGCCTCGACGTCGCACAGCCCCGCCCCGGCGGCAAGGGTGTCCGCGAGGTGCAGGTCCGTGGAGTCCTCGTCGCCGCCGAGGACGGCCGCCACCCCGCCCTGGGCCCACCGCGTGGCCGACTGGGCCAACGCGCCCTTGGTCAGCACGGCCACGGACGGCCGGCTGGGGGAGGCGGCGAGCCGGATCGCGGCCGACAGCCCTGCCACGCCGCTGCCGACGACCAGGACATCGAAGGGACCGGCGTTGGCGGCCGCCCCGCGGTCGTGCTCGCTCACGCGAGCCAGGGTGTCGCCAGCTCGGCACCCAGGGCCGCCGACGCGTCGACCGGGCGGTTGGCCGCGTCGACGTGCACGACCCTGGGCGCGTAGCTCGCCAGCTCGTCCTCGGCGTAGTCGGCGTAGGTGAGGAGGATCACCCTGTCCCCGGTGGCCACGAGACGCGCCGCCGCGCCGTTCAGGCAGATCTCGCCGGCGGCGCCCACGATGGCGTAGGTCTCGAAGCGCGCCCCGTTGTCGACGTCGAGGACGGCGACCTGCTCGTACGGGTAGATGTCGGCGGCCGCCATGAGGGCGGGGTCGATGCTGACCGAGCCCACGTAGTGCAGGTTGGCACCGGTGACCGTCGCCCGGTGGATCTTCGACTTCATCATCCGGCGTCGCATCAGCCCACCTGACCTCGACGTGCCCGAGCCGCCGGCCGGGCGCCCACGGGGCCCGCCGGCTCGCCTGCAGCGGGCCCCCAGGACGCCGCAGTGCGCAGGGCGTCCATTGTGCCCCACCGCCGGGGGGCAGGCACCGGAGGCACCGACGCCTCGCAGTTGTCGATGAGGCGGACCCGGCCGAACCTGGCCGCCACGAGGAGCCGCCAGGGCTGAGCCGGCGCGAGCTCCGCCGGCACCGTGAGGTCGACCGGGTCGACCACGGCGGCATAGTCGAGCTCGGCCTCGGGCTCGGCGGCCACGACCTCGGCCATGGCTCCGGCCACCGCCCCCGGGCACCGCTCGCCCGCGAGCATGGCCGCCCGGCCGGCGGCCAGCGCCTGAGCCAGCACCGGGGCCGCCTGGCGCTGTGACGGCGACAGCAGCGCGTTGCGGCTCGACAGGGCGACGCCGTCGTGCTCGCGGACGGTCGCGCAGGCCACGAGCTCCACGGGGAACGACAGGTCGGCGACCAGCCGGCCGACCACGGCCAGCTGCTGGAAGTCCTTCTCGCCGAAGTAGGCCCGGCAGCGTCCCGCCATGGCGAAGAGCTTGGCCACCACCGTCACCACGCCGTCGAAGTGGCCCGGCCGAGCGGCTCCTTCCCAGGCGTCCGTCAGGCCCCGCACCCGAACGGTGGTCGCGGGTGCCTCTGGCCACGAGGGGTACATCTCGGCGACGGAGGGCGCGAGCACGACCGACACCCCTGCCTGCTCGCACCTGGCCAGGTCGGCGTCGAGCGTGCGAGGGTAGTGCGCCTCGTCCCAGGGGTCGCCGAACTGCAGGGGGTTGACGAAGATCGTCACCGCCACGCACTCGCACTCGGACACCGCCCGATCCATCAGCGATCGGTGGCCGGCATGGAGCGCCCCCATCGTCGGCACGAGCCCCACTCGCTGGCCGGCGGCGCGCGCCGCGTCCAGCGCCTCGGAGAACGCCGCGACCGAGGACAGGACCCGCACCGCTCAGACCGCCACCGGGATGCCGGCCGAGGCCGCCGCGGGCCCCACCTGCTCCCTCGACGGGCCGGGTGGAGGTGCCGCGGCGGGAGCCGGGGTGCCCTGGGCCAGGCGCATTGCCAGGGCCACGCCAGCGGCGTAGGCACCCCGCTCGTCGGGATCGAGGGCGTCGTGATGGCGGCGAAGGGTGGCCCAATCGCCGCGCGCCGCCGGACCGGTGAGGGCACCGCGGGGGCCGAGCCGCTCCACGTCCTCCAGGGCGGCCCTGGTCAAGCCGAGGAAGTCGGTCAGGCCGAGGCCGACGGTCGAGGCCACCCGCTCCACCTGCCCGAGCAGCGCCACCACGTGGTTGGCGGCCATGCACGCTGCAGCGTGGTAGGCGGCGCGGCCTGCTTCGTCGATCTCGACCACCCGGCCGCCCAACGCGTCAGCCATCCGGCGGGCCATCGGGTGCCCGGCTACGGCGAAGGTGGCGCCGGGGAGCCGGCGCGCCCCGGTCCCGGCGTCGGGCAGGGGCACGAGCGGGTGCATCGACGCCCGCTGCGGGTGGGGATCCAGCACGTCGAGCCCGAGCGCGCCGGACAGGTGCATGACGACGGTGCTCGGGCGCGGGGCGACCGATGCGGCCACGCGGCCCACGGCGTCGTCGGGGGTGGCGATGACGAGCACGTCGACCCCGGCTGCCGCGCCGGTGGCGTCGTCGCCCCTCCCGAGCAGGCCCGCCACGTCCCACCCGGCCGAACCGAGCGCACGCGCCAGGGACAGCCCCGCCCGCCCTGGGCCGATCACACGAACCTTTGGCACCGGACCTCCCTCGGTGATCCAGCCCCCGGGCGGGGTGCCGGTCCCTCAGCGATCAGTCGCAACCGTCGAAGAGCATACCGACCCGCTCGACGGCACCACCAGCGGCCTCGAGCGCCCCGGCCGGCACCAGCTCGGGCGCGAGGTCGGCGAGGGGTGCGAGCACGAACCGGCGTTCCCACATCCGGGGGTGGGGAACGGTCAGGTCCTCCTCGTCGACGGTCACCCCCTCGACGAGGAGCACGTCGGCGTCGAGAGTGCGAGGGCCGAAGCGGACCGTCCGGACCCGGTGGGCGGCATCCTCGAGGCGGCGGCAACGCTCGAGCAGCTGGCGCGGAGTGTCTGCCGTGCGGAGCTCGACGACCAGGTTGAGGTACGGCCCCTGGCCGGCTGGCCCGCCGACGGGCTCGGTCTCGTAGAGCGGCGACACGGCGGCCACGTCGCCGCCGGCGGCCAGCGAGCGGACCGCCCGCCGAAGGTGGCCGAGCCGGTCGCCGAGGTTGGAGCCGAGGCCCACGAAGGCGCGGGCGCGCTCGGTCACGGGCGACCGCGGACGACCCGTACCCCAACCGAGCCGATGTCGAGCGGCAGCGGGGGGCGGAGCTTGCGCACGGTCACGGCAACCTGCTCGATCCGGGCGTCGGCAGCGAGGAGGTCCTCGGCGACTGCGCTCGCAAGCGCCTCGAGGAGCGCGAACGAGCTCGACCCGACCGTCCGCGCCGCCCTCGTGGCCAGCGCGCCGTAGTCCACCGTGTCGGCCAGGAGGTCCGAGGCCGCAGGGCGCGCCGCGTCGAGCTGCACGTCGACGTCGAGCTCGAACGGCTGGGCCCGCTCCTGCTCCTCGGGGAGGACCCCGTGGGTGCCGACCACGCGCAGCCCCCGGAGCTCGATCCGGTCGCCCGGCACCGTCACCCTGCCCGGCCCTCGCTTCAGCTCTCGGGGGCAACCGGTGCGGGGCGCGCCCGCGAGGAGCTCGGCGGGATCGTCTCGACCCGTGCGACGAGCTCGCGGCCCGCCGGTCCCATCCGGTGGCCCACTTCACGTTCGATGAGGGCGACGGCCTGGGGCCCGGTCGCCAGTCGGCGTGACCACAGGAGGAACCCGGCCACCACCCCCATCACCCGGTCGCCCAGCTCCTCGTGGTGGACCAGCAGGCGGACCCCACCGGCGAGGGAGGCCTCGAGGTCCTCGTAGCACTGGCCCAGGACGGCGGACGGGTCGGCCGTGGGCAACAGCGGGTAGTGCGCCCATGCCAGGCCCTGCTCGTCGTAGGCCTGCAGGTTGTGCGGCGAGGGCAGGAGGGAGACCACGCGACCGAAGCCCTGCACGCGGAGCCAGATCAGCTCCTCTTGGCGCCGGACGCGGCGGTGGTTGGGCGCGAACCCCCCGGGACGCTCGCTGATCGCCAGCCGGCCGGCGATCACCCAGGTGAAATGGCGAGGCGGGATGCCCGCCGCCCACTTGCCCTTCATGCTGCGCCGCCCTCCGTGCCTGGCTTCATGGCTTGCTGGCCGTGCACCGCGGGCTCATGCTGCGCACGTCGGCAGGCCGACCAGCGAGGCTGCCTGCACCGTGGCCGCGACGTCGTGGACCCGCACCATGCCGGCGCCCTGGGCCATGGCCCACACTGCTGTCGCCAGGGACGCCTCGAGGCGGGCGTCGGCGGGCCGGGGCCTGCGGTCCGCACCGGTGCCGAAGGCTCCGAGGAAGCGCTTGCGGCTGGTGCCCACCATCACCCGGTGTCCCGCCCGACCCGCTGCGACCACGAGCTCCCCGAGCCGGCCGAGCAGGGTCAGGTTGTGACCGGACGTCTTCCCGAACCCGATGCCGGGATCGAGCCAGATCTCGCGCACGCCGGCACGGGTGGCGGCCTGCGCCCGCTGCAACAAGAAGGCACGGACCTCGGCGGTGACGTCGCCGTAGTGCGGCGCCAGCTGCATGTCCGCCGGCGTTCCCTGCATGTGCATGGCGACCCATCCCACACCGAGCTCGGCGGCGACAGGCCAGAGCGAAGCCGAGATGTCGTTGAGCAGCGTCGCCCCGGCGGCCACCGCGGCGCGGGCCACCGCGGGCTTGACCGTGTCCACCGACACCCGCACCGAAGCCGCCAGCGCCTCGACGACCGGCACCACGCGGCGAAGCTCCTCCGCCTCGTCGACCGGCGACGCTCCCGGACGGCTCGACTCCCCGCCGACGTCCACCACGTCGGCACCCTGGGCAGCCATCTCCCTCCCGCGCGCCACGGCCTCCGCCCGGCGCGCATAGCGACCGCCGTCGAAGAACGAGTCCGGGGTGACGTTGAGCACGCCCATCACGAGTGGCCTGGCCGGTGCCGGCGGCGTCTGCACGAGCTCCAAGCGTAGGCGACCTCGGTGGCCCACGGCCCGCTCGTCCGGTGACCCGCTCGCACGGCGACCGTGCCCTGGCGGACTGGCCGGCGGCCGGGGCGGAAGGCTCAGCGCCCCCGGATGAACTCCATGGCCTCGGCCCGGGTGGCCGAGTCGGTGCGGAACAGGCCATGGACGGCAGAGGTGATGGTGAGGGTGCCCGGCTTCTTCACCCCTCGCATGGACATGCACAGGTGCTCCGCCTCGACCACCACGAGGACCCCGCGTGGACGGAGCACCTCGTCGATGGCATCGGCGATCTGCGTGGTCATGCGCTCCTGCACCTGGAGCTGCCTGGCGTAGCCGTCGACGAGGCGGGCGAGCTTCGAGAGGCCGGTCACCCGGCCATCGTCGTTGGGGATGTAGGCAACGTGGGCCCGCCCGATGAAGGGGACCAGGTGGTGCTCGCACAGGGAGGCGAACGGGATGTCGCGCACCATGACCATCTCGTCGTGCTCGGCGGCGAAGGTGACCGTGAGGTGCGCCTTCGGGTCCTGATGGAGGCCGCTGAACAGCTCCTCGAACATCGACGCGACCCGCTTGGGGGTGTCGACGAGCCCGTCGCGCTCGGGGTCCTCGCCCACGGCCGCCAGCAGCTCGGCCACGGCAGCTATCACGCGCTCGGTGTCGACGCTCATCAGGCCCTGCGCGGGTGCAGCGCCGAGGAGGCGGTTTGGGCCTCGGGACCGAGGTACTCGTAGACGCCGGCGAGGTTCCTGTAGCGCTCACCCACGTCGAGCCCGTAGCCCACCACGAAGGTCGAGGGGATGGTGAAGCCGACGTAGCGCAGGTCGAGCGCCACACGCTGCTGGCCCTCCTTCACCAAGAGGGCGCACACCTCCAGGCTGGCAGGGTGGCGGGCCTGCAGGTAGCGCCGGAGGTAGTTGAGCGTGAGACCGCTGTC
>DATGLW010000134.1:0-4680 GCA_035293965.1 Acidimicrobiales bacterium
TGCCGTGGCGGGCCAGGTGGTCTTCGAGGTTGGACTCGCCGTCGCTGTTGTCGCCGCCGTCCTCGCGGCGTGGGCGTTCCTCCCGCGTCGCTACCCCGTGCTGGAGGTCGAGCGACTCCGGCAGGCCAACCTCACCGCGTCTGAGGGCGAGGCGACGGCTCCGGCGGGCCGCCGGTTATGGTGCAGGTGCGCCATCGGTGGGAGGCAGTGATGCGTCCTCAGCCTCAAGCGGGTGCCCGGCTGGAGCGCCAGGCGCGACCAGGACCGCCGACTGCGATCGGGCTCGGGGCCTTCCGGCTGCGCAGGACCGGCGCCGAGCCCCTGCCGCCGCGCGTCGAAGGATCGGCCTGACGGTGGCGGCGGGCGTGGAGATCGTCCGAGTGTACGGGGACCCTGGCCGGCAGGCCGGCGACCACCGGGTGCTCGTCGACCGGCTCTGGCCCCGTGGCGTGCGCAAGGAGGCGCTCGACCACGACGAGTGGGCCAAGGACGTCGCCCCGAGCGACGAGCTGCGCCGGTGGTACGGCCACGATCCCGCCCGCTTCGCCGAGTTCTGCCGCCGCTACCGCGCCGAGCTGCGCTCGCTGCCCGGGGCGGACGCGGTGGCGCGCCTGGCGGCGCTCGCGGGGCGCCGCCGCGTGGTGCTGCTCACGGCGACCCGCGACCTCGAGCACTCGGGTGCCCGGGTGCTCCGCGACGTCATCGCCTCGACGCGGTCTCCGAGGGGACGGGCCGGATGATCCGGACGGCGGTGCACGGGATGCCTCGCATCGGGCCGCGACGTGAGCTCAAGTGGCTCGTGCACGGCGAGCCCGAGCGAGAGGACATGGTCCGCTATTTCGCCCGGCGGCGTCGGGCCCGGCGTGTACGACGTGCATGCGCCGCGCACGCCGCCGGTCGGCGAGCTGGTGGCGCTCGTCCGGCGTGCGCTGGAGGCCCTCGGGCCGGCGCGGTTGTGGGTGAACCCGGACTGCGGCCTCAAGACGCGCCGCTACGAGGAGATCGTGCCGGCCCTCGCCAACATGGTGGCTGCCGCGCGCGCCGTGCGGAGCGGGCTGGCCCCTACCCCTTGAGGACCCCGAGAGGGCGGAGGCGGGCCACGCGCCGGGCGAGCCCGGCGCGCTCGCAGGTGGCGACGACCTCGTCGACGTCCTTGTAGGCGCCGGGAGCTTCCTCGGCCAGGCCACGCGTCGAAGCGGCCCGCACGGCGATGCCCCCCGACTCCAGGGCACGGCGGAGCTCGTCCCCCCGGACCTGGCGCGCGGCAGCGTGGCGGCTGAGCGTCCGGCCGGCGCCGTGGCAGGCGGAGGAGAAGGCCCCGCCGGGGTCGACGCCGGCCAGCACATAGGAGCTGGTGCCCATCGAGCCGGGAACGAGCACCGGCTGGCCGACGTGGCGAAGGTCGTCGGGGAGGCTCGAGTCGCCGGGAGGCAGGGCCGGGGTCGCGCCCTTGCGGTGGACGCACAGGAGGCGGCGGCTGCCGTCGACCAGGTGGTGCTCGAGCCGGGCGAGATTGTGGGACACGTCGTAGAGGAGGACGAGTGCGTCCGTGCCGGTCGCCACCTCGAAGGCGTGCCGCACGGCGTGCGAGAGGGCTTGGCGGTTGGCGCGCCCGTAGTTGGCAGCGGCGGCCATCGCCCCCAGGTACCGCCTCCCCTCGGGGGAGTCCACTGGCACGCAGGCGAGCTGCGGGTCGGGCACCTCGATGCCGTAGTGGGCCATCACGTCGAGCATGGCCGCCACGTGGTCCGTGCAGATCTGGTGCCCGAGCCCGCGCGACCCGCTGTGGATCATGACGCACACCTGGCCGGCGTCCAGCCCGAAGGCGGCGGCGGTGCCCGGATCGTGGACACGTTCGACCACCTGGACCTCGAGGAAGTGGTTGCCCGACCCCAGGCTCCCGACCTGGTGCAGGCCGCGCTCGATGGCGCGCCGGCTCACCTGGTCGGGGTCGGCGCCGGCGACCGTGCCCCGGTCCTCGCAGCGCGCCAGGTCAGAAGGGATGCCGAGGCCGGCGCCCACGGCCGCACGCGCTCCCTCGGCGAGCACCGCGCGCAACTGGTCGTCGCGCACGTGCCAGACCCCGCCAGTGCCCAGCCCCTTGGGCACGCCCGCGTCCAGGGCGTCCATGAGCGCCGTGAGCCTGGGTGCCACCTCCTCGGCCGAGAGGGGCGACACGAGCAGCCGCACGCCGCAGGAGATGTCGAAACCCACCCCGCCCGGGGAGACGACCCCGCCCCGCTCCACGTCGGTGGCGGCGACGCCCCCGATCGGGAACCCGTAGCCCCAGTGGACGTCGGGCATCGCGTAGGAGGCCTCGACGATGCCGGGCAGCGAGGCGACGTCGGCGACCTGGCGGAGGGCCTCGTCCTCGGCCACGTGGGGCAGGAGCTTTTCGGAGGCAAAAACGATCCCCGGTACCCGCATGGCCCCGGCGCGCTCGATCCGCCACCGGCCGGGCGCGCCGGGCACCGCGCTGAGGCGCACCGGCTCGCGGGGACCCCTCCTCTTCGCCACGACGCCTCCGTCGCCCGTGCCGCCTGGCTGGTACCCTACCCGCCGCGGGAACCGTCTCGGGTGCCCACTCGCAGGAACACCGTGAGGGCAACGATCACCACGCCCACCCCGATCCCCAGGAAGAGCACGTCGCGGGCGCTCGGGAAGTCGACGACCACGTCCACGAAGGTGACCGCGCTCAC
This sequence comes from Acidimicrobiales bacterium, assembly GCA_035293965.1. Taxonomy (GTDB): domain Bacteria; phylum Actinomycetota; class Acidimicrobiia; order Acidimicrobiales; family RAAP-2; genus DATGLW01. The sequence goes on from DATGLW010000134.1 coordinate 2,700, forward strand.
GAGCACGAGCATCGACGCGACCCTCGACTTCAAGTCGTTGAGGTCGCGCATCACCAGCCAGACGGGCACGTGGCCCTTGGTGCCGTCGACCACCCGGTTGACGAACAGCTCGTAGAAGCCGACGGCGGCGATCAGCATGGTCGTGCCCACGAGCAGGAGGTCGATCAGCAGGACGAAGAGGCCCACGTTCGTGCCGACGGGGAACGGGTGGTCGGCGATCCGGCGGACCGAGTCCACGAAGAAGACGACCCCGTAGACGAAGTCGCCCAGGGCCGCCAGGAGCAGGACGGCCACGGGGATCAGGACGGCCAGGCGTGACAAGTCGAGCCCACGCTCGACCACGTCCTCGAGCGCCCGCCATGCTGCCCGCCTCTCGCCGGCCCCTCGGTGAGGCTCGTCCCCCGCGGCGGGTGGCGTGCTCGTGCCCGCCTCGTTCGCCGTCACGGGTGGCGCGCTCCCGTGCCCCGCGGGCGCCGGGGCAAACCGAGCGCAGGCTCGTGTCCATTGGCGAGGGGCCCCGCGAGGGTGCCAGGCGGCGCCATGGGCGAACTCTACCGAGGGCCGTCGCCGGGAGTCAGGGTCCGGCCAGCGTGAGCCGGGCGCTGACGGCCAGGTGGTCTGACCGCCCGACACGACAGACCCGCCCCTCCGAGGTGTGGACGGAACCGTTCACGAGGATGTGGTCGATCTGGCTGTGGGGCCGCCAGGCGGGCCACGTCCGGCCGCGCACGGCGCGGCGCCACCCCGTGAAGGCGGCCACCGCCGGTCCCCACAGGTTCATGTCGCCGAGGAGCACGGCCGGGTCGTCCCCCGCCAGGTCCCCCAGGACCTGACGCAACCGGAGGAAGTGAGCGGGGGAGCCGAAGAAAAGGTGCGACATGTGCGTGCCAGCCACCACGAGCCGCCGTCCGCCGACTTCGTAGCGCCCGACGATCACGGCCCGACGGACGCGATCGCCCGGGAGCCGACCGAGATCGATCCCGGTCACGTCGTGCAGCGGGTGCCGGCTCAGCACGCAGATCCCCCATCTGCCCGGTACCGCCTCCCGGTAGCGGGCCGAGCCGGTGACCGAGCGGGGCAACGGCCGTTCGCTGTCGAGGTAGATGGCGTGGTGGGCCCCTCGCCAGCTCCGGGCCGGCTTCCATCGCCTGTCGGCCGAGGGCGCGGGCAGCGCTCGGCGACCGCCGGCGAGGGGGCGGAAGACCGTCGAGAACCCGAGGGCGGCGGCGACGCCCGCTGCCATGTCGTCGCCGCCGGGGGACGACCACGCCTCCTGGAGGACGACCACGTCGGCCGACAGGCTCCGGCAGGCTTCCACCACGTCGAAGGGCCGTCCCCACCCGTCCACGCCCGCGTGCACGTTGAAGCTCGCGACGACCACCTCGCATGACGGGGGTCCCATCGGGGATGTGACGCTATCCAAGTCCCGCCCGCCGTCGCGTCCCGCGGGTATCGCGCCGGGCTGTGGTAGGGATGCAGTGTGGATGCGACGGCAGGCTTCACGAACGGACGTGCATGGGCCGCTGCCGTCGCGGCGGTGCTGGGGGCACACCGACCGAGCGACGCCCGCGAGGCCCGCTCGAGGCAGTGCACGCTCGCGGCCCTGGCTGCCCTCGAGCGTCCCTGGGACCGGTCGGCGTCGCCCGTGCACGTCACCGCGTCGGCCATCGTGTGCGGCCCGCGAGGGGTGGTGCTCCACCGGCATCGCCGGCTCGGCCGCTGGCTGCAACCCGGGGGCCATGTCGACGCCGGGGAGCCTCCGGTCCGCGCGGCCGTGCGCGAGGCGTGCGAGGAGACCGGGCTCGTGGTCCGGCATCCATCCGGCGGACCCCTGCTGCTCCACGTCGACGTCCACGAGGCGGCAGAAGGGCACCGCCACCTCGACTTGCGGTACTTGCTCCTTGGCGAGGGCGCCGAACCGAGCCCGCCCCCGGGCGAGAGCCCGGATGCCCGGTGGTTCAGCTGGGAGGAGGCCGCCGCG
>DATGLW010000135.1:0-2259 GCA_035293965.1 Acidimicrobiales bacterium
CGACCCGTCCGCACGGCCGCCGGCACGCATCGAGCCCGCCCCGTGGTCGTCGTCCGGGTGCGTGCTGAGGGGGTCGACGGGTGGGGCGAGGGCGGGGCCATGGCGGATGGCGCCGGCGTGGACCCGCCCGTGGGCGAGCTCTGGGAGGAGCTGTGCACGACCGGGGTGGCACGGCTCTTCCAGGCGGCCCGCGCACGCGGGGGCGCGCTCCCCGGTGCCTCGCAGGTGCCGCGCCTCTTCGGCGGGCGGCCCGTGCAGCGCATGGCCGCCGCGGCCTTGGAGATGGCGGTGCTCGATGCCGAGCTGCGCAGCGAGGGGCGCCCGGCACTGTCTCGCGTGGGAGGCCCCCCCGCCGACGGCGAGCGAGCCCGGGTGCCGGCGGGGGCAGCCGTCGGGATCCCGGTGGACCGGCGAGCGGCCACGCTCCTCCAGACGGTCGACGACCTGGTGGGCCAGGGCTTCTGCCGCCTCCGGATCAAGATCGAGCCCGGTTGGGACGTGGTGCCCGTCGAAGCGGTCCGGCGGTGCCACCCGGGCCTCGTGGTGCAGGCCGACGCCAACGGCTCCTACCGCCTGGGTGCCGTGGGGCCCGAGTCGGCGGCGCGCCTGGCGGCGCTGGACGCCTTCGGGCTCGCATGCGTCGAGCAGCCGCTGCCGGCCACCGACCTGCCTGGCCACGCCGAGCTGGCCGGGCTGCTCGCGACCCCCGTCTGCCTCGACGAGAGCCTCGGGAGCCCGCGGCAGGTCGAAGACGCCATCCGCTACGGCGCGTGCGAGGTCGCCTGCCTCAAGCCCTCGCGGCTCGGCGGGCTGTCCGCGGCGCGCCGGGCACACGACACGTGCCGGTCCGCGGGCGTGGCCGCCTTCGTGGGCGGCCTCTTCGAGAGCGGGCTCGGGCGGGCCGCCAACGCCGCGCTGGCCACGCTGCCGGGCTTCACCCTGCCGGGCGACCTGTCGCCGCCCAGTGGCTACCTCGTCGAGGACCCGTTCTGGTACCCGACCCTCGAGGGCGGCGCCGTGGCCCTCGGCGATGGCCCCGGCATCGGCGCCCTGCCCGACCCCGAGGTCCTGGAGCGGGTGACGGCGAGGCGCCGCTGGTTCCCCGCTCCCTGGTGAGAGCCGGCGCAGGCCGGGCGCCGCGCAGGGGGAGGGGCGTCCCGCCCCGCCGAGGGCAGGCGCGCCGGGGGGCCGCGGGAGCCGGGACCCGGGCGGGCAGGCGTACAATCGACAGGCCATGCAGCGAACCATGCAGCGCCTCCTCGAGCGGCGCATCCGCGACGTGCACGCCCGGCTGGTTCGCGCCCGCGAGGAGCTTGCGGTCCTCGACGAGCAGCTGGCGGTGGTCAGTGACGGCGTCGAGGAGGCCCGGCTCCGGGCCCTCGTGTCCGAGACGCCCCTGGCCGCTCGCGAGTACGTCGAAGCGAGGCGCCATGCAGATGCCATGGCGCGGGCGCGTGAGGCCTTGGCGGCCGCCGTCGACGACCTGCAGCGGCGCCGCGACGAGCTGCTGAGCAACGTCGGGACAGGGTCGCGTTGACGGGGGCCATGGCCGACGGCGGCCGTCGGGCTGGCAGCGGCGCGCCAACCCGGGTGGTCATCGCCGAGGACGAGGCGATCATCCGGCTCGACTTGAAGGAGATCCTCGAGTCGGCCGGGTACGTGGTGGTTGGGGAGACCGCCAGGGGCGACGAGGCGGTCGACCTCGTGGAGGCCCACCGGCCCGACCTCGTCATCCTCGACGTCAAGATGCCGGGCATGGACGGCCTGCGCGCGGCCCGCGAGATCACGAGCCGCCACCGGGTGGCCGTCCTCGTGCTCACCGCGTTCAGCCAGCGGAACCTGATCGAAGATGCCCGCGACGCCGGGGTCGCGGCCTACCTGGTCAAGCCCTTCCGGCGTCACGAGCTCCTGCCGGCCATCGAGCGCGTGCTCGTCAGCTGCCGCCAGGAGTGGGCCCTCGAGGAGGAGGCGTCCGCGGCGCCCGAGCCCGCCGGCGCCGCCGAGGACAAGATCGCCACCCGCCGGCTGGTGGACGAGGCGAAGGCGCTCTTGATGGAGCGCCACGCCATGAGCGAGGGCGACGCGTTCTCCTTCATCCAGAAGACGGCGATGCAGTCGCGCACCCGGATGCGGGCGGTCGCCCAGCGGGTGGTCGACGGGGCGCTCTCGCCCTGAGGGTGCGCGACCCCGTGCCCCGGACCTCGCCGCCCACCTCCCGACGCGCTGCGTCCGTGCCCGGTGCGGCAGGTGAGCAGCCGC
>DATGLW010000136.1:0-2992 GCA_035293965.1 Acidimicrobiales bacterium
CGCCACCGGCCCCGGCGCCACGGTGCCGGTTGCCCCGGCCCAGGGGGCACCCCGGGCGGACCCCCCAGGGCGGCGGCGAGGCGTCCGGGGCGGTCGCTCAGGCGCCCTTCGCCGCCGCCCACGAGGACCCCCAGGCCATCGAGACCTCGAGGGGGACCGACAGGTCGACTGCCTCGGTCAGGGCCGACCTGGTGAGGGCGGCCACCTCGTCGCGCTCGGCCTCGGCCACCTCGACGATCACCTCGTCGTGCACCTGGAGGACGAGCCTGCTCGTCAGCCCGCCCGCCTCGAGGGCGGCGTCGAGGCGGACCAGGGCGGTCTTGAACAGGTCGGCGGCCAGCCCCTGGATGCCTGCGTTCATGGCCTGGCGCTCCGCCGCCTGGCGGACCCGGTAGCTGCGGTCGGCCAGCTCGGGCAGGGGACGCTTGCGGCCGAGCGCGGTGCGCGTGAACCCCCGGGCGCGGGCCTCGGCGACCGTCTTTTCCATGTAGGCCCGCACCTCCGGGAAGGCGTCGAAGTACCGGGCCATGATCTCGCTCGCCTCGTCCACGCCGGTGGCCAGGCGACGGGCGAGGCCGTAGGCCTCCATGCCGTAGGCGAGACCGTAGGAGACCATCTTCGCCCGCTCCCGTTGCAGGTGGGTCACCTCCTCGGGCGGTACCCCGTACACGCCGGCCGCCACCGCCCGGTGCACGTCGGTCCCCTCGTTGAAGGCCCGGACGAGCCCGGGATCGGCCGACAGGTGCGCGATCACCCGCAGCTCGATCTGGTCGTAGTCGGCGACGAGGAAGCTGAAGCCCTCGGCAGGCACGAACGCCCGGCGGAACCGCCGCCCCGCCTCGGTGCGCACCGGGATGTTGTGCAGATTGGGCCGGTCCGAGGAGAGGCGGCCGGTGCGGGCCACGGTCTGGCGGAACGAGGCGTGGATCCGGCCGTCGTCGGCCACCTCGGCGAGCAGGCTCTCGCCGTAGGTCGATCGCAGCTTCTCCACCTCCCGGTAGCGGAGCAGCGCCTCGACGACCGGGTGGGCGTCGCGCAGCGACTCGAGGGTGGCGGCGTCGGTCGAGTAACCGGTCTTGGTCTTGCGACCCGGCGTCAGCGCGAGCTCCTCGTAGAGCACGGTGCGCAGCTGTGGGGTCGAGTTGACGTTGAACTCGTGGCCCGCCAGCCGGTGGATCTCGGCTTCGAGGGCCCGTGCGTCGGCCGCCAGCTCGTCGGCGATCCGCCGCAGCTCGGCCGTGTCGACCGCGATCCCGACGTGCTCCATCCGGGCCAGCACGCGAACCAGGGGGCACTCGACCTGGTCGTGGAGGGCGGCGAGCCCCTCGACATCGAGCCGGTCCCGCAGGGGCCCGACGAAGCGGGCGGCGAGCGCCGCCGAGCGGGCGGCGGCCAGGACCTCGTCCTCCCCACCCTCCCCCGCCACTGTCGCCCCCTCCGCCGCGTCGCCGAGGGCGAGGCGGCCGGCCGGCGGGGCCCGGCGGGGCCGGGCCGCAGCGGCCAGCTCCTCGGGCCAGCCCAGCTGCCGGGCCACCGCGTCGAGCCCGTAGTCGCCGGTCGAGGGGTCGAGCAGGTAGGCGGCCACCGCGGTGTCCATCACGAGCGACCGGCAGTCGATCCCCTGGGACAGCAGCGACCGGAAGAGCTCCTTCACGTGGTGGCCGACGACGGGAACCGCGTGCAGGGGGCCTTCGAACGCGGCACGCACGGGGGCTGCCCCGAGCAGCGACGCCTCGAGCCACGCGCCGGTCCGCGCCGGTCCGACGACGGCCACCCCGAGGAGCGGGGACCGTCCTGGCTCGCCCGACCACAGGCCGGCCAGGGCGAGGGGAGCGCCAGCCCCCACCGCCGCCTCGGCGAGGCTCTCGAGCAGCGCCCCGGCACCCCTCGCGTCGCTCGGGCGCTCGAGGGTGACCACGAGGCTCGAAGGGTCGGGCGGCGCGGGCCCGGTGGCCGCAGCCGCTGCCGGGAGGGCGGCGTCCGGTTCCCCCTCGCCCGACGCCGCCGCCACGGCCAGCGAGGTGGCCTGCTCGGCCGCCGGGTCGGGGACCTCCGAGCCCGGAGCAGCCGGACCGAGGCTCCCGTTGCCGAGCAGCTCCGCGACTCGCCGCCACAGCGTCGCCAGCTCGAGCTTGGCGAACGCCGCCCGGGCCACCTCGAAGCGCCAGCCACCCAGCGCAAGGTCGTCGAGGTCGACGGGCAGGGGCACGTCGCGCACGAGCAGGGTCGCGCCCAGGTTCGCCCGGACCGTGGCCTCGTGGGCAGCGAGGCTCTCGCGCAGCTTGGGGCTGAGGGAGCCGAGGTGCGCGAACACCCCGTCGAGGTTGCCGTGCTCGGTGAGGAGGCGGGCCGCCGTCTTCTCGCCCACGCCCGGCACCCCCGGGAGGTTGTCGGAAGGGTCCCCCCGCAGGGCGGCCAGCATGGGGTAGCGGTCCGGCGCCACGCCGGTGCGCGCCAGGATCCCTGCCTCGTCGTAGAGCACGTAGTCGGTGACGCCCCGGCGGTTGTAGAGCACACGGACGTGGGGGTCCTCGACCAGCTGGAAGCAGTCACGGTCGCCCGTCACGACGATCACGTCGCGCCCGGCGTCGCGCGCGCGGGTGGCGAGGGTGGCGAGCACGTCGTCGGCCTCGTAGCCCGGGACCTCCACCACGGGCACAGCCAGCGAGCCCAGCACCTCGCGGATGTGGCCGAACTGGGGCAGCAGGTCGTCGGGCGTCTCCGCGCGGCCGGCCTTGTACTCGTCGACCATGTCGTGGCGAAAGGTCCCGCCGGGGGCATCGAAGGCGACCGCCATTGCCGAGGGGCGATGCTCGCGCACGAGATAGAGCAGCATCGACACGAAGCCGTGCACGGCGTTGGTCACCGTGCCGTCGGAGGTCGCGAGGTCCGCGGGCAGCGCGAAGAACGCTCGGAAGGCGAGGGACATCCCGTCGAGCAGCAGGACCGGGCCGGTGCCGCCAGGGCTCCCGCCGGATGCCGGCGGCTGCTC
>DATGLW010000137.1:0-4036 GCA_035293965.1 Acidimicrobiales bacterium
GACCCGACTGTGGGCGCTGCGCTGTGCCGGCTCGGCTACGACCGCGACTTCGCCGACGTGGCTCCCGGAGTGGCGGGCACCCTGCCGGAGCCGGCACCGGTTCCGGGCTGGCGACGCATCACCCTCGACACGGCGCGCCGCACGGTGGCCCTGGGGCCGGGGGTGCAGCTCGACCTCGGCGCGACGGCCAAGGCGCTCGCTGCCGACCGGGCGGCCCAGCGGATCGCCGAGCAGCTCGGTTGCGGGGTGCTCGTCTCCCTCGGCGGCGACGTGGCCGTGGCGGGCCCGGCCCCCGACGGGGGGTTCCCGGTCGGCTTGGGCGACGCGTGCGGCGACCGCGCCACCTGCGCGGTCGCGCTGTCGAGCGGGGGCCTCGCCACCTCTGGGATCGGGGCCCGGTCGTGGCTCCTCGGCACGGCGCGGGTCCATCACCTGCTCCACCCCTCGACGGGCTTGCCCGTCGCGCCGCGCTGGCGCACGGCGACGGTCGCTGCCGGCAGCTGCGTGGACGCGAACGCCGCGTCCACCGCCGCTCTGGTGAAGGGCTCCGACGCGCCCGGGTGGCTCGAGCAGCTCGGGCTGCCGGCCCGCCTGGTGAGCCCAGAGGGGGTCGAGACGCTGGTCGGCGACTGGCCGGCGGCGCTCGACGAGCAGGCAGACCAGGGCATGCAGCCCGCTGCCCACGGGGCCCATGGGACCGGCACGCGGACCACCTCCGGGGTGGCCGCCGGCATCGACGCGGACGCGCCATGGCGGTGAGCGCGTTCACGTTCGCCACGGTCGGGCACGGGTCGACGGCCGTGTGGTACCTGACCCGCTCGTCGGGCATCGTGGCCTTCGTCCTCCTCACGGCTGCCACGGTGCTCGGCGTGGTGGCATCGGTCGGGTGGACGTCGGAGCGCTGGCCCCGGTTCGCGTCCCAGACGCTCCACCGAAACCTGTCCCTCTTCTGCCTCGTGCTCGTCGGCCTGCACGTCGTCACGACCGTCGGCGACGGCTACGTCCCGATCCGCCTCGTCGACGCCGTGGTGCCCTTCGCCCAGTCCTACCGCCCCGTGTGGGTCGGCCTGGGCACCCTCGCCTTCGACCTCCTCGTGGCCGTCGCCCTGACGAGCGCCCTGCGGCGGCGGATCGGCTACCGCTCGTGGCGGGCCGTGCACTGGCTCGCCTACCTGTCGTGGCCGATCGCCGCCTTCCACGAGCTCGGCAGTGGCACCGACGTGCACCTCGCGCCGATCGAAGCCCTCAACGTCGTCTGCATCGCCGCCGTGGTGGGGGCGGGCCTGTGGCGACTCGCCGGCGCGCCGGTGCCCGCGCCCGGCTGGCGGCTCGCCGGGGGCGGGGGGGCTCTGGCCGTGGTCGTCGGCCTGGTCGCCTTCGCCCTCGCCGGACCGCTGCGCCCGGGGTGGTCCCACCGTGCAGGGACCTCGCCGGCGCTGCTCCGCCAGCTCGGGGCGGCAGCCGGGGGGACCAGCGGATCCGCCTCCCGGTCTCCGGCCGGCTCGGGCGCCGGGGCCGGCAGCCAGGCCGCTTCCGGCAGCCAGGCCGGGGCCGGCAGCCCGGCCGGGACGGAACCGGCCGCCGCTGGAGCGTCGCTGCCGACCGCGCCCTTCACCTCCAACCTGTCCGGCTCCTACCAGACCTCGGCGCCCAACGCCGAGGGCTCCGTGCAGGTGGTGCTCAGCCTCCACCTCGACGGCTCGCCCGCCACTGCCCTTACCATCCGGCTCGTCGGCTATCCCGAAGGAGGCGGGGTCGCGATGACCTCGAGCAGCGTGACGTTCGGGCCGGACACCGGCACCATCACCGCGCTCGACGGCACGTCGCTCGGGGCCCGGGTCCGGGGCCCCTCGGGGACCTTGCAGCTGTCCATGCAGCTCAACCTCGACCGCTCGAGCGGAGCGGTCACCGGGGTCCTGAGCGGGTCGGCAGGTGGCGGGGGCGGGGCCGACGAGGGCAACCGATGAGGAGGACAGCACCGGGCGGCGCCGACGCCGGCGTGGCCCCACCGGCGGGCCCGGCCCGGCTCCTGGCGGGCCTCGACGATCGCGGTGGCACCCGCGGGCTCGCCCAGCACCTCGAGCAGTGGGGGCCGCTCCGGACGCTCGACGCCCGCAACCTCCTCGCCGACCTCGAAGCGAGCGGCCTGCGCGGGCACGGCGGGGCGTGGTTCCCGGTAGCTGCCAAGTGGCGCTCGGTGGCCGAGGCCGGCTACCGACGGCCGGTGGTCGTGGCCAATGCCGCCGAGGGGGAGCCGGCCAGCGCCAAGGACGCCCTGCTCATGACGCGGGTGCCGCACCTCGTGCTCGACGGCGCGTCGCTGGCGGCCCGTGCCCTGCGGGCACGCCGGCTCGTCGTCTACTGCCGACCCGAGCTCGTCGCCACCGTGGCCCGCGCCGCCGACGAGCGCCACCGGGCCGGCATCGACCCGCTTGCCGTGGAGGTGGTGGCGGCGCCCGGCACGTTCCTGGCCGGGCAGGAGACCGCCGTGGCGAGCGCGCTCAACGGCCGCCAGCCGCTGCCCACCTTCGCCGGCATCCACCCCGTCCGCGAGCTCGGCGTGGAGGGACGGCCCACGCTCGTCCAGAACGTCGAGACGCTCGCCCACGTGGCGCTCGTGGCCCGTTTCGGCCCCCATTGGTTCCGGGGTGCCGGCACCGAGGGCTCCCCGGGGACCATGCTCCTCACGGTCACCGGTCGCTGGGAGGGCCACACCGTGGTGGAGGCGCCCCTCGGCACTCCGCTGGCCGAGGTGCTGGACCTCGACGGCCGGGCCGCAGACCACTACTGGGGGGTCCTCCTCGGCGGCTACGGCGGCGGCTGGGTGAATGTCGACGAGGCCCTCGGGATGCCGCTCACCGAGGAGGCAGCCCGCGGCCTCGGGTCCTCGCTCGGCGCTGGGGTGGTCGCCTTGCTGCCCAGCACCGCATGCCCGCTCCACGAGGTCGCCCGGGTCGCCCGCTACCTCGAGGCCGAGGGCGCCGGGCAGTGCGGCCCCTGCGTCAACGGGCTGGCCGAGCTGTCGGGGGCGCTGAGCTCGCTGGCCGGCAGCGGACACCCGCGGCCGGCGCCGTCGCGGCCCCGGGCCCGTGGCGGCGACCCGGTTGCGCGCGTGCTCGAGCTGTGCCGGCTCGTCGAGGGCAGGGGTGCGTGCCGGCACCCCGACGGGGCGGCTCGCTTCGTGCGGACCGCGCTGCGCGTCTTCGAGGGCCACCTGGCGGCGCACCGCCGGCCGGGTCCCTGTGGCGCCGGCCCCGACAGCAGACTGCTGCCCGTGCCGGCTCCGCCGGCGGCGGTCCGTCGGACCGGGGCCCGATGAGCTTCCTCCCCCGGCGACGGCCGGCGCGGTCCATCCACCTGGTGGTCGACCCGATCGCCTGCGACGGGCACGGCGTCTGCGCGGAGCTGTTCCCCGAGCGCATCGGCCGCGATCCGTGGGGCTTCCCGGTCATCGACCCGGCCGCCGTGCCCGGGGGCCTCCTCGAGCACGCGCAGCGAGCCGTGGACGCATGCCCCCGGCTCGCGCTGCACCTCGTCAGCAGGGACGCCGGCGAGGATGCGGCCCCCGGGCCCCGAGCCGTCAGCGGAGGCGCCGCCGGTCGTCGACTGGCTCGGGGGGCCGCTCCGACACCCTGAGGCGAGCGTCGGCCACCACCACGCCGCCGGGCGTGGCCGCATGACGGCGGCAAGCAGCGGTCGAGCGGCGCTCAGGCTGCTTCCGCATCGGCGACGAGCTGCCTCCCCCACTGCTCCGCCCGCACCTCCTCGCCCGGCTCGAGCCGGTTGTCGCGCGTGACGAAGAAGCTCTCGGGGGGAGCGACCAATCGGAAGCCCTGACGGCGCAGCAGCTTGACGAAGCCCTTGGACGCCCGACCCGTGAAGAGTGCCGGCCACCGAAGCCGCGTGTCGAAGGCGGCAGCTTTGGTCCCTGGGCCGGCCCGGAGAGAGGCCAGCCACTCTCGAAGCCCGGGGCCGCCGGCGCCGGGCTCGAGCACCACGTCGGCATCCGGCTTCCTGGCTGCGTCGATCGCCGCCT
>DATGLW010000138.1:0-144043 GCA_035293965.1 Acidimicrobiales bacterium
CCCTCGCGTACTGGCGGGGCCTGCCCACCGACGAGGGTGCAACCTTCGACAAGGAGGTCGTCCTCGACGCGGCGGCCCTGGTGCCCCACGTCACCTGGGGGACCAACCCGGCCCAGGTAGCCCCCATCGACGGCGAGGTCCCCGATCCCGACAGCTTCGCCGACCCGACCCTTCGCCACGCGGCGGCCAGGGCGCTCGCGTACATGGGCCTGCGCCCGGGCACTCCCCTGCGCGAGGTGGCGGTCGACACCGTCTTCATCGGTTCGTGCACCAACTCGCGCATCGAGGACCTGCGGGTGGCCGCCGAGGTCCTCCGCGGCCGGCACGTGCGGGCCGGACTTCGGGCGCTGGCCGTGCCCGGCTCGCACCGCGTGAAGGCGCAGGCCGAGCGCGAGGGTCTCGACCGGGTGTTCACCGATGCCGGGTTCGAATGGCGCGAACCGGGCTGCTCGATGTGCCTCGCCATGAACCCCGACAAGCTCTCGCCAGGGGAGCGGTGCGCCTCGACGTCGAACCGGAACTTCGAGGGGCGCCAGGGACGCGGGGGGAGGACCCACCTCGTGTCGCCGGCGGTGGCGGCAGCCACCGCGGTGGCCGGCCGGTTCGCCACCCCCGAGGAGCTCGACCGATGAGGCCGGTGACGGTCGTGACCGGCCGAGCCGTTCCCCTCGATCGCTCCGACGTCGACACGGACCAGATCATCCCCTCCGACTGGCTCAAGCGTGTCGAGCGCACCGGCTTCGGCGCGGGTCTGTTCGCCGAGTGGCGCGACGAGCGCGACTTCGTGCTGAACCGCCCGGAGCACGCAGGGGCCACCATCTTGGTGGCCGGGCCCAATTTCGGCACGGGATCCTCGCGCGAGCACGCCGTCTGGGCCCTCATGGACTACGGCTTCGAGGCCGTGGTGTCGTCGCGCTTCGGTGACATCTTCCGCACGAACTGCACCAAGCAGGGGCTGCTGCCGGTCCAGGTGGACGAGGAGGCGGCGCGGGCGCTGCTCGACGCGGTGACCGCCGACCCCTCCCTCGAGCTCACCATCGACGTGGCACGGGGCACCCTCGAGGCCCCGGCAGCCGGCATTGCCACCACCTTCCCCCTCGACGCGTTCACCCGCGAGCGCCTGCTCAACGGATGGGACGACGTCGGCCTGACGCTGCGCCACGAGTCCGACATCGCCTCCTTCGAGGCCCGCCGGCCGCGCTGGCTCCCCTCGCTGCCGGGCACCCGCTGACGCTGCGCCCGGTGCCCTGAGGGGCGCGGATTGACGCAGGTCTCGGCATGGGGGAAACTGGTGCTGCCATGACCGACGACAGGAGTGCCTCGCGCCAGGCCGTCGCCATCATTCCCTAGGCGCGCGCCGATCGGTGCGCGCCTGTCCGACCGTCCACTTCGTGGGCGGTTTTTCATTTTCACCGTCGATCCGGAGGTCCTCGCTTGGAGAACCAGAGCGCTGAGGGGGTGCCCGGGAGCACCGGCGCGCCCGGGAGCACCGGCGCGCCCGGGGCCCCTGCCGGCGCGCCCGGGGCCCCTGCCGGCGCGCACCGCGTCGCCGTCATCGGGGGCGACGGCATCGGACCCGAGGTGTGCCGTGAGGCCCTGAAGGTGGTCGCCGCCACCGGGGTTCCCCTCGACACCACCGACTTCGACCTCGGGGCGGGCCGCTACGTGCGCACCGGCGAGGTGCTGCCCGACGCCATGCTCGAGGAGCTCCGCGGCTTCGACGCCATCCTCCTCGGCGCCGTGGGACCGCCGATCGGCGACGTCACCGTGCCGCCCGGCACCCTCGAGCGGGGCCTGCTGCTGCGGCTCCGCTTCGAGCTCGACCTGTACGTGAACCTGCGCCCCTTTCGCGGCGTGCCGGGCTCGCTGGCGGAAGGTGCGGACTTCGTGGTGGTGCGCGAGAACACCGAGGGCGCCTACGCCGGCGAGGGTGGCTTCCTGCGCAGGGGCACCCCCTTCGAAGTGGCGACCCAGGGCTCGGTCAACACGAGGATGGGGGCCGAGCGCTGCGCCCGGTTCGCCTTCGAGCTCGCTCGCCAGCGCGACCGTCGCCACGTGACCCTCGTGCACAAGACCAACGTGCTGACCTACGCCGGCGATCTCTGGCAGCGGACGGTCGCCGACGTGGCTGGTGACTTCCCCGAGGTCAGCCACGACTACCACCACGTCGACGCGGCGTGCATCTACCTCGTGGAGCAGCCGTCCCGCTACGACGTGGTGGTGACCGACAACCTCTTCGGCGACATCCTGACCGACCTTGCCGGCGCGGTCACCGGCGGCATCGGCTTCGCGGCCTCCGCCAACCTGAACCCGGCGCGCACCGGGCCGTCACTGTTCGAGCCGGTCCACGGGGCCGCGCACGACATCGCCGGCAAGGGCGTCGCGAACCCGCTGGCTGCCATCGAGTCCGCCGCCCTCATGCTCGAGCACCTCGGCGAGCCCGCTGCCGCCCAACGTGTCCACAAGGCGGTGCGCGCCGTGGTGGACGAGGGTGGGGCCGGCACGGCCGGGGGCATGCCGTTCCCGTCGACCAGCGCCATCGGCGACGCCGTCGCAGAAAGGGTCTGAACCGTGCCCATCACCCCGACCGACAAGATCTGGATGGACGGCGAGCTCGTGGACTGGGCCGACGCCACCGTCCACGTGCTCACCCACACCATGCACTACGGGTCGGGGGTCTTCGAGGGGATCCGCGCCTACCCGACCGGGCGTGGCGTGGCCATCTTCCGCCTGGCGGACCACGTCCACCGGCTGTTCTGCTCGGCCAAGGTGTTCATGATCGACATCCCCTTCACCGAGCAGGAGGTGGCCGAGGCCTGCCGCGAGGTCGTGCGGGTGAACGGGCTGACCGAGGGGTGCTACATCAGGCCGCTCGTGTACCTCGGCTACGGCGAGATGGGCCTCAACCCGCTGTCGTCGCCCGTGAACGTGGCCGTTGCCGCGTGGCCCTGGGGCACCTACCTCGGCGACGAGGGGGTCACCAACGGGGTGTCGGTCAAGGTGAGCTCGTGGCGGCGCCACGACCCCAACGCCGTGCCGACCGCCGCCAAGGGGACCGGCATGTACGTGAACTCCTCGCTCGCCAAGGTCGAGGCGCTCAAGGCCGGCTACGACGAGGCGTTGCTGCTTGCGCCCGACGGGCACGTCAGCGAGTGCACGGGCGAGAACGTGTTCGTCGTGCGCGACGGCGTCCTGCTGACGCCGGTCACGTCGGACGCGGGCTCGCTCGACGGCATCACGCAGCGCACGGTCGAGACCATCGTGGCCGACATGGGCCTCACCGTTCGCCACGAGCCCCTCATCCGCACCGACTTCTACCTCGCCGACGAGGCGTTCCTGACCGGCACGGCGGCCGAGGTGGTGCCCATCCGCGCCGTCGACGACCGCCCGGTGGGCGACGGCAGGCCCGGGCCCGTCACCCGCGACATCCAGCAGACGTACTTCGCCACGGTCCGGGGCGAGGTGGACCGGTACAAGGAGTGGCTCGACCATGTCGACTGACCGAGCAGGCGGCCACCGCCACGGGGCCCGCTCCCACGACGCGGCCATGCCAAAGATGCCCGACGCCGTCGACATCTTCGACACCACCTTGCGTGACGGCAGCCAGCAGGAGGGCCTGTCGTTGACCGTCGACGACAAGCTGCGCGTGGCCGAGCAGCTCGACCACCTCGGCGTGGCCTACATCGAGGGCGGCTGGCCCGGGGCCAACCCCAAGGACGACGAGTTCTTCGCCCGCGCCCCGGTGGAGCTGCGGCTGTCCACCTCCACGCTCGTCGCCTTCGGCTCCACGCGGCGGGCCGGGGTCCGGGCCGACCACGACGAGGTGCTGCGGCACCTGGTGGAGGCGGGCACACCGGTGGTCTGCATCGTCGCCAAGGCCTGGGACCGCCACGTGACCGACGCTCTGCGGACGTCCCTCGACGAGGCAGTGGCCATGGTGGCCGACTCGGTCGACTTCCTGCGGCGCCATGACAAGCGGGTGTTCCTCGACGCCGAGCACTTCTTCGACGGGTACCGCCACAATCCCGACTTCGCCCGGCGCGTGCTGGTGGCGGCCGAGGAAGCGGGGGCCGAGTCGCTGGTGCTCTGCGACACCAACGGAGGCACCCTGCCCCACGACGTCGAGCGCATCGTGGCCGACGTGGTCGGGCGCGCCGGCGTGCAGGTGGGCATCCACTGCCACAACGACGCCGGGTGCGCGGTCGCCAACTCGTTGGCGGCCGTCCGAGCAGGGGCCACGCAGGTGCAAGGGTGCGTGAACGGCTACGGGGAGCGCGCAGGGAACGCCGACCTCTCGGCGACCATCCCCGACCTCACCCTCAAGCTCCGCGTCCGCACCATCGCGCCCGAGCGTCTCGAGCGGCTCACCCCGGTCGCCCACCACATCGCCGAGCTGGTCAACATCGCGCCCAATCCTCAGCAGCCCTACGTCGGCGCCTCCGTGTTCGCCCACAAGGCGGGGCTCCACACGAGCGCGGTGGCGCGCCGGCGAGACCTCTACGAGCACACCGACCCCAACCTGGTCGGCAACGGTGCCCGCGTGATCGTCTCCGAGCTGGCCGGGCGGTCGACGCTGGCCATGAAGGCGGCCGAGTTCGGCCTCGACCTCGACGGCGAGGTGCTGGGGCGCGTCCTCGACGAGCTCAAGCGCCTCGAGCACGAGGGTTACCACTTCGAGGTGGCCGACGGTTCGGTGGAGCTGCTGCTGCGGCGCGCTGCCGGCTTCGAGCCGGGCTTCTTCCGCATGGAGTCCTACCGCGTGATCACCGATTTCGACGCGCAGGCGGCACGTGCCGACTCGCTCGGGGTGCCCGTGGTGGTGCCCGGCGAGGGGAGCCGAGCCACCACCGAGGCCACAGTCCGGGTGTGGGTGGGCGACGAGCGGGTGGTCGCCACGGCCGAGGGCAACGGACCGGTCAACGCTCTCGACGCTGCCCTTCGCCAGGCCATCGGAGGCCACTTCCCGCAGCTGTCGGGCGTGCACCTGACCGACTACCGGGTGCGCGTCCTCGACAGCGGACGGGGCACAGGGGCGGTCACCCGCGTGCTGGTCGACACCTCAGACGGCGAGCGCACCTGGACGACCATCGGCGTGTCGGACAACATCATCGAGGCGAGCTGGCAGGCCCTGCACGACTCGATCGTCCTCGCCCTCCTGCGGGCGCCTGCACCCGGAGCGTCGCCTGCACCCGGTGCCTCCCCGGTGCCGGCACCCGATGCCTCCCCGGTGCCGGCACCCGGTTCGGCGGCGGCCCTGGGCTAACCTGCCCCCCGATGACCCAGCCGAGCTTCGTGCCCATCGCCGAGGCGGACCAGGTCCGTCCCGCCCGCCGCCTCCAGACGCCGGGGCGGTGGTTCGCGAGGCGCCCGGCCGAGGTCCGGCTCCCCGTACGACCTGGCGGGGAAGGTCGAGGGTCTCCTGGGCCCGACCAGGGCTACGCGTTGCGCCTGGCGCGCGCCTTCGAGCCTCGGCTGCACCTCGAGCCGGGGGAGTCGGCGCACGACGTCGTGCTCGGTTGCGCGCTCGTGGCAGCGAGCCGGGCGGCGTTGTTCGGTCGGGCCCCTTCGATGCCCGACCTCGAGGCCGCCTTCGCGCTCTTCGGCTTCCTCGCCCAGGCCCCCGAGGGCCTGGTGGCGCGCCGGCGGCGTCTCTTCCGTGCCCTGGCGCACGACTACCACGCCCAGCGCCGCCTGGTGGGCTCCGTGCCCGAAGCGACGCTGCGACTGCCGCCCCAGCGGGTCGGGGAGCTCACGGGCGACTGGCAGGCCCTCCTCGGCCCCGACGCGGGCTAAGAGCAGGCGCCACCCGTGCCCCGGCCGGCGCGCGAGCGGCGCCGCGTCGAGGGGGCGGCGCGTGGGGTCGAGCGCCTGGAGATCGACGCCAATGGCATGACCTTCACCGCCCGGGCAGCCGGACCCCGCGCCGGGCGGCCGGTCCTCTTGCTGCATGGCTTCCCCCAGACGTCGTGGGGGTGGCGCCCCGTGCTCGGAGCACTCGCCGCCTCCGGCTACCGGGCCCTGGCGCCGGACCAGCGGGGGTACAGCCCGGGCGCCCGGCCGACCGAGGTCGAGGCCTACGCCATGCCGAACCTCGTGGCCGACGTGCTCGCCCTCGCGGACACCCTCGAGCTCGGCCGGTTCGACCTCGTGGGCCACGACTGGGGCGGCATGGTGGCCTGGGTCGTGGCATCTCGGCACCCCGAACGGGTCCGCAGCCTGGCCGTGGTGTCGACCCCGCACCCCGATGCCCTGCGCGCCGCTCGCGCGCTGCCGGCCGAGGGTGGCGGCGGGGGCGAGCACGACGTGATCGGAGAGCTGTTCCGGAGCCCCGAGGAGCCCGAGCGCCTCCTGCTCGGCGAGGACGCGTCGGGAGCGGGGTTGCGCGCTGTCCTCACCGACGGGGGCCTCGACCCGGCGATCGCCGAGGAGTACGTCGACACGTTGCGCGAGCCCGGCGCCCTGACGGCTGCGCTCAACTGGTACCGGGCCGACGGGGTCGGCCTCGAGGCCTTGCCACCGGTGGTGGTGCCGACCCTCTACGTGTGGTCGAGCGGCGACGTGGCGCTCGCCCGCGGTCCCGCCGAGGCCACGGCCGAGTTCGTCGCCGGCCGGTACCGCTTCGTGGTGCTCGACGGGGTGAGCCACTGGGTCCCCGAGGAGGTGCCAGGCGAGCTCGTTCGCCTGCTGCTCGAGCACCTCGCCGACACCTGAGCCGCTCGAGCACCTCGCCGACACCTGAGCCGCGCGAGCACGTCGCCGACACCTGAGCGGCAAAGGCGCCGGACGGCCGGGCCGCGCGTCTGGGAGACTCGGACCGATGGACGCCTTCGCGCTTTCGGATACACAACGGCAGTTCCGCGACACGCTGCGGCGGTTCTGCGACGAGCGCATCGCGCCGGGCGCGGCCGAGGTCGACCGGACCGGGGAGTTCCCCTGGCGCTCCTTCGCCGCCTGCCGCGAGCTCGAGCTCCCGGGGCTTGGGCTGCCGCCGCGCCTCGGCGGCACGGGGGCGGACTCGGTGACCCAGGCCATCCTCGTCGAGGAGGTGGCCCGTGCCTGCGCGTCGACGTCGCTCGCCCTTGCCGTGTCGAAGCTGGGCATGCTGCCGGTGCTCAACTGGGGCTCCGAGGACCTTCAGCAGCGCTACGTCCCACGGGTGGCGAGCGGCGAGGCGCAGGCCAGCTACTGCCTGTCGGAGGCCGACGCCGGCAGTGACGTGGCCGCCATACGGTGCCGTGCGGTGCGCGACGGCGATACCTACGTCCTCAACGGGACCAAGCACTGGATCACGAACGCCGGCATCTCCGACACCTACACCGTGTTCGCCAAGACGGACCCCGACGCCGGGCGCCGCGGCATCTCGTGCTTCGTCGTGGAGGCTGGATGGGGCGTGAAGGTCGCGAAGCTCGAGGACAAGCTCGGCATGCGGGGCAGCGCGACCGGCGAGATCGTCCTCGAGGACGTGCGGGTGCCCGCCGCCAACCTCGTCGGCGAGGAAGGCCAGGGGTTCGAGATCGCCATGCACACCCTCGACCGCAGCCGGCCCATGATCGGCGCCCAGGCGGTCGGCATCGCCCAGGGCGCCCTCGAGCACGCCGCCGCCTACATGGGCCAGCGACGCGCCTTCGGCCGGGCGATCGCCGACTTCCAGGCGCTGCGGTTCATGTTGGCCGACATGGCCATTCGGACCGAGGCTGCCAGGGCGCTCGTCTATCGGGCCGCGTCCCTGATCGACGACGACCCGACCGGCGAGCTCGCCAAGTTCGGCGCCATGGCCAAGTGCTTCGCGTCCGACACCGCCATGGCGGTGACCGTCGACGCCGTGCAGCTCTTCGGGGGCAACGGCTACACCAAGGACTTCCCCGTCGAGCGCTACCTCCGCGACGCCAAGGTGACCCAGATCTACGAGGGCACCAACCAGATCCAGCGCATCGTCGTCGCCCGCGAGCTGCTCGGCCGGGCCCAGGCGGACTGACCGCCGTGCACCTGCCCGGGGGGGAGCCGTCGGTCCGGGGGCGCGCACGGGGAGCGCCGGTACCCGGGGGCAGCCCCGGTGCCACCTTCGGTCAGGCTTCCTCGAGCGGGCCAGGGTAGGCGGCCTCGGCTCTCGCCTTGAGCGCGCGCATCGAGCGACGGCCGAGCACGACGGCGGCAGCGATGACCACCACGGCGGCCACGGCCACGACGACGGTTATCGTTCCCGACAGGCGCTCGATGGTGCCCCCGGCGTAGTAGGCGCCGAACCCGAACGCGGCGGCCCAGATGATGCCGCCACTGCTGTTGAAGAAGGCGAAGCGGGGCCAGCGCATGCGCATCGTGCCGGCAAGGAAGGCGGCGTAGGTGCGCAGGATGGACACGAAGCGCCCGAAGAAGACGACCTTGCCCCCGTGGAGGTCGAACAGGTAGCGGGCGACCTTGATCTTGGGCTCGTCGAAGCGGACGTGGCGCCCGTAACGGCGGAGCAGCCGGTACCCGCCGAAGCGCCCGATGAAATAGCCGATGGTGTCCCCGGCGATCGCGCCGGCAGCGGCGGCGCCGAACACCACCCAGGGTGACATGGTGTGCTTGGCCCCGGCGTAGGTCCCTGCCGCGATGAGCACTGTCTCGCCGGGCACCGGGATCCCGAGGCTCTCGAGCCCGACCAGCACCACGATGGCCAGCCAGCCGTAGCTGACCACGAGACCGTGGATGCTGAGCGCGAGCTGCAGGGGTGCCCCGGCATCGAGGCTCGCGACGAGCGCACCGGCGTGGTCGGCGCCCCAGAGCCATGCATGGCTGGCCACCGTGCTCATACCGCACTGGCCCCCGTCCCGGCCCGGGTTGTCCCGCCCGCCGGCGCGCCGACCCGGGTCCTGGCGCTGATGGGCATGTCCATCCCTATCACGCGGCGTTGGACCCGGGGTGTCCCCGTGGCCGAGACTGGGTCCTCGTGACGACCGGCGAGGCGACAGCGGGCCAGGCGGCGCGATGGGTGGCGCGCGACGCCGCCGTGGTGTGGCACGGCTTCACGCAGATGGCCACCTACCCCGACCAGGCGCCGGTCATGGTGGACCGGGCCGAGGGCCGCGAGCTCGTCGACGTCGACGGCCGGCGGTACTTCGACGCCATCTCCTCGCTGTGGGTCGTCACGCTCGGTCACCGGGTGCCGGCCCTCGACGAGGCCCTGCGCCGCCAGCTCGACCGGGTGGCGCATTCCACCATGCTCGGCAACGGCAACCGGGTGGTGGTGGAGCTGGCCGAGGCGCTGGCAAGGGTGGTGCCCGTCGACGAGCCCCACGTGCTCTTCGCCAGCGACGGGGCGGTAGCCGTCGAGCAGGCCCTCAAGATCGCGTTCCAGCACTGGGTCAACCGCGGCGAGCCCGGGCGCAGGACGTTCCTCGCGCTCGGCAACGCCTACCACGGCGACACGATCGGCGCCCTGTCGGTGGGCGACGCCGGGTTTGGGGCCGACGTGTTCGACCCGCTGCGGTTCCCGGTGGTCCGTACGCCGGGCTACGACGACCCGGCCTGGGCCGCCAAGGCGGTGGCCGCGCTCGACCGGCACCACCGGCACCTGGCCGCCATGGTCGTCGAGCCGCTGGTGCAGGGCGCCGCCGGCATGCTGATGGCCGAACCCGAGGACGTCCGTGCCGTGGCCGAGGCGTGCCGCGAGCGAGGCGTGCTGCTCGTGGCCGACGAGGTGGCGACCGGGTTCGGGCGGACGGGGTGGCTCTTCGCGAGCGAGGGCTGCCGGATCCGGCCCGACCTGCTCTGCCTGGGCAAGGGGATCACGGGCGGGTACCTGCCGATGTCCGCGACCGTGGCCGCCGGGCCGGTCTTCGAGTCCTTCCTGGGCGAGGACCTCGGACGGCGCACCTTCTACCACGGCCACTCCTACGGCGGCAACGCGCTGGCGGCTGCCGTCGCCCTCCGGCACCTCGAGCTCCTGGCGGACGGGTCGGTCCTGGCAAACGTGGTCGAGCGCGCCGAGCAGCTGGCAGACCTGGCCCGGCGGTCCCTGATCCCGCACCCGGCAGTGGCCACCGTCCGCCAGCGCGGCCTCATGGCCGGCGTCGAGCTGGCACCGCCGAGCCCCGGGGCGCGGTGGGGGCGCCGCGTGTGCGCGGCCGCCGTCGGCCGTGGGATCCTCCTCCGCCCCCTCGGCGACGTGGTGGTGCTCGTGCCGCCCCTGACCACCACGGCAAGCGAGCTGTCGCGCAGCGTGTCGGTCCTCGTGGAGGCCATGGACCAGGTGATGGCAGAGGACGGGGTCCCGCCGCGCCGGCGCGAGAACCTCCGCCCGGCGGCTGCGGCCGCTGCGGCCACGGCGTCCCCGGACGGGGACCGGCCGCCGGGCGCGTCGCGGCCCCCCGCCCCGTGACGGCCGCGGCCGGCCCCGCGGGGGCGTGGGAGGCATTCGTCGACGCCCGCCACCGCCAGCTGCACGAGGAGGGGCGCTGGCGCCGCCCCCGCGCCTTCGACGCCCTCGGGCCCAGGGGGATGCTCGAGGGCCGGCGCGTCGTCGCCTTCGCCTCCAACGACTACCTCGGCCTGAGCCGGCACCCTGCGGTGGTGGATGCCGCCGCCGAGGCGCTCGCCCGGTGGGGGGCCGGCAGCGGGGCGTCGCGGCTCGTCACCGGATCCCGGCCGGTGCACCACGAGCTCGAGGCGGCCCTCGCCGACTGGAAGGGGCAGGAACGGGCCGTCCTCTTCCCGACCGGTTTCGCCGCAAACCTCGGGATCCTCGCCACCTTCGGCGACCGCGACACGCTGATCCTGTCGGACGAGCTGAACCACGCCTCGATCATCGACGGCGCGCGCCTGTCGCGCGCCTCGGTGGCCGTCTACCGCCACGGCGACGTGGCCCACGTCGAGGCCTTGCTCTCCAAGGCGCCGGGCCGGTGCCTCGTGGTCACCGACCTCGTGTTCTCGATGGACGGCGACGTGGCCCCGGTCGGCGAGCTGGCAGCGGCATGCGCCCGTCACGGCGCGCTGCTCGTGCTCGACGAGGCGCACGCCGTGCTGGGGCGCGGGGCGCTCGCCGGCCACGAGGCGCTCGCCGGCCATGGCGGGCGGGGAAGCGCCGGCGGCGCCGGCCTTCTGCGGATGGGCACCCTGTCGAAGGTGCTCGGCTCCCAGGGCGGGTTCGTGGCGGGGCCCGCCCGCCTCGTCGAGCTGCTCGAGAACTGCGCCCGCTCCTACATCTTCACCACGGCACCGCCCCCTGCCTCCGTGGCGGCGGCCATGGCGGCCCTCGGCATTGTCCGGTCTCCCGAGGGGGCCGCGTTGACCGCCCGCCTCGCCTCCCACGTGGACCGGCTCCGCCCCGGGCAACCGTCGCCGATCGTGCCCGTCGTGCTCGGCAGCGAGCAGCGTGCGCTACGAGCCTCCGATGCCCTGCTGTCCGAGGGCATCTGGGTGCCCGCCATCCGCCCCCCCACGGTGCCGCCCGGCACCGCCAGGTTGCGGGTGACCCTCTCCGCCGCCCACACCGACGCCGAGGTGGACCGACTGGCGGCGGCGCTCGAGCGGCTCCAGCGGGGCGCGCTCGCCTGAGGGGCCCGCTGGGGCCGACTCGGCCTCCCAAGCCCGCCACCGCCACCGCGTCCATACCACGAGCGCCAGCCCTGCGACCACCAGCACACCGCCTGCCACCTGGACGAGCAGCGACCCGAGGTGACCGTCTTCTCCCAGCCACAGATGCTCGTCGACGGTCCGCTCGATGCCCCAGAGCACCATGCCGACGCCGAGCACGGCTCCGACGGGGTGGCCCTGGCGGGGCGAGCCGTCAGGCCAGCGCGACAGGCGGCGCTCGAGCAAGAGGAGCACGCAGAACACGGCGAAGTCCTCGATCGCCTGGAAGATCGGCACCGGGAGGCGCCGGCCGACCTGGCCGGCGTAGTACATGCCGAACCATTGGTGTGTCGGATGCCCGCCGCCGGCCACCATCAGCTGGGGCCCGAGGAGCCGTCCGAGGGACCACGCGGCCATGAGCACCGGAGCCACCAGGTCCAGCGCCCGCAAGGTGGGCAGCTCCGGGCACCGCCGCCGGGCGATGAGCACACCGGTGGGCACCGCGAACAAGAGCCCCCCGAACGACGACAGGCCGCCGTGCCAGACCGCGACCACGTCGCCAGGGTTGTGCCAGTAGAAGGAGGCATTGCTGAGCACGTGCAGGGCACGTGCTCCCACCACGGCGGCCACCACCACCCACAGGATCATGGCGCCGACCCACTCGGTTCGGTAGCCGCGGGCCCGCAGACGCCGCTCGAAGTACCGGTAGGCGAACCAGAAGGTGATCGCCAGGCCGATCCCGTAGGTGTGGACCTGCAGGGGGCCGATGTGGAACGAAACGGGGACGGGCTTCATGTCGAGGGTGTCCGAGCCAGAGTATTGCCCGCTTTGCCGCCGGGGCGGCGCCGCCCTGGCCTGGGCCGCCCGGCCGCGCCCGGCCTGTGCTCGGCGGCCCGCGAGGTTCAGGGGCAGCCGGCGGGTCGCGCCTGGCCCGGTGACCGCGGGCTCTGCTCCCTGCCCCCGGCTGGTCTACGGGCGGCGGGTCCCTTCCCGCGCCGGCCTACGGGCGGCCGGCGCCGACGAAGCCGCTGCCCAGGCGGACCCCTGTGATCCAGACGACTGCCCCCGTGTAGGGAGCCTCGATCATCTGGCCCCCCCCGATGTACATGGCGACGTGATCGGACCCGCCGGGGCCGTAGAAGAGGAGGTCGCCTGGCTGGAGGTCGGCGATCGGCACGGGCGTGCTGTCTGCCATCTGGGCCCCGGAGTAGTGGGGCAGGTCCACCCCCGCCGCCCGCCAGGCCAGCATGGTCAGGCCGGAGCAGTCGACGCCCGAGGACGAGGCGCCGCCCCATACATAGGGGACGCCGAGGAAGGACTTGGCTGCCGCCACCGCCCGCTCGCCCGCCGTGGCGTCGTAGGGCGGCGGCGCCACGTTGCCGCCGCCAGTCGTCGACACCAGGGTCGCCTGCTGGCGAGCCGCCTGGATCCGGGCCAGGGCGGCCTGCTGGGCCGCCAAGGCCGCCGCTTCCTGCTGCTGGCGGACCAGGGTGGCGATCTGGCCGTTGACCTGGCCGAGCTGCGCCTGCTGCTGGACCAGCACCTGCTGGTACTGGCTCTGCGTGTTGCGCTCCGACAGGAGCACCGCTTGCTGCTGCTGCTGTTGCTGCTGGAGGGACCCCTGCTCGACCTTGAGGACGGCCTCGTCGTTGTGCAGGTTGGCGACAGCCGTCGACACGTCCCCTTCGGCCAGCTGGTTGAACTCGCCCTGGGCGTCGAGCATGCTCTGGTTGCTGGCGAACAGGGGGTTCTGGGTCGCCGCCTCGCCGTTGCTGACGAAGGTGTCGAGGGCAGCCCGGGCGAGCAGCGCTCTGTCCTTCGCCACCTGCTGGTGGTCTGCCGTTATCCGTTCCTGGGTGGCCTGGATCTGCTGCTGGATCGCCTGCGCCCGGACCTGGTCGCGGTCGTACTGCTGGTTGAGTGCCGAGATCCGCTCGCCGGTGGCGGCGATGCTGGCAGCAAGCTGCGCCGCCTGGGCCCGGGCCGAGGCCAGGGGGTCAGCCGCCGCCGGGCGCGCGACGGGCAACACAGTGCCCGAGCACACTGCGAAGGCCGCAACGGACCACGCGGCCCGTCGGACCAGTCGGGCAGGCGCGCCCGACCGCGGCGTTGAGTGGCCCGAAGGCCGCTCTCCGTCAGTCACAATGGGCGCCATTCTTACCCGCGGCCCCGCGCGGAGGCAAACATTGGCCGGCACCCCCCGGCTCGCGGTGTGACCGTCAGTAGGAAGGTGGTCGGTGGCGGTCGTACCCTCGGTGCGCCATGGCCCGGTCGCCGTCACGAAACCGTCGCTCGTTCGTCGGCAGAACACCACGACGCCGTCACATCGTGGCGCCCCCTCCCACGATGTGTACGGACGCCAGCGGCGGCCGGCACGCGGCCGGAGGTCAGAGGCCACCGCCGGCTCCGCGGCCGGCGCACGGTCACCGCCGAGGCAGCCCGAAGGCCGCGACTCCAGCCCGAACGCCACGACTGCACCCCGGCCGCCCTGCGCGCCCCGGCCGCTCTGCGCACCCCGGCCGCTCTGCGCACCCCGGCCGCCCTGAGACCTGTGCGTGGCCCCGGAGCAGGGTTGTTACCATCGGCCCGTGTCTCCCCGCTCGCGCTCCCTGCCCCGCCGGTCCTGCCTGTCGACGCCCGGCTCCAACGAGCGGTTCGTGGCCAAGGCGCCCACCGTGCCGGCCGACATGACGTTCTTCGACCTCGAGGACTCGGTGGCCCCGGCGGAGAAGGAGGCGGCGCGGGCCAAGGTGGTGGCGGCGATCAGGGACCTCGCCTGGGACGAGCGGGTCCTCTGCGTGCGCGTCAATGCCTGGGACAGCCGGTGGACCTACGGCGACGTCATCGAGGTCGTGGGCGGGGCGGGGGAGCGGCTCGACGAGGTCATGCTGCCCAAGGTCCAGTCTGGCGCCGAGGTGGTCGCCCTCGACCTCTTGTTGACCCAGGTGGAGCAGAACGCCGGCCTCCCCGCCGGCCACGTCGGCATCGAGGCCCAGATCGAGACGGCCCGCGGCCTCCTCGCCGTCGAGGAGATCTGCGCGGCCTCGCCGCGCCTCGAGGCGGTCATCTTCGGCCCGGCCGACTACGCCGCGTCGGTGGAGATGCCGACGCTCACCGGCGGCGTCCAGGTCCCCGGTTACCCGGGCGACCACTTCCACTACGTGTTCTCCAAGCTCCTCGTGGCCGGGCGGGCTCACGGGCTCCAGGTGATCGACGGGCCGTACCTCTACGTCCGGGACCTCGAGGGCCTGCGCGACTTCGCCGAGCGGACGCGGGTCCTCGGGTTCGACGGCAAGTGGGCGCTCACCCCCGATCAGGTGGGCGTGCTCAACGAGGTGTACTCGCCGACCCAGGAGCAGTACGACCGGGCCTGGGACATCCTCGACGCCTACCGCAAGGCGACCGAGGCCGAGGGCAAGGGGGCGGTGATGTTCGGCGACGAGATGATCGACGAGGCGAGCCGGAAGATGGCGGTCAAGCTCGTCATGCGGGGGGAGCGGGCGGGCCTGCGCCGGCAGCCTCCTCCGCCAGCCGCCGTGCGATGACCTCGATCGCCAGGGTGCCGGCGGCCTGCCTGGCGGCGACGCCCTATCCGTCCGCCATCGTGCCGAGCACCGTCACGAGGGGTGGCAACACGACGGGCTCCTCCCCGGGGTCGACGCCGGTGAGCGAGGCGAGGTAGCGCGCCACCGGGCCCGGCCCCGCTCCCGCGGGCGCCTCGGCCCAGGCGTCGACCAGCGACAAGCCCGCGTCGCGGACCAGCGCGGGCAAGAGCGCGCCGACGTCGGGGTGACGGGCGTCGGGCATCGAGAGGGGTCTGCCGCCCACGCGGCCGGCCGAGGTGATCGGCTCCTGGGCCACCACCCAGCCCCCGGGGCGGACCACCCGGGCCATGCGGGCGAGCACGACCGCCGGGTCCACGACGTGCAGCAAGAGGAAGCGGCAGAAGGCGAGGTCCACCGGCTCGGGCAGTGTGAGGTCCTCGGCGGCCTGGGTGATGGCGAGCACCTGGCTGCTGGCCGCTGCCACCCTCGCCACCTCGTCGCGCGCCAGCGGGTCGCTGTCGACGGCGTAGACCCGGCCCGCGTGCCCGACCACCTCGGCGAGCGCCACCGACACGTCGCCGCCGCCGGCGCCGACGTCCACGCAGCGCCAGCCGGCGCCGAGTCCGAGGCGTTCGAGCGCAGTGGCGAGAGGTCGGCGGTAGACGTCGTCGCGCAGTCCCTTGAGCGCCGTCATCGCCCGGTTCCGGGCCCAGGCCCGGCACCGGGCGGGAACCCGGAGCGTGCCGGCAGGCCAAGCAGCGTCACCACCGGCTGCACTCTACGGCCGGTAGCCTCGGCCCGGTGAACGTCACCATGCTGCTGTGCGACGCGGCGCAGGTCGCCGAGGGGAAGCTCTACATCCTCGGGGGCGGGTGGAGCCTGACCGGCCCCGACCCCGTGCCCTCCGCGGTCGCCCTCAAGATCGACGTCGACTGGACCGAGGCCGGCATGCCCCATCACTGGGAGCTCTTCCTCGAGGACGCTGACGGGCGCCCGGTGATGGTCGACACGCCCGACGGCTCCCAGCCCGTCGAGGTGCGGGGCGAGTTCACCGTCACCCAGCCGCCTGGCGTGCCGGAGGGGTCGCCCATCGACGTCGCGCTGGCCGTCAACCTCGGGCCCATCCCGCTCCAGCCCGGCACCCGCTACGCGTGGCGGCTCACCATCGACGGCGAGGTCCTGCCCGGGGCCTCGCTCGCCTTCACGACCCGCCCGCGACCGGCGCCGCACGACCCGGCCACGCCGTGACGGCCCATGACCGCCTTGTCCATGACCGCCCCCTCGGGCGCCGCGCCGAGAGCTCGGGATCGGCGACGTCTCCCGCCACCGGCCGGGCGGGCCCCTGACCGAGCCGCCGCCGCGGTGGCGACGGGGGGCCTCGGCGGGCGCGTCCTGCGGCCGAGCGGCGTCGAGCTGGCGCCGGCCCAGGTCGCGGGCATCCAGAGGGCTGTGCTGCGCTGGGGCGCCGCCAATATGCGCCAGCTGCCGTGGCGCGCGACGCGCGACCCGTGGCACGTGCTGGTGAGCGAGGTGATGCTCCAGCAGACCCAGGTGCCCCGCGTGCTCGGTCCCTACGGCCGGTTCGTGGCGCGCTTTCCCACGCCGCGCGCGTGCGCCGAGGCGCCGCTCCTCGACGTGCTCGGCGCCTGGCAGGGCCTTGGCTACAACCGCCGGGCCGTCAACCTGCACCGGATGGCCGCCGCGCTCGTGCTCGGCCACGGCGGACGGGTGCCCGAGGACCTCGGCGCCCTCGTGGCCCTGCCGGGGGTCGGCCCCTACACCGCTCGCGCCGTGCTCGCGTTCGCGTTCGAGCACGACTGCGGGATCGTCGACACGAACGTCGCCCGCCTGCTGGCTCGGGCCGTCGCCGGGCGCCCGCTGTCGCGCCGCGAGGCGCAGCGCGTGGCGGACCGGCTCGTGCCCGTTGGGCGGTCCTGGGCGTACAACCAGACGGTGCTCGACATCGGCTCCCGGCACTGTGCTGCCGTCCCCGATTGCCGTGGCTGCCCGCTGCGCCGCCGCTGCGCCTGGCGCCGGGCGGGGGCGGACGAGCCGGACCCGGCCCGCCAGGGCGCCGGCACCTCGCGGCGCCAGGCTCCCTTTGCCGGCTCCGACCGCCAGGGCCGCGGCCGCCTCGTGGCCGCCCTGCTCGAGGGCCCGGTCCCCGCGGCGCGCCTGGCGAGCGTGGCCGGCTGGCCCGGCGAGGTTCGCCGTGCCAGGGCCGTGGCGGAGTCGCTCGTCGCCGACGGCCTCGCCCGGTGGGACCGTGACCGGCTGGCGGCCCCCGAAGGGCACCCGCCGAACCGGCGGTAACCTCGAGGTCTGTGGAGGTGACCTTCTTCGGCACGCGCGGCTCGTGCCCCTGCGCCGGGGAGGGCTACGGGATCTACGGCGGCAACACCTCGTGCGGCCTGGTCCGGCTCGACGGCTCGGACCCCCTCATCCTCGACCTCGGGACCGGCCTGCGGCGCGTGAGCGACGTGCTCTGCGAGACCAGCGCGCCCGTCCACGTGGCGGCCCTGCTCACCCACCTGCACTTCGACCACATCATGGGGCTCCCGTTCTTCACCCCGCTCCACGTGCCGGGGTCGCGCCTCACGGTCCACGGCCCGAGCCAGGCCGGCTCCACCTTGCGCCAGACCCTGGCCGGCGCGGTCAAGCCCCCCTTCTTCCCGGTCGAGCTGGTCAGCTTCAGAGGGCAGATCGAGCTCCTCGACACCGCCGACGAGGACTTCTCCCTCGGTCCCTACAAGGTCCGCTCGAGGGCCGTGCCCCACCTCGGCCACACGCTCGGGTTCCGCGTGGAGGCCGGCGGCCGCGCGCTGGCCTACGTGTCGGACCACCAGGCCCCCCCCGACCGGCGCTCGGTGCCCGAGTCGGTGCTCGAGCTGTGCGACGGCGCCGATCTGGTGGTGCACGACGCCCAGTTCAGCGACGAGGAGTTCGAGAAGAAGCCGCACTGGGGGCATTCGACGGTGGGCTACGCCGTCCAGGTCGCCGCCGAGTCCGGCGCGCGCCAGCTCCTTCTCTTCCACCACGACCCGTCCCATGCCGACCGCGACGTCGAACGGCTGGCCGAGTGGGCCCGAGGCCTGCCGGCGGCGACGCGGCTGCAGAAGGTGACTGCCGCCCGCGAAGGGGTCACCATCGACCTCGGGCGCCAGTGACCCTGCCGGCCGCGGGCCCCGAGGGAGCCGACGAGGCCGCGTTCCGCCAGGTCCTCGGTCACTTCGCCACCGGGGTCACGGTCGTGACCGCTGTCGACGGCCGCGACCCGGTCGGCTTCACCTGCCAGGCCTTCACGTCGCTGTCCCTCGACCCGCCGATGGTTGCCCTGGCCCCGGGCAAGGCGTCCACCAGCTGGCCGCGCATCGCCCGCGCGGGTGCCTTCTGCGTCAACATCCTCGCCGCGCACCAAGAGGCGCTCTGCACCAGGTTCGCCGCGCCGGGGCCCGGCAAGTTCGACGGTGTCCGCTGGCACCCGGGCGCCACGGGCGCGCCGGTCCTCGAGGGGGTGCTCGCGTTCGTGGAGTGCGAGCTCGGGATCATCCACGACGCAGGCGACCACGAGCTCGTGACCGGGCGCGTGGTGGCCCTCGGGATGGGAAGCGGTGACCCCCTGCTCTTCTACCGGGGCAGCTACGGCACCTTCCGCGCCTGACGGCGACCTTTGGCACCCCGGCCCAACCGTGGGCCTCGTGGCGCGCCGGCCGGGGGTTACGCTCGCCGGCCATGAGGATCCTCTCCGACGGTCCGATCGCCGACGTGGTGGTCGTCGAGCCGGACGTCCACGGCGACGAGCGGGGCAGGTTCGTCGAGGCCTACCGGCGCCGCTGGCTGCCCCTCGGGCGAGAGATGGTGCAGGCCAACCGCTCCGAGAAGGCGGCGGGTGCCGTGGTCGGGCTCCACTACCACCTGCACCAGGCCGACTACTGGTACGTGCTGCGGGGCCGGGCGCGCGTGGTGCTCCACGACTTGCGCCAGGGCTCCCCGACCGACGGGGTGACCCAGGTGCTCGATCTCTCCGGTGACGAGGACCGCGGGCTGTTCGTGCCGCCGGGGGTGGCGCACGGCTTCGCCTCGCTGACCGACGTGCTCCTGTGGTACCTCGTCGACGGCTACTACAACCCCGCCGACGAGCTGGGGCTGGCGTGGGACGATCCGGACGTCGGTGCCGAGTGGGGCGTGACCGACCCCGTGCTGTCCGGGCGCGACCGGGCCAACCCGCGGCGCAGGGACCTGCCCCCCGAGCTCCGCCCCCGCATGCCGCTGCGGACCTGATCCCGGGTCCCGCGCTCCCACCAGGCGCGATGCTGCGGCGGCGGGGCGCGACCCGGCGGGGGAGGCGGTCCTGTTGAATGGAGGCGATGGTCCTGGTCGTCCTGGCCGTCGTGGCCGTGGTCGCCGCCGTGTCCGCTGCCGCCCTCCACCGTCGTGGCAAGGCCGAGATCCATTCGGTCGAGAGCTATCGCCACGCCCTGCACACCCTGCGCACGGTCCGCGACCGGACCTCGGGCGGCGGCACCGTACGCCTGCTCGGCCCGGCCGGCTCCGCTCGCGACGAGCCCGACCCGGCGGCGGGCGTCGAGGTCGGGCGGCGGGCCCACGAGCACGCAGCGGCCGGGGGTTCGGTGCTGCGTTTCGACGACACGGACGTGCGGGCTCCGGTGCCGGGGCGCGATGCCCGGGCGGACCTGCGCCGCAAGGACCGGGCGATGGCAGAGCTCGCCCGGGGGAGGAGGCGCCTCGCCGCCCCGGTGCTGGTCGCAGGGGCGGTGGCCGTGCTCGTGGCGGCACTGACGGTGGTGGTCACCCACCGGCCGGGCGCGCGCGTTGGATCGACCCCGGCCGATGCCCGGAGCAGGACGCCGCACCGGCCCGCCACGACGTCTGCGGCAGCCGGGGGCGAGCGCACGGCGAGCGGTGGGCGCCAGGGTGGGTCGCACGCGTCGGCTCCCCGCTCGACGCCGCAGCCCGCGAGCACCGCACCGGGCGCCGGCACCGGGCCGATCCAGCCCACCACGTCGTCTGCCACCGCGGCGAGCTACCCGGCGCCGGCCGCCAGCTACACCCTGACCTTGGCCTCCGGCAACGGCGCCTGCTGGTGGCAGGTCCAGTCGCAGCCGGCCGGCTCGGTCCTGTGGACGGGCACGCTGCCGGCGGGCCAGCAGCAGTCCGTGCCGGCCACGGGCGCCGTCACGGTCGTGGTGGGGGCCCCGAGCGTCGCCTCCCTGTCCCTCGACGGGCGCCCCCTCGTGCTGCCGGCGCAGGCGCAGGCGCCCCTCCGGCTCACGATCACCCCGCCTGGCTGAGGTCGTCGGCGCCTCCGGCAGGGGATCGGGCCAGCCCCAGCGCGTCGAGCAGGAAGGCGAGCACGAACGCCTCGTCGCGCCAGGCGTCGTAGCGGCCCGACGGGCCGCCGTGGCCGGCGCCCATCTCGACCCGCAGCAGGGCGCGGTTCTGCGGGTTGGCGGCGCGCAGCCTGGCCACCCACTTCGCCGGTTCCCAGAACCCGACCCGGTTGTCGTTGAGCCCGGCGGTGGCGAGGACGTCCGGGTAGCGCACCGGGGTCCCGTCCGGGGCGAGGGACCGGACGTTGTCGTAGGGGGAGTACGAGGCGATGGTGGCGTAGTCGCCGGCGTCGGCCGCCGGGTTGCCCCACTCCTCCCACTCGCCGACGGTGAGGGGCAAGGTGTCGTCGAGCATCGTGGTCAGGCAGTCCACGAAGGGGACCTCGGCCACGAGCGCGCGGAAGAGCTCGGGCGCCAGGTTGGCCACGGCGCCGACGAGCAGGCCGCCTGCCGATGCCCCGCGGGCTGCCAGCCGGTCGGGTGCCGTGAACCCCGTGTCGACCAGGTGCCGGGCGCAGGCCACGAAGTCGCCGAAGGTGTGGGGCTTGGCCCCGAGCCTGCCCTCCTCGTACCAGCGCCGACCGAGCTCGCCGCCGCCCCGCACGTGCGCGACGGCGAAGATGGCCCCCCGGTCGAGGAGCGGGAGGCGCAGCGGCGAGAACACTGGGTCGATGGCGTGCTCGTAGGCCCCGTAGCCGTAGAGGAGGCAGGGCGCGGGCGAGGGCGGCGGGGTGCCGTCGGGGTCCCCGGGCGCAAGCAGGTCGGCGCGGTGGACGACCGAGATGGGCACGGCGGTCCCGTCCGCCGCCGACGCCTCGAGGCGGTAGCTGCGGTAGCGGTGCCGGTCGTAGCCGGGCACGGGCTGGCGCTTGCGCACGATCGATGCCCGGGTGGCGAGGTCGAGGTCGGCCACGGTGCGCGGCGTCACGAGCGACGTCTGCTCGAAGCGGAGGTAGGGCGTGGCCATCTGCGGGTTGGGGCCGTCCCAGGTCGTCGCGGGGTGCTCGTCGGCGGGGACGGTCCAGCTCGCTGCGAGGAGGTCGCCGCCGAAGGGGCCGACCGCCCCGGGCGCGTCGCCTGGGGCGCCGAGCGGCACCACCCGGACCCGGCGCTCACCCTCGTCGCGCTCGCGTACCACCAGGTGCGCGTCGAGCACGTCGACCCCGAGCAGACGGACGCCGGGCCGGTGCGCCAGCAGCTCGACCCACGAGCCGGCGAAGTCTGCGGCGAGCGCGCCGGCGGGCTCGCCACCGGCGGGAGCGATCGGGAAGGTTGCGGGACGGGCGAGGAGCCGGAAGTCGACCGCCGCGTCGTTCGTGACCGCCAGCAGCCAGCCCGGGCCCTCCCCGCAAGACCAGTGGTCGACGTCGTACTCGACGCCGGCACGCCGGGGGACCACGAGGTGCGGGGGGGTGCCGGGCCGGTCGGCCGGCACCACCCATGCCTCGTCGGTGCTCGTGCTGGTGAGCGACAGCACGACCAGGCGACCGTCCTTGGTGCGCCAGGGTTCGACCACGAACCGCTGGTCGTCCTCTTGGAGGACGAGGACGTCCGACGCCGGGTCGGTGCCCAGCCGGTGGCGCCAGACCTGGTAGGGCCGCATGGCGTCGTCGACCCGGGTGTAGAAGACCGTGGCGTTGTCGCTGGCCCACGCGAGCCCGTAGGAGGTGTCGGCGATGGTCTCCGGCTCCCCGGCGCTGCCGGCCTCGCCCGCCTGATCCCCCGGCCCACCCGGCCCGGGCCCGCTCCCCAGGCGGCGGAACCGCAGCTCGAAGCGCTCGGCGCCGGACGTGTCGACGGAGAAGGCCAGCCACGAGTGGTCGGGGCTCACGGTGAGGTTGGCCACCTGCAGGTAGTCGTGGTCGCGGGCCAGCTCGTTCTCGTCGAGGACGACCTCCTCGCCGGGCTCCGTCGGCTGCGGCACGGGCGGCTCTCTGCCTGCGGCCGGGCGGCGGCAGTGGATGGGGTAGCTCTGGCCCTCGACCGTGCGCTGGTAGTACCACCAGGCCCCGTGGCGGACGGGCACCGACAGGTCGGTCTCGACGATGTGGTGCCGCAGCTCCTGGTAGATGCGCTCGCTCAGGGGAGCCAGACGGGCCAGTTGGGCCTCGGTGTAGTCGTTCTCCTGCGCCAGGTGGGCGAGGACCTCGGGATCGTCGCGGTCGCGCAGCCAGTACCAGTCGTCGACGCGCTCGTGGCCGTGGGCCCGCAGGACCGCCGGCCGGCGCGTCGGCATCGGGGGCTGCACCACGTCGCCGGAAGGCGAGGGGCGCGTGGCGCGCGAGGGCCGCGAGCGGGGCGTCATCGACCACCAGCCTGGCATCGCGGAGCGCGTCGCGCCCTTCGCCGAGGTGGGTGTTTCGGCCCCCGTGCCCGAGTTGTTACTATCTCGGTAGGAGAAATGTGCCGTGCCATGGGCTGCAAGGGGAGTTGGCCGCTCCTGGGCCGGCGGTGCGCCGACGAACTCGAGGGAGAACCCGCATGACCGAGCTCGACCTTGGTCGCTACCAGCTGGGTTGGAGCGACGAGGAGGACTACGTCTTCAAGCCCAAGAAGGGCCTGAGCGAGGCCATCGTTCGCGAGATGTCCGAGATGAAGGGCGAGCCCGAGTGGATGCGGGCCTTCCGCCTGAAGGCGCTGAAGCGCTTCTTCGCCAAGCCGATGGCGGCCTGGTTCGCCGTCAACATGCCCGACCTCGACTTCGACGACATCTACTACTACATCAAGCCGACGAGCGAGCAGGTGAAGGACTGGGGCGACCTGCCCGACTCCATCAAGAACACCTACGAGAAGCTCGGCATCCCCGAGGCGGAGCGCAAGTACCTCGCTGGCGTGACCGCGCAGTACGAGAGCGAGGTCGTCTTCCACCGCAACCGTGAGGACCTCGAGGCGCAGGGCGTGCTGTTCTGCGACATGGACACCGCCGTGCGCCAGTACCCCGAGCTCGTGCGCAAGTGGTTCGGCACGGTCATCCCTCCCAACGACAACAAGTTCGCCGCTTTGAACTCAGCCGTGTGGTCGGGCGGCTCGTTCATCTACGTGCCGCCGGGCGTGAAGGTCGACATGCCGCTGCAGGCCTACTTCCGGATCAATGCGGAGAACATGGGCCAGTTCGAGCGCACCCTCATCATCGCGGACGAGGGCTCCCAGGTGCACTACGTCGAAGGCTGCTCCGCTCCGGTCTACTCCACCGACTCGCTGCACTCGGCCGTCGTCGAGCTGATCGCGCTGCCGGGCAGCCGCATCACCTACACCACCATCCAGAACTGGTCGAACAACGTCTACAACCTCGTGACCAAGCGGGCCCGAGCCGAGGCCGAGGCGCACGTGGAGTGGGTGGACGGCAACATCGGGTCCCGGCTCACGATGAAGTACCCGTCGGTGTACCTGGTCGGCCCGAAGGCGTCGGGCGAGGTGCTGTCGGTGGCCTATGCCGGCTCGGGCCAGCACCAGGATGCCGGGGCCAAGATGATCCACGCCGCACCGGAGACGTCCTCGACCATCGTGTCCAAGTCGATCTCCAAGGACGGCGGCATCACCACCTACCGCGGCCTCGTCCACGTCGACGAGGGAGCGACGGGCACCAAGTCCTTCGTCCGGTGCGACGCGCTCCTGCTCGACGAGGTCTCCACCTCGGAGACCAAGCCCTACATGGAGGTCGGTGAGCGCGACGCGCGGATCGGCCACGAGGCGACCGTGTCGAAGGTCGGCGACGACCAGCTCTTCTACCTCATGAGCCGCGGGCTGTCGGAGGGCCAGGCCATGAGCATGATCGTCAACGGCTTCATCGAGCCGGTCACCCGGACCCTGCCCATGGAGTACGCGGTGGAGTGGAGCCGGCTCATCGAGCTGCAGATGGAGGGCGCGGTCGGCTGACCCCGGTGGCGGGCGCCCCCGGGCGCCGCGTGCTGCGTGGCACCATGGAGGCACCATGGCGATGCGCGAGGAGTGCAAGCACTTCCAGAGCCGGACGTACGCGTCGGGGGAGGTGGCCCGCTTCTGCGTGCTCGACCTGGCGCCCGAGGCCCCCTGGCGATGCCCGGAGAACTGCCCCGCCTACGAGCGGCGGCTGGCCGACGCGGGCTGGATCCACGGGAGCCTGGTCGAACCGGCGATCGAGAGCGAGCCGGACGTGCCCGCCGAGCGGATGCGCGCGGTCCTGAGCGGGGCCGAGGAGATCGTCAACGAGGCAGCCGCCCGGGCGGTGGCCGAGGTGCGCCGCGAGGACCCGGCGCGCGGGCAGCGGTCCGGGCGCCGGTGGTGGCGCCGGCGTCGCTGAGGTCGCACGAGGCCTGGGCGGCCGGCCGGCCGTTGGCGGGCAGGTCAATGGCCTGCTGTGCGGGGCGGCTGGTCCTCGCCGGGCGGGGCGCCGTAGGTGGTGACCGACAAGAAGCGCACCGGGAGCACCGGCAGCTTCACCGGGCCGTGGGGCACCTCGCCGTCGAGCTGCAGGGCATCACCGGGCGCCATGGCGTAGGTCGCCCCGCCGTAGCCGTACTCCATCTCGCCGTCGAGCATGTAGATGAGCTCGGTGCCGGGGTGCTGGTAGAGGGGGAAGACCTCCTCTTCGCTCGTGAGCGTGACGAGCATCGGCTCCATCCGTTTGGCCGGGCCGCGCATCGAGCCGAGCAGCTGGTAGCGGTGGCCGGAGCGGGTGCCGGGGCGCGCGAGCTCGGGCGCGGCGCCGGCCTTGGTGTACAGGGCGTCGCGCTCTTCGTCGAGCCCCCGGAACAGCGAGGTCACGGGCATCTCGAGGGCCTCGGCCAGGCGGGCGAGGGTGAGGAGGCTGGGCGAGCCCTGGGCGTTCTCGATCTTGGACACCATGGCGCGCGACAGCCTGGTGCGCCGTGCCAGCTCGCTCGAGGAGATGCCGAGCTCCTTGCTGCGCGACCGGACGCGGTGGGCGATCA
Organism: Acidimicrobiales bacterium; assembly: GCA_035293965.1. Classification (GTDB taxonomy): domain Bacteria; phylum Actinomycetota; class Acidimicrobiia; order Acidimicrobiales; family RAAP-2; genus DATGLW01. The sequence continues at coordinate 25,360 of DATGLW010000138.1, forward strand.
CCGCCGCCAGCTCGGCCACGACCTCCTCGTCGCTGCGCCCGGCGACGCCGTCCAAGCGTGCCCCCGGGTCAGGCGGCCGAACCGGCCCGCTCGACATGCAATGGCTCGTCGAGCTCGAGCCGGCTGAGCGGGGCGTCGGAGGGCCCGTCGCGGCCCTCGTGGGCGGGGGTCACCTCGATGTCGCGGTGGAATTGGCTGCGCTTGATCGGGGCGCGCACGGTCAGGACCCCGTTCTTCGCGGTGGCCGACACGGCGGCGAGGTCCCAGCGGTCGCCGAGGAACAGCCGCCGGCTGAAGTGGCCGTGCGAGCGGCCGGCCTCCACGATGTCGACGCCCGGGCCGTGCAGCAGGTCGCGGGTGGCCGACACGTGCAGGATGTGGCCGTCGATGCTCACGTGGAGATCGGCAGGGTCGATCCCGGGCACGTCGAAGTCGATGCGGAGCTCCTCGCCCACGCGGAACACGTCGAAGGAGAGCAGCTCGCCAGGCTCGGCCTGGTCGTCGCTGACCGGGTGAAGGTCACGGAGCGGGTCGATCCTCGCCTGCATGAAGAACCTCCCTGGGACGTCCTGTCGCCGACCGCCCACCGGCCGGCTCGGGCCCCATCCTACACCTCCAGTCGACAAATTTCACTCAGAGTGGCAACCCCGGTGAATCGTCGGCCCGGGGCTGGCGTCAGCAGGGGGCGCCGGACGGGTCTGTGCCGGGGACGGTCGTGGTGCTGTTCGGATAGGGGCCCGGCCACGCCGGGCACCTGGACGCAACAACCACGGCCGACGACGCGAGCCCCCACGAGGGGGTGCCCGGGTTGAGGTACGAGGGGATCGACACGTACTCGAGCCGGTTGTCCCACGTGTAGTACTTCGAGTACCCCGACACGAGGGTGCTGCCGCTGAAGGTGCCGACCGCGCCGCGCCAGTCCTGGTCGATGGAGCCGTAGACGGTCAGGGTCCCCTCGGGCGAGCCCACGCTGTAGTTGTTCACCGCGAAGGAGTGGCTGAGCGCGAGGACCGCGGCGTCGATGACCAGGTTGGGCCCGGGGTCGCAGATCGCCGCGCCCACGTCTGACACCGTGGCGGTGCACCGAGCCTCGATGCTCGAAGGGGTCGGCTGGCAGCTTGTCCTGCCCCAGAAGGTTTGGCAGTTGGGCACGCCGGGGTGGTTGACCTCCACGTAGTTCTGGGCGATCAGGCCGAGCGAGTCGTTCACCGCAGAAGCACCGGTGTTGTAGCCGCAGGGGCCCGTGTTGGTGCTGTTGAAGGGAGTCGGTGTCGCCGGGCAGTCCGTGTAGGTGAGGCTCCCGGTGATCACCACGTTGTTGGCCGCGGCGATCGTCAGGTTGCCGGCGACGCCGGTCGTCGCCCCCGACGACGGCATCGCGTTGGGAGCGGCGTTGCGCACGAATGCGTCGCCCTCGCAGTCCGCGGGCACGGTGGTGATGTCGTCGGTGTAGTTGTAGCCATAAGCGGTCGAGATCTGGGCGTTCGCGCCGCCGTGCGCGGTGTCGTCGAAGGGGTTGTCGCCGTTGCCGGCGCAGGTCCCGGCCGCGTTGGCCACGTAGATGACCCCGTTGCCGTTCCCTCCCGAGGGCGCCGGGATCTGGGTCCCGACGCACACGTTGGTATTGGTCGGCGCGTTGTCGGCGTCGTGGCCGCCGGTGACCGGCGTCTCGGGGCTCCAGACGTTCATGTACTGGGTCCCGCCCTTTGCGTACAGCGAGATGGTGGTCGGGCCCGAGTACACGCAGCCCCCGAGGGCTGCCACCTGCTGGAGCTGGCTGTCGCCGGTGGGGATCGGCTCGAGGGGGACGCCGAAGTGGGAGTTGGTGGCGTCATAGGCGCCCACGTCCGTGGTGGCCGACGCGCAGCCCGGAGGGGAGCCGTGGTTCCCGTCGAGTGGGTCGACGAACAGGCAGTTGGGGTCGTGCGTGGTGACCGGGGAGGGGTCCGACGCGCTGCCGAAATTGGGCTGGGAGGCGACGTAGATCGAGTCGTTGGCGAAGACCGGGCCGAAGAGCTTGTCGTTGGGGCCGAAGAAGACCTCGGCGCACGCGGCGCCCGGCCCGTTGTAGCCATTGTTCCAGTCGTAGGTGCACGCGCTGGGCGGGTCGCCGGCCAGGGCGGGGTCCGTCGACTCGTAGTTGCTCCACCAGATGTGGGTGAGGAAGCCGTTCTCGGGCACGAAGCTTGCCACCGAGCTCTGGTAGGCGAAGTGGCCCGGGTACCCGGCCGCCCCGACGATGAGCGCCTGCACGTGGGCCAGGTCGCCGACCGGGGTGCCAGTCACCGAGCAGCTGGTCTGGGTGGTGGCGCTCGTGCTGAAGCACAGCTGGGGGTTCGTCCACAGGTAGTACTCGGGCACGGCGCCGGTGGAACCGCCCGTGTTGGCGACCGGGGTCCAGGTGTTGTACTTGATGCCGTTGACGGCGTTGGTGCACATCGCCGAGGTCGAAACGCTGGAGCAGTTCACCAGGTTCGGTTGGGCGTTGATGGTGTTGAGGTAGGTGTCGATGCCAGCCTCGAGGGCGCGGTAGGCGTAGTGGCTGAGGGTGTCGGCCTGCACGAGCGGGTCGTGCTGCATGGCGGAGGCGGCCAGCAGGCTGCCGCCGGACACGAGCAGGAGCACGATGCCGAGCACGAGGGCGAGAGCCGCCTGCCCGCGTTCTTCGAGGCGCCGCCACGAGCGCCGGGCCGGTACCCGGCCCGGTCGGCCCGTCAGGTGGAGGGCTCGGATTGTCACGGCCGGGTCACCCGACCGAGGGGTCGTAGACCGTCGAGATGGACGACAGCGCGAACACACCGGTGTCCTCCTCTGCCTGCGCCCCGCCGTGCTGCGGCGAGGTGTCGCCGTTGACCTGGAGGTCGAAGGTGACCGACTGGATCTCACCCGCGAGACAGCTGGCGAAGGGCTGTGACGTGGTGCCCTGCGTGCACGTGTTGAACACGGAGTCGCCAGCCGTGGTCGGCGGGGCGGTCGTCAGCGCGACGGGCTGGCCGGGCCCCGGCGATGCCCCGTAGGCGAAGACGAACAGGGGCTGGCCGTTCGGACCGTTCGTGACGTTGCCGATGCGGATGATGGTGCGGGCACCCGACGAGGGCCATTGGCAGTGGTCGGTGAAGTCGGCGGCCGAGAAGGGGCACGTGCCGGCCTGTGCGGGGGTGACGGTCACGGTGAAGGTCGAGGTGGGCGAGGCGCAGGCACCGCCACCAGTAGCCGGCGTGCAGCTCGCCGTCACGAGCTCGGGGCCGTTGGGGTCGCCGACATTGGTGGCAAAGGTCATCGAGGTCGGCGTGACCGAGCCGGGCACGAACGCGGGCACGGGAGCCCCCGATGAGGGGCTCGGGCCGGGAGCGACCGCCGAGCGGATCAGGCGCTGGAGGTTGGTCGACAGCACCAGCTGGCCGCCGATGTTGTTGTAGGTGTTGGTGACCCTTCCGGTCGTGTTGAACAGGGTGTCGACGATGGGGATGGACATCGCGAGGAGGATGCCGAGAGTGAGCAGCGCGACCGCCAGCTCGACCGTGCTCAGGCCTTGCTCGTCGACCATGCGCCACCGTGCGGCGGTTTCCCCGGTGGCCGCACGCCACCAGCGCCCGGCGCGGCCCCGGCGGGCCGGGCCGCTCACGAGATCCTCACCACGACGGGTGATGGCAGCGGCAGCGTGACGCCTCCTGCCGTGGTGCCCGTGGGGGACACCTGGACCGTCACGCTGCCCGTCAGGGTGCCCGCGGTGGCCGTCACCGTGTAGGTGTCGTACATGACGTCGAGGCGGCTGAGGCCGTCGGGGCCTGTCGTCTCGAGGGCGAAGGACGACGGGTTGGTCCCCGTGAGCGGGGTGAGCGGGGTGCACGAGGGGTCATTGACGACGGCGGTCACTGACGCCCCTGCCACCGGGTTCCCGCTCGCGTTGACGACCTTCAGTGGCAGCAGGCCCATTGGCAGGATGGCCGACGACGTGGCACCCGGGGTCGTGCTGACGAGCGACGAGGCTGCAGACAGCTCGGCCGTGCACTCCGCGGCGCCGATGCTGTAGCCCGCCGCGAAGGGGAAGAGCGGTCCGACGACGGTGGCGTCGGTGGACGGCGCCGTGAGCTCGATGGTCGAGGGGACGAGGGCATAGCTCGACACCGACACGGGCACGTCGCTCAGGTACATCCCCGTGAGGTTCCCCGGCGTGCCGTTGGACCACGAGGTCCCGCCCGACGAGCCGTCGAGCAGCAGCGCGCCGGTCCTCGAGGCGCCCGCTGCCTCGCAGGTCGACCCCGTGCAGGCGACCCCCGCGAACAGCACCGGCGGCGTCGTCAGGGGGATAGTGGCAGCGGACCAGGTGGTGCCGGACCCGAGGGCGAGCAAGAGCGCCGAGCTCGCCGCCGAGGCCGCGGCGACACACGTCGAGGGAGCCGGGCACGCGATCGCGCCGACGGCGCTCGGCGTGGCCCCGGGCGGCACGCTGAGCGAGTCGGCGGCCCAGGCGGTGGCAGACGACAGGGACCAGATGAGCCCGCCCGACGACCCCGAGCCGGTGGCGTAGCAGGAGGTGGTGCTCGGGCAGATGATGGCGGCGAGGCTCAGTCCGGCAGGCGTGGTGTCGGCCACCCAGTTGGTGCCCGACGAGTCGACCGACACGATGACAGCCCCCGAGGCCCCCGAGCCGATCGCGTAGCACGTGGTGCTGCCCGGGCAGGCGACCTGGCTGAGCGCGCTCGGGGGGCCGGCGACGGTGTCGTTCACCCAGGCCGTGCCGAGGCCGAGGGACAGGATCACCGCTCCCGATGACCCCGAGCCGATCGCGTAGCACGTGGCGGTGCCCGGGCAGGTCACCTGGCTGAGCGCGCTGACCGTGACCCCGTTGGGCAGGGTGTCGGCTACCCAGTTGGTCCCCGAGGCGTCGAGGGAGACGATGACGGCGCCCGAGGCCCCCGAGCCGATCGCGTAGCACGTGGTGCTGCCCGGGCAGGCAATGCCGGCGATGGCTGCCACGCCGGCGAGGCCCGTGTCGGCGGTCCAGGTGACCGCACCCGAGCTCACGGTTGCCGACAGAATGACGGCACCCGCCGCGCCCGATCCCCATGCGTAGCACGTCGAGGCGCCGGGGCACGTCACCCCGCTGAGGTTGGTCACCCCTGCGGGCAGGGCGTCCGCGGTGAACGACGGAGACGAGCTGGGCGCGGCCGACGCCGAGGCGCCCTGGAACCCGCCGCCGCCCGCAGGGCCATACCCGACGGCGACGCAGCGCACCGTGCCGGCGCACGCGGTGGCCTCGATCCGGCTCAGCCCGCCGGGGAGGCTCGCCACTGTCCAGCCGGCCGGGGTCCGGACGGACAGCACGGCCACAGGGCTGGCGGCCGGCGCGGAGGGGGTTGCCGGCGCCTGGCCGGCCGCCAGGCACAGGAACGCCCCTGCCCCCGGGCAGGTGACTCCGTCTTCGGTGGCCGTCGTCGACGGGTACGCCAGGTCGACCAGCGACCCCTCGTCGTACTGGAACGTGACCGGGGTGACCTGCCCGACGTTGACGGTCAGGGGTCCCTGGGCGGCGGCGGTCTGCTCGTTGGCGTTGGCGACGAACGACGGCGTGCCGTAGGTGCCGGTCACCGTGCGCGGCACGCCGGGGCTGGGATCCGCCACCGACACCTGGTACGTGCCCGGCGGCACCTGCTGGAAGGCACAGCCGTAGCTATCGGGGTAGACGGTGGTGGTGAAGCTCGCCGTTGCCGGTGGCGGCGGCGACACCAGGCTGACCGGCACCGCCCGGACCCGGTCGGACCACGGGTTGCCCGCGGCGTCGCCCGGCGGCGATCCGGCCGGGTCGCCCTCCACCTGCACGGCCAGGAAGCCGAATGTCGGGATGCCGGCGGGGGGGTAGTTGAGCACCGTGGTGTCCGTCAGGCTCTGGTTGGCGCCCCAGTCGACGGTCACCTGCAGGTTGAGGACCTTGGGCACGCTCCCCGACGTGCACAGGTCGGGGTTGGTGCCCTCGGCTGCCGTCCAGTCGAACTCCGAGTACACCTTGTAGGCGACCGAGGACCGCACGAGGGCGGTGGGAGTCTCGAGTACGGGGGTGCCGGTGATGGGCAAGTTGCCGGAGCTCAGATGCGGTCCGGAATTGGTGAGCAGCTCGATGTACTGCTCGGCGAGCGACAGGGCGGTCAGGCGCTCGCGAGCATTGGCAGCCTGCCCGATGACGTTGGTGAGGAGGGCAGCTACGGGGGTGAGGGCGAGCATGAGGACGGAGAAGGCGATCACCACCTCGATGAGCCCGAAGCCGCGCTCGTCGCGTCGATGCAGGTGATCGACGATCCGTGGATCGGCAGGTCGGCTCATCGCGGTCCGGGCGCTCCATGCACAAGGACGGGGCAAAAGAAAAAAGAAGCTCGTGAAATAGGGATTTCCGTGACGGTACTGAGCTCGTTCGGTGCAGTCCAGACCCTGGGAGGGCGACTCACCGGATGGCAACCGCACCGCACCCCGTTGCCAACATGGCGGGCCGGTGAGGCCGGTCGGTGGGTGGGAAATCCGGGCGACCCGGCCGGCGGTCCGGCAGGTGGCCGGCGGGTGGCATCGGGTACCTCGGTCCGGGGGGAGTGGCAACGGGTACGGCGGGTGGCCGGCGGTCCTGCGGGTGGCCGACGGTCCTGCGGGTGGCCGACGTGTGGCATCGGGGATCCCGGTACACTTGGGCCGAGGCCCTCGCCCGCGAACGTGGGGAGCTCCCGGCAGCGCCGGAGGGGCGTGCGCGGCGGCCTCCGTTCGCCGTCGGGGCCGAGGCCGGCCGCCGCCTGGAAGGGACGTCGATGGACGCGTTCACCGCCGCAGCAGCGCACGCCCTCGGAGGGCCCGACAGCCTGCGGGCGAGGCGCGCCGAAGCGTTCGAGGCCGTCGAGACCGTGCCCCTCCCGACCGAGAAGGAAGAGGTCTGGCGCTACACGCCCATCGACCGGCTCGACCTCGGCTCGTACCGGCCGGTCGGGCACGAGGGGCCGGCCGCCATCGGCGACCTGGGCCTGGCCTTCGTCGGGGAGCTCGGCACCGACGTGGCGGCCCGGGCGGGCCTGGCGGTCGCCGCCAACGGCACCATGGTCTCGGCCGGCACGCAAGGTCTGCCCCTGGGCCTGCGGGTGCGCAGCGTGCTGCAGACCGCCGATGCCGCCGAGGGCCTCGGCTCGGTCCTCGTCGGCGGCGACGCCCTGGTCCGGCTCAACGACGCCTTCGCGCCCGACGTGGTCGCCGTCGACGTGGCGCCGGGCGTGGAGCTCGCCGCCCCGCTGCTCCTCGTCCACTGGTGCGAGGGGCAGGCCGACGCTGCCGGGCGCGGCCCGGCCGTCTTCCCCCGCACCGTCGTACGGGTGGGAGCGGGGGCTCGGGCCTCCGTGGTGGAGGTGGTGGCCGGTGCGCCCGGTCCGACCGCCTCGCTCGTCGTGCCGGTCACCGAGCTCGAGGTGGCCGACGGCGGCTCGCTGGCCTACGTGTCGGTCCAGCTCCTCGGCGCCGCGGCCTGGCACATCGGGCGCATCGCCGGACGCGTGGGCCGCGAGGGCACGTTGCGGGCATTCACCATGGGTCTGGGCGCCTCCTACGACCGCATGCGCACCGACGTGGCCGCCGTCGGCCAGGGAGCCTCGACGGAGCTGCGCAGCGCGTACCTCGGCAGCGGCGACCAGGTCCACGACGTCCGCACCCAGCAGGAGCACGCAGCCCCGCGGACCACGAGCGACCTCTTGTGCAAGGGAGCCGTCGCCGACGCGTCGCGCTCGGTGTACAGCGGGCTCATCCAGGTGCGCCACGGTGCCGTGCGCGCCGATGCCATGCAGACCAACCACGCGCTCGTGCTGTCGGAAGGCGCGCATGCCGACTCGGTCCCCAACCTCGACATCGCCGAGAACGACGTGCGCTGCAGCCACGCCTCGACGGTGGGCCCCATCGACGAGGACCAGCGCTCCTACCTCGAGTCGAGGGGCATCCCGCCCGAGCGGGCCGACCGGCTGATCGTCCTCGGCTTCTACGACGACGTCATCGACCGGCTCCCTGTGCCCGAGCTGGCGCCACGGCTGCGCCGGCAGGTCGGGGAGCGCCTGGCCTCGGTCTTCTCCGCTTCGGGCGGCTCCGATGGGTGAGCGCGTGGTGGTGTGCCGCGTGGAGGACCTGGCGCCCGGGGAGGTCCGGCGCGTGGACCTCCCCGGGGTCCGTGTGGCGCTGGTGAGGATCGGCGACGACTTCTACGCCGTCGGCGACCGCTGCAGCCACGAGGACTATTCCCTGTCCGAAGGGGAGGTGTGGGAGGAGGATCTCGAGATCGAGTGCCCGCGGCACGGCAGCACCTTCGACCTCCGCACGGGGGAGCCGTGCTCGCTGCCGGCCACCAAGCCGGTGCCCGTGTTCGAGGTCGACGTGAGCGAGGGCCAGGTGGCCGTGGTGCTGCCGTGACTGGCGCCCCGGCGTCGCCCGGGCCCGCGGAGCCCGCCGTCCCCCATGGCGGGCCCACCCCTGGGCCCGCGGGTGGGGAGCACCGGCTGGTGGTGCGCGGGCTTCGTGCCGAGCTGGCGGGCCACGAGGTGCTCCACGACGTCGACCTCGAGGTGCGAAGCGGCGAGGTCCACGTGGTGATGGGTCCCAACGGCTCGGGAAAGAGCACGCTCGCCCACGCTCTCATGGGGCGCCCCGGCACGGCGGTGACCGGGGGCAGCGTCACCATCGACGGCGTCGAGCTCCTGGGCACCGAGGTGTGGCGCCGGGCCCGGGCCGGGCTGTTCGTCGCCCTGCAGCAGCCTGTGGAGGTGCCGGGCGTCACCCTCGTGCCGGCGCTCGCCGAGGCGCTCGCGGGCACCCCGGCCGAGGCTCCGGCGGCCGAGCTCGCCGACCGGCTGGAAGCCGAGGCTGCCGCGGTCGGCCTCGACCCGCGCATCCTCGGGCGTGCCCTCAACGTCGACCTGTCTGGGGGCGAGACCAAGCGCAGCGAGATCGTGCAGCTCGCGGTGCTGCGCCCCACGTTCTGCGTCCTCGACGAGATCGACTCCGGGCTCGACGTCGACGCGCTCGGGGCCGTGGCCCGCCGCATCGAGCGTGCCACCCGCGAGTGGAAGATGGGGGTGCTGGCCATCACCCACTTTCCGCGACTGCTGGTCGAGCTGCGGGCGGACGCCGTGCACGTGATGGTGGACGGGCGGATCGTTGCCCGCGGGGGCCCGGAGCTGGCGCTCGAGCTGGAGCGCACGGGCTACCAGGCCTACGGCGCCGCCTGACGTCGCCCTGGTCGGAGATGCCCTGACCAGCCAGGGTGAGGACGGTACCGTTCTGCCATGCCAGGAGGGCGTCCCTTCGACGGCGAGCCGCCGCCCCCTCCACGCCGCCGGCGGGCGGGCGTCCCCAACGAAGTCGGCCTGCGCGCCCTCGGCGAGGAGGTGGCAGGTGCCGCGAACGGGCCTGCCGGCGGGCCCGAGGGCGGGCGGCGCGGCCGTTCGAGGGGTGCCCGCGCCTGGAGCGGCGCGCGGGCAGGGCGAGTGGCCAACGAGGAGGGCCTCCGGGCCCTGGGCGATCGCATCGAGCGGGCTGCCCGGGGCGGTCGCGGGGCGCCCGTGTCCGGGGCCCCGTTCCCTGTCGGGCCACCCGGTGGGCCGGGAGGCCCAGGCGGACCTGGTGGGCCCCGAGGCCCAGGGGGGCCGCCGGGGCCCGGTGGGCCCGAACCCCCGTGGCCGCCGGTCCGTCGGGGCAGGCGGCGATGGAGCCGCCGCCGCAAGGTCGCCACCGGCCTGCTGGGCGTGGCGGCGCTGGCCGTGGCGCTGGTGGCCGGCGGCTGGGGCTACCTGCAGTACCGGTTCGACCAGTTCAAGAAGGTGCACGTGGCCCACGAGGTGGACCAGGTGCCCGGGCAGCCGTTCAACGTGCTCGTCCTCGGCTCGGACTCGCGCGTCGGGGAGAGCAGCCCGCAGTTCGGCTCGTCGTCGGTGGTCCAGGGACAGCGAAGCGACGTCGACATGATCGTCCACGTGGTGCCCGCGACCCGCCAGGTGAGCATCCTGTCGATCCCCCGCGACACGCTGGTGTCGATGGTGGGCCAGGACGCGTCGGAGTTCGGGCGGTTCAACCGGATCAACGCCTCGTACAACTCCGGCGCCGACCAGGTGGTCCAGACGATCGAGGACAACTTCGGCATCCCCATCAACCACGTCGTCCAGGTGGACTTCGCCGGCTTCGAGGGGGCAGTGAGCGCCTTGGGCGGCGTCTGGATGAACTTCGCCTACCCGGCGCGCGACGCCTGGTCGGGTCTCGACATCACCACGCCCGGTTGCCAGCTCCTGAACGGCCAGCAGGCGCTGGCCGTGGCGCGCAGCCGTCACTACCAGTACTACGCCGACGGGTACTGGCACAGCGACCCGACGGGCGACCTCGGGCGCATCCAGCGCCAGGACGCCTTCCTGCGGGCCCTGGCCAGCGCGGCCAGGGCGCAGCGAAACCCGCTCACCTTGAACGCCTTCCTCGGCTCGCTGCCCCAAGGCCTGGTGATCGACGATCGCTTCACCGTCGGCTCGCTGCTCGGCCTGGCGCAGATCTTCCGCAGCGTCGACCCTGCGAGCATCCAGACGTTCACGCTGCCCACGATCTCCGACGGCTACGTGTCGCCCTGGGGCGACGTCCTGTTCGTGGACCAGCCGGCGGCCCAGCAGATGCTCGTGTCGGTGCTCGGCACCCTGCAGTCGCCGAGCGACCCGCCGCCGGGCACCAACCTGGTCCCCGAGCCGCCGCCGGACGTCACGACCACCACCGCCCCGGCCCCAGGAGCCGGCTCCGGCAGCGGGACCACCGGCCACCCGGCGACCACGACGGCCCCGCCGGCGCCGGTCCCGCCCCCGCCGTTCGACCCCACCGCCTGCGCGCCACAGTGAGGGCGCGCCCGTCGGTCGCCGCGCCGAGCGCGCAGGTCGGTCGCGGAGGCCGGCGGCAACCCGGCGAGGTGGTGCCCCCGTCGGGGCTCCGGCTCGACGCGCGGACCCGTGGCGGGCGTCAGCTCGCGGCGGCCGCCAGCTCGTCGAGGCCCTGGGCCAGGGTGTTCCAGCCGAGGGTGGCGCACTTGATGCGGACCGGGAACTTCACCACGCCCTGGAGGGCGGCGAGCTCACCCAGCTTCGAGAGGTCGACCTCCTCGGGCTCCCCGGCGACGGTCTCGGGCCCCGCGGCGCTCCGGCCACCACCAGCCGCACCGTTGCCCGCTTCGTCGCCGAGCGACGCCTCGTGGATCGACATCATGCCCTTGAAGGTGGCGATCAGCTGCCGCACCTCGTCGATCGGCTTGCCCTTCACCGCAGCCGACATCAGCGATGCCGAGGACTGGCTGATGGAGCAGCCCGTCCCGCCGATCTTGATGTCCGACAGCCTCCCGTCCTCGACCAGGAGCGTCACGACGACCTCGTCGCCGCACAGCGGATTGAAACCCTCGACCCGGTGGGCCGGCGGCGAGGGGAGCTCGCCCCGGTTCCTCGGCGATCGGTAGTGGTCGAGGATGATCTCGCGGTAGAGCTCCTCGAGGTCAGCCATCGTCGCGCTCCTCGGGGCCGGGGAAGGTCACCCGAACAACTTACCGGCTTCGACCAGGCCCTCGATCAGGGCGTCGACGTCGCGCTCGTCGTTGTAGACGGCCAGCGACGCCCGGGCGGTGGCGGTCACGCCGAGCCGGCGCATGAGCGGCTTGGCACAGTGGTGGCCAGGGCGGACGCATACCGCGTACTGGTCGAGGACTTGCGCCAGGTCGTGCGGGTGCACGTCGCGGTAGGCCAGGGAGAGCACCCCGCCCCGGTCCTCGCCCGCCGGGGGCCCGAACACGCGGCAGTCGTCACCGATGCGCTCGGCGAGGGCGCCGAGGGCGTAGCGGGTGAGCGCCAGCTCGTGGGCGCGGATCCGCGCCATGCCGAGCGATCGCAGGTAGTCGACGGCGGAGGCGAGCCCGACGGCCTCGGCGATCGGAGGCGTGCCGGCCTCGAACCGGTGCGGCGGCTCGGCCGGGAGGAAGCGGTCCGTCCGGACGTCGCGGATCATTCCGCCGCCGCCGAGGAAGGGTGGCATGGCCTCGAGCAGCTCGGCTCGCGCCCACAGGACACCGATGCCCGTCGGCCCCATCATCTTGTGGCCCGAGAAGGCGAGGAAGTCGACGCCGAGCGCGCGGACGTCCACCGGCGCGTGGGGGACGGACTGGGCGCCGTCGGCAGCCACCAGGGCGCCGGCTCGGTGCCCGGCCTCGGCCAGCATCGGGAGTGGGGTGATGGTGCCGAGCACGTTGGACATGGCCGTCACGCTCAGCAACCGGGCGCCGTCGAGCAGGCGGTCGAGGTCGCTCAGATCGAGCCGACCGTGGTCGTCGACGGGGACGTAGCGCAGCTCGACCCCTCGCTCTTCGGCCAGCATGAGCCACGGCACGATGTTGGAGTGGTGCTCCATCTCGGTCAGCACCACGACGTCGCCCCGCCCCAGGTTGGCGCGGCCCCAGCTGTGGGCCAGGAGGTTGAGGGACTCGGTGGCGTTCTTGGTGAACACGACCTCGTGCTCGGGGCGCGGCGCCCCGATGAAGGCGCCGACCGCGCGGCGGGCCTCCTCGTAGAGGTGGGTGGACTCCTCGGCCGTGGTGTACACGCCCCGGTGCACGTTGGCGTGGCTCGTCTCGTAGTAGCGGTCGACAGCCGCGAGCACCTGGCGCGGCGTCAGCGACGTGGCCGCGGAATCGAGGTACACGATGGGACGGCCGTGCACCTGGCGGTCGAGGAGCGGGAAATCCTTGCGGACGGCCTCCACGTCGATGGGCTCGGTCGCCGCGCCGCCCGGGTCGCCGGCGGCCTGCGAGGCGGTGGGGGTCATGTGCTCGGGGGCCGTCACGTCAGCGCCATTCTTCGTACCCTCCGGTCTCGATCCGGCGCGCCAGGTCGGGCCCGCCGGACTCGACGATGCGCCCGTCGATCATGAGGTGCACCCGGTCCGGCACGAGATCGCGCAGGATCCGCTGGTAGTGGGTGACGACCAGCACGCCGAGGTCGGGCCGGGCCGCGCGCACGGTGTGGATCCCCCGGCCCACCACGCGCAGGGCGTCGATGTCGAGGCCGGTGTCGGTCTCGTCGAGGATCGCCACCCGCGGTTCGAGCATCGCCAGCTGCAGGATCTCGTTGCGCTTGCGCTCACCGCCTGAGAACCCCTGGTTGAGGTGGCGCTCGGCGAAGGAGGGGTCCATCCCGAGGCGCTCCATCCACTCGTGCAGGGCGACGCGCACCTCGAGCACCGACAGCTCGTCGAGGCCGCGACGGGCCGCCATGGCCTGGCGGAGGAACTGGGTCACCGACACCCCGTCGATGGCCTCGGGGTGCTGGAAGGCGAGGAACAGGCCCGCCTTCGCCCGCACGTCGGTCGGCCACCCGGTGATGTCCTCGCCGTCGAGGAGGATCCGTCCCTTGGTCACCCGGTAGGCGGGATGCCCCATCAGCACCGAGGCCAGGGTCGATTTTCCCGCCCCGTTCGGGCCCATGAGGGCGTGGACCTCACCGGGGCCGAGCGCGAGGTCGACGCCCTTCAGGATGTCGGTGCCGTCGGCGGCCGCGTGCAGGCCGTCGACCTGCAGGAGCGGGACCATGCCCCGAATCTTACCGGCGCAGCGCATTTCTGCCGCCCGGCAGCCGACCGGGTCGTGATCCGCCGGATCCGGTTCGGACCGGCCGCTGCCAGGCTGCCCCAATGGCCGCTCCAGCCCCGGTACGCTCGGCGGCCGTGGCCGCCTCTCCGTGGACCTTCTCAGGCCAGGTGGCAAGCCTCGGCATCGGCGCTACCCGCGGCGACGTCGTGACGCTGGTCGACGAGTCCACGTTCGCCATCAGCGGCCGATCCGGCGACATCGTGCCCGGCACGGCCCAGGGGCTCTTCGTGCGCGACACCCGCCTGATCTCGCGTCTCGAGCTGTTGGTGAACGGCGCCCGGCTGGAGCCGCTCACCGCGGTGGAGCTCGATCCCTTCTCGGCCGTCTTCGTGGCACGGGGGGCGCCGGCGGCCGGGCGCGCCGACTCCAACCTCATGGTCTTCCGCTCGCGCTACGTGGGCCAGGGGATGCGCGAGGACCTGCGCGTCCGCAATTACGGGCCCGAGCCCACCGTGTGCCGCCTGGAGCTGTTCGTCGACGCCGACTTCGCCGACCTGTTCGCGGTCAAGGAGGGACGCCACTCGGACACCGACGGCGAGCTCACCCGCGCCGTCGAGGGCGCCACGCTGTCGATCGCCTACCGCCGCGGGCCCACGAGCCGCGGAGTGCAGCTGCGCTTCCTCCCCTCGGTGCCCACGCCCCTGACCGGCGACGGGCCGGCGCCGCTCGCCCCCGGCCGGGTGGCCGACTTCAGCCTGTCCGAGGACCTGGCGGCAGCCGAGGTCATCGTGCCGCCCAACGGCTCCTGGGCGGGCTGCGTCGAGGTGGTGCCCGTGATCGATTCCGCTCACGTGCTGCCCCGGTACCGCTGCGGCCAGCCCGTGGAGCGCGCCAAGCCCTCCGAGCGCCTCGCCCGGTGGCGTGAGCAGGTGCCCCACGTCACGACGGAGCACCCGGTGCTGCGCACGGTGGTGGCGCGCAGCGCCGAGGACCTCGGCGCGTTGCGGATCTTCGACCCCGACTTCCCCGACCGGGTGGTCGTGGCGGCCGGGGCTCCCTGGTTCATGACGGTCTTCGGCCGCGACTCGCTCCTCACCGCCTGGAGCGCGCTGCTCGTCGATCCCGAGCTGGCGCTCGGGGTGCTCCAGACCCTGGCCCGCTTCCAGGGCGCGAGGGTGGACCCGCGAAACGAGGAGCAACCGGGCCGGATCCTCCACGAGATGCGCTTCGGCGAGGCGGCGAGCCTGTCGCTCGGGGGGGGCAGCATCTACTACGGCACCGCCGATGCCACGCCGCTCTTCGTGATGCTGCTGGGCGAGCTGCGCCGGTGGGGCCTCGGGCGCGAGGAGGTCGACGCTCTGCTCCCCAATGCGGACCGGGCGCTGGCGTGGATCGCCGAGTTCGGCGACCGCGACGGCGACGGGTACGTCGAGTACCTGCGCGCCACCGACCGCGGCCTGCTGAACCAAGGGTGGAAGGACAGCTGGGACGCCATCCGCTACGCCGACGGGAAGGTGGCGACGGCTCCGATCGCCCTGTGCGAGGTGCAGGGCTACGTGTACGGGGCCTACCTTGCTCGGGCGCACTTCGCCTACGAGATGGGCGACGCCGCCACCTTCGAGCACTACCGGGGGAAGGCCCTGGCTTTGAAGAAGGCCTTCAACGAGGACTTCTGGCTCGAGGACCGCGGGTGGTTCGCGCTCGGCCTCGACGCCGACAAGCGCCCCGTCGACGCCCTGGCGTCCAACATGGGCCACTGCCTGTGGACGGGCATCGTCGACCAGGACAAGGCCGAGGCGGTGGCGCGCCACCTCCTCGGCCGCCAGATGTTCAGCGGGTGGGGCGTCCGCACCCTGGCGGCGGACATGGGCGGCTACAACCCCGTCAGCTACCACTGCGGGTCGGTGTGGCCGCACGACACGGCGATCATCGCGGCCGGCCTCGCCCGCTACGGCTTCGAGGAGGGCGCCCAGCGAGTGGTGATGGGTCTGCTCGACGCGGCGATGGCCCAGGGCGGCCGCCTCCCCGAGCTGTTCAGCGGGCTCGACCGCAGCGAGCTGCCAGTTCCCGTGCCGTACCCGACGTCGTGCTCGCCCCAGGCGTGGGCCGCCGCCTCGCCGCTGCTGTGCCTGCGCACGCTCCTGCGCCTCGACCCCTGGGTCCCCTACGGCAAGACATGGCTGGCACCGATGGTCCCCGAGGAGATCGGCCACCTGCGGCTCGAGGGGATCCCGCTCGCCGGCTCGAAGATGACCGTCGAGGTCGACCAGGGGTCGGTCCGGGTGGAGGGGCTGCCGGCCGGTATCGAGCTGATCCAGGCGCCTCGGCACCCCGCCACCGCCGTGTGAGCGGTCGACTTCCTCGGGCGCCGGCCTCCGGCCGCCGGTCGGTCTGGTGGGCGCCCGTCGACCTCACCGGCCCCGGGCGACCCCCCCACCTCCGGCCGCCGGTCGACCTCACCGGCCCCGGGCGAACCCCCACCTCCGGCCGCCGGTCGACCTCACCAGCCCCGGTCGACCCACTCCTGGAGGTGGGGGGACTCGGCTCCGATGGTGGTGGACGCCCCGTGCCCCGGCAGGACGAGGGTGTCCGGGCCGAAGCGCCGGAACAGCCGGTCCTCGATGGAGCGGATGATGGTCGGGAAGTCGCCCCCGGCGAACGACGTGTTCCCCGGGCCGCCAGGGAACAGCGTGTCGCCCGACAGCAGCAGGGGTGTGCCCTCGACGGCGAAGCACATCGACCCCGGCGTGTGCCCCGGGGTGGCGATGGTCCGGACCCGGAGGCGGCCCACCTCGATGACGCTGTCGTCGGCCAGGAGGAGATCGTAGGAAGGCAGCATGCCGGCGTCCTCAGGGGTCACGGACACGGCGATCCCCGCCTCGCGCACGGCCGGCACGGCCTGGATGTGGTCCCAGTGGCCGTGCGTCTCGACGACGCTGCGGACCCCGAGTCGCTCGCACACCGGCAGCAACGCCTCGTGCTCGTTCGCCGCGTCGACCAGCACGGCGTCGCCCGTGCGCCTGCAGCGGACGACGTAGACGTTGTTGTCCATCGGGCCGACCACCATGCGATGCACCTCGCAGGTGGCGTCCTCCCAGATCCGGACCAGCTCTGGCATGTCCACAGGATCCCACATCGGGTGTGCCGCCACGCTGCGGCCCGGGCCGCTTCCCGGCGCGCCCGTTGTCCGCCGCCCGTCCGCCGTGCGGTGGCCGCCTTGGCCCCCTCGGGGACGGTCTGGTAGACAGCAGCACTGTGCTGGACTCGACACCGATGCCCGGACGGCCCTCGCGTGCGATGACCGCCGCGTGCACGAGGTCCCGGTTGCGCAGGCGCCGGGCATGGGGAAAGGGGACGCCGTGAACTTCGCCTTCACGGAGGAGCAGGAGGAGCTGCGCCGGAGCGTCCGCCGGTTCCTGCAGGAGAAGTCCCCGGAGGCCGAGGTGCGCCGGCTCATGGAGACCGAGGAGGGCTACGACCCCGCCGTGTGGTCCCAGATGGCCGACCAGCTCGGTCTGCAGTCGATCATCATCCCGGAGGCCTATGGCGGGTCCGGGTTCTCCTACGTCGAGCTCATGATCGTCCTCGAGGAGATGGGGGCCGCCCTGCTGTGCGCGCCCTACTTCTCCACCGTGGCGCTCGCCACCAACGCCATCTTGTGCTCGGGCGACGAGGCGGCGAAGAAGACCTTTCTGCCCGGGCTCGCGTCGGGCGAGACGATCGGCACGCTCGCCATCACCGAGGACAACGGGCGCTGGGACCTCGGCGGCGTCGAGCTTCGGGCCGAGCCCGCCGGCGAGGGGTGGGTGCTCGACGGCCACAAGATGTACGTGCTCGACGGCCATACGGCCGACCTCATCGTGGTCGTAGCCCGGTCCGCCCACGGGCTCAGCCTGTTCGCGGTCCGCGCGGGCGCGGAGGGGCTCGTGCGGACGCCGCTGTCCACGATGGACCAGACCCGCAAGCAGGCGCGCCTCGAGCTCAACCGCACGCCGGCCACGCTCATCGGGTCCGAGGGCGGGGCGGAGGAAGGGCTCCGCAAGACCCTGGACCTCGTGGCGGTGGCGCTGGCCGCCGAGCAGGTGGGCGGCGCGCAGCGCTGCCTCGACATGTCGGTCGAGTACGCCAAGCACCGCATCCAGTTCGGGCGGCCCATCGGCAGCTTCCAGGCCATCAAGCACAAGTGCGCCGACATGCTCCTCGAGGTGGAGTCCTCCAAGTCGGCGGCCTACTACGCAGGGTGGGCGGCGGCCGAGGACTCCGACGAGCTGCCCGTGGTGGCGAGCCTCGCCAAGTCGTACTGCTCGGAGGCCTACTTCCACGCGGCGGCCGAGAACATCCAGATCCATGGCGGCATCGGGTTCACCTGGGAGCACCCGGCGCACCTGTACTTCAAGCGGGCGAAGTCCTCGGAGCTGCTCTTCGGGGACCCGACGTACCACCGCGAGCTGCTTGCCCAGCGGATCGGCATCTGACCGGTCCCTGGAAGCTCCTCGACGGGCCCGCGGGGGTCCTGCGCACCTACGTCACCGCGACGGCGCCCGGGGTACGGGCCAACCGGGCCGTCGTGCTGTGCCACGAGCTTCCGCGTGACCCCGGCGCCGCCGAGGCCATCGACCGGACCTATCCGTGGCTCGCCGACCGCCTGGCCCAGGAGTCCGGCTGGCGGGTGATCCTGCCCACGCTGCGCGGGGCTGGAGGGTCCGCGGGTGAGTTCTCGGCCTTGGGATGGCTGGCCGACCTCCGTTTCCTGGTCGCACACGAGGCGCAGCAGGCGGTCCAGGTCTGCGCCGTCGGGTTCGGCCTCGGGGGAGCGCTGGCCCTCCGCCTGGCCGCCGACGAGGAGCGGGTGGTGGGCGTGGGGTCGCTCGGTGCGCCCGCTGACCTCGCCGCATGGGTGGGCGACGCCTCGGCCTTCCTGCAGCGCTGCCGCGACAGCGGCGTGGTCCGCTCGGCGGGCTTCCCGCCCGACCTGTCGTCGTGGGTCGACGAGCTGGTCGGGCTGGACCCGGTCCAGGCGGCGGGGTCCCTCGCCGGACGCCCCCTCCTCATCGTCCACGGCACCGACGACGCCGAGGTGCCGGCCCAGGCCGCCAGGGGGCTGGCCGAGGCTGCGGCCCGGTCGGGGTCGACCGTCGACCTGCGGGTCGTGCCGGGCGCCGGCCACTGGCTCCGCGCCGACCCCCGCGTCGTGGCCACGCTCATCGGGTGGCTCGAGCGGCACCAGTGAAGGGCGCGCCAACGGAGGGCGCGCCAACGAAGGAAACGGGAAGGAACGAAGGAACGGGAGAGCAAGGGCCCCCGGTGGTCAGGGCTCGGCGCCAAGCCGGCACGCCCTGGCGATGGCGGACCTGAGTGCCGCCGCGGCGGCCCGGGGGTCCCGCGCGCCGGTGAGGTGCCGGACGACCACGAAGTGGCGAGCGCCCGCTGCCCACAAGTGCGGGATGGCCTCAGGTGTGACGCCCCCGGTCACGAACACGGGCACCCGCGCGCGAGCGACGGCCAGGCGCAGGTAGCCGAGCCCGGTGGGGGAACGGTCAGGGTGGGTGGCCGTCCGCACCACCGGACCGGCCGACACGTAGTCGACCGGCTCGCCGCCCGCCGCCTCGAGCTGTGCCGGCGCGTGCGTGGAGAGCCCGACGACTGCCTCGTCACCGAGGATACGGCGGGCCACCGAGGGCGGCACATCGTCCTGGCCGACGTGGACCCCGTCCGCGCCAGCGGCCAAGGCCAGGTCGGGTCGGTCGTTGACGATGAAGGGGACCCCGCGCGCTGCGCACACCTCGGCGACGAGCCGGGCTCGCGCCAGGAGGGGCCTCGCCTCGAGCCCCTTCTCTCGCAGCTGCACGACGTCGACCCCGCCGTCGATGCACGCTTCGACGAAGGCGGCGAGGTCGGGGCGGTCGGGGGTGCACAGGTACAGGCGACGCTCGGCGAACCGCCAGCGGCGTCCGGGGCGGGGCTTCTCCTCGGCCAGGTCCTCGATCACACGGGCGATCGGTTGCCGCCGCGGCGAGCTGCACCCGCCATCGAGGCCCGGGGACCTTGCGCGCCCTGCCCGCCTGCCTTCATCCGTTGCTTGTAGGCGCGCACGAGCGCCAGGCTGTCGGCGTCGACGATGTCGGCCACCGAGCGGTGGCTGCCCGGCTCGCCGTAGGGGTGCGACACCTTCTCCCATCCCGCAGCCCTCACGCCGAGCTGCTTGCCGAGCAGCGCCACGAAGATTCGCGCCTTCTGGTCGCCGAAGCCCGGCAGCGCGCGCACGCGCGCGAGGAGGTCCTTGCCGTCGCGGGCGCCCGCCCACACCGCTGCCGCGTCGCCGCCGTAGTCCTCGGTGACGACCCGGCACAGCTCGTGCACCCGGGCCGCCATCGACCCGGGGAAGCGATGCAGTGCGGGCTTTGCCGCGAACGCTGCCGCCAGGTCGGCGGGGTCCATCGCCGCCAGCCGGGGCGCCTCCAGCGGGATGCCGAGGCGTTCGACGAGGCGGGCCGGAGCGGCGAAAGCCCGCTCGAGGGGGACCTGCTGGTCGAGCACCATGCCGATCAACAGCGCCAGCGGGTTCTCGCTGAGGAGGCGGTCGGCCTCGGGGTCCTGCGCCAAGTGCAATGCAGCCACGACGGGCACGTTACCGCCGGACGAGCCCCGCCACGGCGGTGCCGGATGACCTCCCCGGGACGAGCGCGGGCACACCCGTCACGGACGAGCCCCGCCACGGTGGCGCCGGATCTCGAGCCGCGCCCCGTGCGGGCGGGCAGAATCGCTGCGTGCACGTACCGGCCAGGGTCGACTACGGCCTGCGCGCCCTGCTCACCCTTGCCGCTGGCGAGGTCCCCCAGACGGCCGACGCCCTTGCTGCCAGCCAGGGGCTCCCGCCGAGGTTCCTCGGCGTGATCATGGCCGACCTCCGTCGGGCAGGCGTGGTGACGAGCCAGCGCGGCGCCGAGGGCGGCTACCGGCTGGCCCGGCCGGCGGCCGAGATCAGCCTGGCCTCGGTGATCCGGGTGCTCGACGGGCCCCTGGCCGAAGTGCGGGGCGTCCGCCCGGAACATGCCCGCTACGAGGGCCCGGCTGCGCACCTCCAGGAGGTCTGGGTGGCCGTCCGGGCCAGCCTGCGCACGGTGCTCGAGAACGTCACCCTGGCCGACGTGGTGGCGGGGCGCCTGCCCGAGGCGGTCGCCGAGCTGGCAGCCGACCCGGCGGCATGGGCCTCCCGCTGAGGCTCGACCGGCCCGCGGGCCGGTCGAGGGAAGGTGGACCGGCGCCCGGGAGGTCCCGGGCCGGGGCTCGAGCCCTCGGGATGGCCGGAAGGGCCGGCGGAGTGCCGGCGAAGGGCCCATGGAGTGCCGGCGAAGGGCCGGTGGAGTGCCGGCGGAGTGCGGGCGAAGGGCCGGCGAAGGGCCTCGCTTGGCTGACGGGTCAGGCCCGTTCAGGCGCCGAAGGGCTCGACGACGTCGGGGTCGATGTCGAAACGGCGGATGGCGGTCGTCACCTCGTCGACGTCTGCCAGCCCCCGGCGGGCCAGCTCGGCGAGCACCGCGACCACCACGTGCCCGGCGTCGATCTCGAAGTGCCGGCGCAGCGCCGCCCGGGCGTCGGAGCGGCCGAACCCGTCGGTGCCGAGCGACGTGAACGGACGGGCGACCCAGCGCGCCACCTGGTCGGGCACGGCTCGCAGGTAGTCGGTGACCGCCACGACCGGCCCCGGCCCCTCCCCCAGGGCGGTGGTGACGTAGGGCACGCGGGGAGGCTCCCCGGGGTGGAGGCGGTTCCATCGCTCGACGGAGAAGGCCTGGCGGCGCAGCTCGACCCACGAGGTGACCGACCAGGCGTCGGCCGACACCCCCCAGCCTTCGGCCAGCAGCTGGCGGGCCTCCATCGCCGCCTGCCACAGCGGCCCGGAGAAGCAGATGCTGGCCTGGCGGCCGCCGCTCTCGGGCGGACCGGCGAAGCGGTAGAGGCCCCGGACGATGCCCTCGCGCACCGCATCGCCCTCGGCCCCCTCGGGCAGGGGCGGCATCCGGTAGTTCTCGTTGTAGAGCGTCAGGTACCAGAACCGGTCCTCGGGGTTGGGCCCGAGCATGCGGTTGATGGCGTCCTCGACGATCACCGCCACCTCGTAGGCGAAGGCGGCGTCGTAGACCATGGCGGCCGGGTTGACCGATGCCAGCAGTGGCGAGTGCCCGTCGTCGTGCTGGAGCCCCTCGCCCTGCAGCGTGGTGCGCCCCGCCGTGCAGCCGGCCAGGATGCCCCGCCCGCGGATGTCGCCGAGGGCCCAGGTGAGGTCGCCCACCCGCTGGAACCCGAACATCGAGTAGAAGAGGTAGACGGGCAGCATGGGCCGCCCCCACGTCGCGTAGGAGGTGGCCAAGGCGGTGAAGGAGGCCATCGCCCCGGCCTCGGTGATGCCCTCCTCGAGGAGCTGGCCGGAGCTGCTCTCGGCGTAGTTGAGGGGCAGGTCGGCGTCGACGGACACGTAGCGCTGGCCCTGGGGCGAGAAGATCTTGGCCTCGGCGATGATGGCCTCGAGGCCGAAGGTGCGCGCCTCGTCGGGCACGATGGGCGCCACGAGGGGCCCGATGGTCGGGTCGCGCACCAGGTTGCGCAGCAGGCGGGCGAAGGCCATGGTGGTGGAGGCCGCCTGGGTGCCCGAGCCCGCCGTCAGGTCGGCGAACACCTTCGGGTCCGGGAGCTGCGGCGGTGCCTTGCGGACCACCCGCGACGGCACCGGGCCTGCCAGCATGGCCCGGCGGGCCATCAGGTACTCGTGGGCTTCGGAGCCCTCCGGGGGACGGTAGTAGGGGGGCAGGTCCGCCTCGAGGGCCGCGTCGGGGATCTCGTCGGTCAGGTGCAGCCGGTCGCGCAGGGCCATCAGCTGGGCCCTGGTCATCTTCTTGATCTGGTGGGTGGAGTTGCGGGCCTCGATCTCGGGGCCGAGCGTCCAGCCCTTGATGGTCTTGGCCAGGATGACCGTCGGCGCACCCCGTTGCTCGGTCGCGAGCTTGTAGGCCGCGTACAGCTTGCGGTAGTCGTGCCCGCCGCGTGGCAGCGAGCGGAGCTCGTCGTCGCTCAGGTGCTCGACCATCCGGCGCAGCCGAGGGTCGGGCCCGAAGAAGTGCTCGCGGATGTAGGCGCCACCTTCGACGGCGTACTTCTGGAACTCGCCGTCGACGGTGGTGTTCATCTTGTCGAGGAGCACGCCGTCGACGTCGCGGGCGAGCAGCTCGTCCCATCGGGAGCCCCAGATGACCTTGATGACGTTCCACCCGGCGCCCCGGAAGACCGCCTCGAGCTCCTGGATGATCTTGCCGTTGCCCCGCACCGGCCCGTCGAGGCGCTGGAGGTTGCAGTTGACCACGAAGATCAGGTTGTCGAGGTGCTCGCGGCCGGCCACGCCCAGGGCCCCGATGGACTCGGGCTCGTCCATCTCGCCGTCGCCGAGGAAGCACCACACGCGGCTGCGGCTGGTGTCCACCAGGCGCCGCAGGTGCAGGTACCGGTTGATGTGGGCCTGGTAGATGGCGCTGATCGGCCCGAGGCCCATCGACACGGTCGGGTACTCCCAGAAGTCCGGCAACGAGCGCGGATGGGGGTAGCTGGGCAGGCCATGCCCGCCGATCTCGTGGCGGAAGTTGTCGAGCTGCTCCTCGGTGAGGCGGCCCTCCACGTAGGCCCGGGCGTAGATGCCCGGGGAGGCGTGGCCCTGGATGAAGACCTGGTCACCGGGGCCGCCGTCGCTCTTGCCGCGGAAGAAGTGGTTGAAGCCCACCTCGTAGAGGGACGCCGAGCTGGCGTAGGTCGACAGGTGGCCGCCGATGCCGTCGGTGCGGGCGTTGGCCCGGGTGACCATGACCGCCGCGTTCCACCGGATGTAGGCGCGAATCCTGCGCTCGAGGTGCTCGTCACCGGGGAACCAGGGCTCGTCGCCAGCCGGGATGGTGTTGACGTAGGGGGTGGACACGGTGGCCGGGAAGTCGACCTGGAGGGTCCTGGCCCGCTCGAGCAGCTTCATGAGCAGGAACCGCGCTCGAGGGCGGCCGTGCACGCCCACGACCTGGTCGAAGGAGTCGAGCCATTCCGCCGTTTCGGTCGGGTCGATGTCCGGTACCTGGTGCGAGATCCCGTCGAAGAGCACGACCTCCATGCTGGCACGTAGTACAGATGCCCATGTGCGCGCCGGGCCTGCCTTCACCGTCGTCTACACGGACGGGGCCTGCCTGGGGAACCCAGGGCCCGGCGGGTGGGCGTGGGCGGTCCCCGGGGGGGCCTACGCCAGCGGCGCCGCCGCGCACACGACCAACCAGCGCATGGAGATGACCGCGGTGCTCGAGGCCCTCCGCGTCCTGCTCGCCGCCGACCCGCCGCCGGCGGGGATCGAGGTCGCCAGCGACTCGGCCTACGTCGTCAACTGCTTCCGCCAGGAGTGGTGGAAGGGCTGGGAGCGCCGGGGGTGGCGCAACGTCGCCGGCAAGGCGGTGGCCAACCGCGACCTGTGGGAGCCGCTGCTGGCCTTGGCGCTCGACCCGGCCCGACCCGTCGCCTTCCGCTGGGTGAAGGGCCACTCGGGGGACCGGTGGAACGACTTCGTGGACCGCCTGGCGGTCGAGGCGGCCTCGATCGGCCGCGGGACCTCGGGGACCTCGGGGACCTGACGGGGACCTGAGGTGCTCGGGCCCCGGGGATGTCGGCCACCTGGCGGTACGATCCCCCTCCATGGATCTCGAGGGAGTCTCTGCCATGGTCACGGGGGGCGCGTCGGGGCTCGGTGCGGCCACCGTGCGCGCCCTGGCCGCCGAGGGAGCGTGCGTCACCGTGTTCGACCTCAACGAGAAGGGTGCCGAGGAGACGGCAGCCGCCGTCGGGGGTCGCGCCGTCGCAGGCGACGTCACGGTGCCCGAGGACTGCCAGCGCGCGGTCGACGACGCCGCGGCCGCCGGTCCGTTGCGGGTCGTCGTCAACTGTGCCGGCATGGCGACCGCCGGCCGGGTCATCGACCGCGACGGGTCGCCCCACGACCTGGCCGCCTTCGAGCGGGTCCAACGCGTGAACGTCGTGGGCACGTTCAACGTCATGACGCGCGCGGCAGCCGCGATGGCCCGCACCGATCCGGTCGAGGACGGCGAGCGAGGCGTGATCATCAACACGGCCTCGGTGGCGGCCTTCGACGGCCAGATCGGCCAGCTCGCCTACTCGGCGTCCAAGGGGGCGATCGTCGCCATGACGCTGCCGGCGGCCCGCGACCTCTCGGTGGTCGGGATCCGCGTGCTGGCCATCGCCCCGGGCATCTTCGACACGCCCCTCGTCGGGTTCCTCAGCGAGGCGCAGCGCCAGGCGCTGGCCGAGTCCACCCTGTTCCCCAAGCGCCTCGGCCAGCCCGTCGACTTCGGTCGCCTGGCCGTGGCCATGGCCCGCAACAGCTACCTGAACGCCGAGGTGGTGCGCCTCGACGGCGGCATCAGGATGCCGCCGCGGTGAGGCCGCGCCGCCCCGCCCGCTCGCCGCGGTGAGGTACGTCGAGGCCGCCGGCCTCCGGGTCTCGAAGGTCGGCCTCGGGGCCTGGCAGTTCGGCTCGTCGGAATGGGGCTACGGGCGCCACTACGCGGAGGCGGTGGCGCCGGCCATCGTCCGGCGATCCCTCGAGGCCGGGGTCAACCTGGTCGACACGGCCGAGCTCTACGGCTTCGGTCGCTCGGAGCGCATCGTGGGCAGGGCGCTCGGCGACCGGCGTGACGAGTGGGTGGTGGCGACGAAGCTCTTCCCGGTCGTGCCGGTCGACCCGGTGGTGCGGCAGCGGGCTCGTGCCAGCCTGCGCCGGCTCGGCACCGACCGCGTCGACCTGTACCAGCTGCACTGGCCCAACCCGGTCGTCCCCCTCGGCGCCACCATGGCAGCGCTGGGCCGGCTGCAGGCCGACGGGCTGATCCGCCACGTCGGGGTGAGCAATTTCTCGCTCGAGCAGTGGCGCGCGGCCGAGGCTGCCCTCGGGGCGCCGGTGGTCACCAACCAGGTCCGCTACAGCCTCCTCGACCGCCGTCCCGAGGCAGAGCTCGTTCCCCATGCCGCGGCCGGCGACCGGATCGTGGTCGCCTACAGCCCGCTCGGCCAGGGGTTGCTGTCGGGTCGCTACGACGAGGAGCACCGGCCCGGTGGCTGGCGAGGCCGGACGCCGGCCTTCTTGACCGAGAACCTCCGGCGCCTCCGGCCCCTCCTCGACGTCATGCGCCAAGTGGCTGCGGCCCACGACGCCACCTGCGCCCAGGTTGCGCTGGCGTGGCTGGTGCGCCAGCCCAACGTGGTGGTCATCCCCGGCGCCGCCTCGGTCGACCAGGCGGTGGCCAATGCCGAGGCGGCCGACCTCGAGCTGTCCGACGACGAGGACGCGGCCCTCCGTGCCGCGTCGGGCGCCTACCGGCCCGTGACCGGCCCGGCGGCCCTGCTGCCCATGGCAGCCGAGCGCGCCGCCAGGGTGGCGTCGCGGGTCCGGACCGCGGCGCGGGCCCTGCGCTCGTAGGGCCGGCATCCCGCCGCCAACGACCGGCGGGATCGCCCACGTGTCGGCCGGCGGCGCCGTCCCGCAGGCGGAGGGGCGGGCATCCCGGGGCCAACGGCCCGTGCCGGTAGTCTGAAGGAACGTGCGGGGCGGCAGCGCGCGCGACGGCCAGAGCTTGCCCTCGCGCCGCATGCACGGGTACGCAAGGGGGGGCTGGCCGGACGACGAGGAGGCACCATGACGACGACGGGGGCAACCGAGTTCGACGTCGTCGTGATCGGCGGCGGTCCCGGCGGGTACGCCACGGCTCTCTACGGCGCCCTCGCCGGGTTGTCGGTGGCCGTGGTCGAGCGTGACAAGGTCGGGGGGACCTGCCTGCACCGGGGCTGCGTGCCGGCAAAGGAGTTCCTCGAGACGGCGGCCGTCTACCGGACCGTGTCGGGTGCGGGGGAGTTCGGCATCACCGCCACCCCGGGCGCGGTGGACTTCTCGGTGAGCCAGGACCGCAAGAACGCCGTCGTGGACCAGCTCTTCCGGGGCCTCCAGGGCTTGATGCGGGGCCGGAGGATCACCACGTTCTCGGGCACGGGCACGTTGCTGCCAGGGCGCCGGGTCCGGGTGGTCGAGGGCCCCCACGCCGGCACCGAGGTGGTGGGCCGCAACGTGGTGCTCGCCACCGGGTCGGTGCCGCGCACCCTGCCCGGCCTTCCCGTCGACGGGCGCGTGGTGCTGACCTCCGACGAGTTCCTCGACCTCCGTCGGCTCCCCAGGTCGGTGGCGGTGGTCGGCGGCGGGGTCGTCGGGTGCGAGTTCGCCTCGCTCCTGTCGGACCTCGGTTCGAGGGTCACCATCTTGGAGTTCCTGCCGAGCATCCTTGCCGGTTGCGACGAGGACGTCACGCAGGTCGTGCTGCGGTCGTTCCGCAAGCGTGGCATCGAGGTCCTGACCGGCGTGGAGGTGCGTGGCCACGAGCCGCGGGCCGACGGCGGCACGGTGGTCGGCTTCGGCGACGGCCAGCAGCTCGACGTCGAGGCCGTGGTCGTGTCGGTGGGGAGGCGGCCGCGCACCGAGGGACTGCTCGCCGAGGGGACCGGGGTCGAGCTCGATCGCAACGGCTTCGTGGTGGCCGATCCCTACCAGCGGACCGGGGCCGAGGGGGTGTGGGCCGTCGGCGACCTGGTCGCAGGCTCCCCGCAGCTGGCGCACGTCGGTTTCGCCGAGGCGATCGTGGCCGTGCGCTGCATGCTCGGTGAGCCCGTCACCCCGGTCGACTACGACCGGGTTCCGTGGGCCATCTACACCCACCCCGAGGTGGCCTATGCCGGCCTGACCGAGGCGCAGGCGATCGAGCGGGGGTTCGACGTGGTGACCAAGCGCGATCCCTTCGGCGGCAACAGCCGTGCACGCATCATCGGCGACACCGACGGGCTGGTGAAGGTCGTCGCCGAGCGGCAGCCCGATGGCTCCGCGGGGCGGATCCTCGGCGTGCACCTGGTCGGCCCGTGGGTCACCGAGCAACTCGGTGCGGGCTACCTCGCCGTCAACTGGGAGGCCACGCCGAGCGATGTCGGATATCTCGTCCAGCCGCACCCGTCCCTCTCCGAGACCTTCGGCGAGACGGTGCTGGCGCTGACCGGAAGGGGATTGCACGTTGGCTGATGTCACGATGCCGCAACTGGGTGAGACGGTCACCGAGGGCACGATCACCCGTTGGATGAAGGCCGTCGGCGACACCGTGGCCCGCGACGAGCCCCTGTTCGAGGTGTCGACGGACAAGGTCGACTCCGAGGTGCCGTCGCCGGCCGACGGCGTGCTCCGCGAGATCCTGGTCCCCGAGGGCGAGACGGTCGAAGTGGGCGCCCGGCTCGCCGTCATCGGCGAGGCGGGCGCCGGTGTGCCCGCTGGGGCTGCACCCGCTGCGCCCTCGCCCGCCGCCGCGGCACCGCCGCCGCCCCCGCCCGCCGCCGCGCCTCCTCCTCCCACCTCGCCCCCGACTGCGGCTGCACCGCCGCCGCAGATGCAGCCCCCTGCGCCGGCACCCCCGGCACCTCCGCCCGCCACAGCGGCACCGCCACCTCCGCCCGCCGCTCCGGCGCCTCCGCCGACGTGGCAACCTTCCGAGCCGGCCATCGTCTGGGCACCGCCACCTGCGAGCCCCCCGCCGGCCGCGCCACCACCGCCGGCCCCTGGCGCCTCGGCCCCCGGCGGGTCGCGCCCCGAGGACGCTCGCATCCTGTCGCCGGTGGTCCGGCGGCTCCTGGCCGAGAACGGCATCGACCCCAGCCAGGTGACGGGCACCGGGCTCGGCGGTCGCATCACCCGCGAGGACGTGCTCGCCTACCTCGATGCACGTCGCGGGGCACCGGCGACTGCGCCCGCGCCCACCACCTCGCCCGCGCCGGCCACCCCGCCCCCGGTCGCGCCTGCGGCCCCGCCGGCTGCCGCACCCCGATCGCAGCCGGAGGCCGCCACCGTCCAGGCGCCCCCTCCTCCGCCGCAGATGCAGCCGCCTGCGGCGGCAACTCCGCCGGCTGCCGTGGCCGTACCGCCTCCCGCGGTGGCGCCGACGCCTGCCGCGTCTCCGGCTCCCTCGGTGCCCCGCGCGGCACCCGGGCCCTCGTTGCCGACCTTCCGCCAGGCGGGCGAGCGCGTCGTGCCCTTCTCGAACATGCGCCGGCGCACTGCAGAGCACATGGTCCGTTCCAAGGCGACGTCACCTCACGCGTTCATCGCCTACGAGACGGACTTCGAGAACGTCGAACGGGTCCGCAAGGAGTGGGGGTCCCGCTTCCGGGCAGAGGAGGGCTTCTCGCTCACCTACCTGCCCTTCGTGGCCAGGGCGACGGTCGAGGCGCTGCGCGATTTTCCCAACCTCAACGCGTCGGTGGTCGAGGACGCGCTCGTGGTCCACCAGCAGATCAACCTCGGCATCGCCGTCGACCTCGACCACGAGGGTCTCATCGTGCCCGTCATCCACCGGGCCGAGGAGGTGACGCTCCGGGGGATCGCCCGGCGGATCCGCGACGTCGCCGACCGGGCCCGCTCGCGCCAGCTGACCGCCGACGACATCTCGAGCGGCACGTTCTCGATCACCAACGACGGTCCCTTCGGGAGCTACTTCACCGTGCCGATCATCAACCAGCCACAGGTGGCGATCCTGGCCACCGACGGCGTCAAGCGCCGCCCCGTCGTCGTGACGCTGCCCGACGGTACCGAGTCGATCGCCATCCACTCGATGGGGCTCCTCGGCATGAGCTGGGACCACCGGGCCGTCGACGGCGCGTACGTCGCCACCTTCCTGGCTCGGGTGGCCGGCCTGCTCGCCACGCGCGACTGGGCCGCCGAGCTCTAAGGCGGCGCACCGTGCTCCACGTGCGCCGGCTCGGGCGTGTCCGCTACCGCGACGCGCTCGCCCTCCAGCACGCCTTGGCTGCGCGGGCCGAGCACGACTACCTGCTCGTGCTCGAGCACCCGCACGTCTACACCCTGGGGGTGCGAGCGGACCCTGCGCACGTGCTCGTGGCGCCTGAATCGGTCGGGGCCGAGCTGGTCCGTGCCGACCGGGGAGGGGACGTCACCTACCACGGGCCGGGCCAGGTCGTCGTGTACCCGATCGTGACCGTGCCCGCGGACCCTGGCGCCGGCCCGCGCCACGTCGCGCAGGTGGAGCAGCTGGTGGTGGGCGCCCTCGAGGACCTCGGGGTGGCCGCGGCCGTGGGCGGCGTGGGGACCGTGGCCGGCTATCCGGGCGTCTGGGTCGATCCCGCGGGCGAGCGGCCCCGCAAGGTGGCGGCGGTCGGGGTGCGGACCGTGCGGGTGGGGCCCGGCCGCCGGCGGACCCTGCACGGCATCGCCCTCAACGTCGACTGTGACCTGTCGATGTTCGGCCACATCGTGCCGTGCGGCATCGCCGACCGGGCGGTGACCTCGCTCCGGGCCGAGGGTGCAGCGGTCGCCCTCGACGACGTCGTCGACGCCATCGTGGCCCGCGCCGTCGGGGTGTGGGGGCGCCATGGGGTCGACGATCGCTCGGTGAGCCCCCCGCCGGCGGGGGGTGGCACCGCTTGTCCGGAGGAACGGGCTCCCTTCCGTCGCCTCAGGCAGGCCGGCGTGGACCTGGATCACGCCCTCGACGCGGGCGCGCGCAAGCCCTCATGGCTGCGCGCTCCGGTCCGGATGGGCCGCCCGTACCTCACCTTGGCTCGGACGATCCACGACCTCGGTTTGGTGACGGTGTGCGAGGAGGCGGGCTGCCCGAACATCTACGAGTGCTGGGCCGAGGGCACCGCCACGTTCATGGTCAACGGCTCGCGTTGCACCCGGGCGTGCGGGTTCTGCCTCGTCGACACCCGCCGTCCCCTGCCGCTCGACCCCGGCGAGCCGGCCCGGGTGGCCGAGGCCGTGGCGCGCATGGGGCTGGCTCACGCGGTGGTGACCTGTGTCGCCCGCGACGACCTGCCCGACGGGGGGGCGGGCGCGCTCGCGGCCACCGTCGAGGCGATCCGCAGCCGGAGGCCGGGAACGACGGTCGAGGTGCTCGTCTCGGACTGCAAGGGGGACCCGGCAGCCTTGCAGCGGATCTTCGACGTCCGGCCCGACGTGCTCAACCACAACATCGAGACAGTGGCGCGCCTGCAGCGGGCGGTCCGCCCCTCGGCCGGGTACGCCAGGAGCCTGGCCGTGCTCGCCAGGGCGGCCGACGCCGGGTTGGTGGTCAAGTCGGGGTTGATGGTCGGGCTTGGCGAGTCGGAGGACGAGGTGGTGAGCACGCTGGCCGACCTGCGGGCGGTCGGGGTGTCGATCGCCACCATCGGCCAGTACCTCCGGCCGAGCCGCTCGCACCTGCCCGTGGCACGCTGGTGGACGCCCGAGGAGCTGCGCCGGCTGGGCGACGCGGGCCGCCGCCTCGGCCTGGCCCACGTGGAGGCGTCACCCCTCACCCGCTCGAGCTACCACGCCCGCCAGGCAGCCGCCGCTGCGGCTGGGAGTGGGGCGATGCCGGCTGGCGGTGTGCCTGCTACCGGCGGGACTGCGGTGCCGGTGCCCGTCTCATTCCGGCGTTCCGGTTTCCCTGCCGCCTGACCCCCTGCCGCCTGACCCCCTGCCGTGGCCGGCTGGCCGCCGACGCGCGCCAACCCGGGCCGCGCGCCGGCCTGCGCACGCCCGCCTGCGGGAAGTCAGGTGCGCTGGGCGACGTGCTGGGTCCAGGCCGAGCCGTCCCAGTAGCGCAGGGTGTCGGGGGCGCCACTCGGGTCCGGGAGCCACCCGGGCGGGGGTGGTGGAGCGACCGGCGCCCCGGCAGGTGCCGCCGGGGCCTGGTTGGGGGCCGAGGTGGCGGTGGCCACCGCGCCCCGGGCGGGGGTGGCGCCAGGCGCGTGCGCAGGGGCGTGCGCGGGGCCGCTCGCAGCTGCAGCTGCGTGCGGCGCGGCCCGCAGGACCTCGGCGCTGCTCGGCACCGAGGAGGGCGCTGCCGAAGCGGGTGCAGCCTGGGGCGCCCGGTCCTGCTGGTCCGCGGCGCCCGGCGGCGCGGTGCGCGGGGACGAGGCGGCCTGGGGGGCGGAGAAGGCCGAGGACACCGAGTCGAACCCTGCGAAGGGGTCCGACGCCGGGCCGGGGCCGCCGCCTGCGGGACCGCCGCCGGCCAGCTCGGAGACCTCGCCGTAGTAGGAGGTGGCCGTCGGGGCCTGACCGGCAGCGGGCGCTTTCGCCGGCGCGTTCCGGCGCCGGTAGAGCACCACGGTCACGATCAACAGCACCACGACGACGGCGAGGATCGCGAGCTCGATGATCTTCGTCGAGTTGGAGAGTGCTGCGAGCACGGTCGCCCCCGTGGTCGTTCCGCCGATATTGGTTCCCATGCTCGCACGCTACTGCCGGTCGCAATCGGGGTCAACGACCCCCGCTGCTCGGGACCCCTCAGGCGACGAAGTACTTGGCCTGCGGATGGTGGCACACGATGGCCGTGGTCGTCTGCTCCGGATGGAGCTGGAAGCCCTCGCTCACCTCCACCCCGATCCGTTCCCCGCCGAGCAGCTCGACCGCCTTCGCGTTGTCGGCGAGGTCGGGGCACGCGGGGTAGCCCCACGAGTAGCGCCCGCCCCGGTACTGCTGGCGGAAGAGGCCGGCCAGCGTCGGCCCGTCCTCGTCGGCGAACCCCAGCTCCTCGCGGATCCGCCGGTGCCAGTACTCAGCGAGCGCCTCGGCCATCTCCACGCCGAGCCCGTGCAGGTAGAGGTAGCTGCGGTACTCGTTGGCGGCGAACAGGCGGGCGGTCTCCTCCGACACGCGCGGCCCCATCGTGACGAGCTGGAACGACGCCCAGTCCTCCTCGCCCGAGTCGGCCGGGCGGAAGAAGTCGGCGATGCACAGCCACGGCGCCTTCTTCTGGCGGGGGAACCGGAAGCGGAGCCATTCGCTGCGGCGCGACTCGTCCTTGTAGACGACCAGGTCGTCGCCTTCGCTGTTGGCGGCGAAGTGCCCCCAGGCGACCTGGGGGACGAGCAGGTCCTTCTGCCGGGCCTTGGCGAGCTCCTCGCGCAGCACGGCACGTACCCGCTCCTTGAATGCGGCGTCGTCCTCGCCCGCTGCCTTGTCGGGTCGGAAGCCCCACTGGTTGCGGAACAGCGACGTGAGGTTGAGGTACTCGGCCACGTCGTCGATCGGGATCCCCCTGGCGATCCTGCTGCCGACGAAGGGGGGCGGGAAGAGGCGGTTGTCGGTCGCCACCTCCGGGGAGCGCGAGGGAACGCCGTCACCTTGCTCGGCGTCAGGCTCGAGGCGGCTGCGCGCCGGCACCCGCCGCTCCGAGATCTCACGCCCGAACGCAGGGTCGTCCTCGCCGGTGCGCCGGAGCTCCATCAGGCGGTCCATCGTCCGCAGGCCCTCGAACGCGTCGCGCCCGTAGAAGACGCGGCCCCGGTAGACGCGCCGCAGGTCGCGCTCCACGTAGGTGCGGGTGAGGGCGGCACCGCCGAGCAGCACGGGGAGGTGGGAGAGGCCGCGCTCGTTCAGCTCCTCGAGGTTCTCGCGCATGATGAGCGTCGACTTCACGAGCAGCCCGCTCATGCCGAGCGCGTCCGCGTGGTGCTCCTCCACCGCGGCCAGCATCTCGGCGATCCCGACCTTGATGCCGAGGTTCACGACCTGGTACCCGTTGTTGGTGAAGATGATGTCGACCAGGTTCTTGCCGATGTCGTGCACGTCGCCTTTGACGGTCGCGAGCACGATGGTCCCCTTGCCGCCCTGGTCGGCGCGTGCCATGTGCGGCTCGAGGTAGGCGACCGCCGCTTTCATCGTCTCGGCCGATTGCAGCACGAAGGGCAGCTGCATCTCCCCCGAGGCGAACAGGTCGCCAACGGTCTTCATCCCCTTGAGCAAGAACTCGTTCACGATGTCGAGCGGCGCGTAGCCGCTCCTCAGGGCCTCGTCGAGATCGTCTTCGAGACCGTTGCGGTTGCCGTCGACGATCCGCTGCTCGAGGCGGCGCTCCACTGGCCAGTCCAGGTGCGCCTCGGGAGCCGCGGCCGCCGCGCTGGCCCCCTCGAAGAGCGCGAGCAGCTCCTGGAGGGGGTCGTACCCGTCGCGGCGCCGGTCGTAGACGAGGTCGAGGCACACCTCGCGGGCGCGCTCGTCGATGCGCGACAGGGGGAGGATCTTCGACGCATGGACGATTGCCGCGTCGAGCCCGGCCGCCACGCACTCGTGGAGGTAGACGGAGTTGAGCACCTGGCGGGCAGCCGGGTTCAGGCCGAAGGACACGTTGGAGAGGCCGAGGATGGTGAAGACGCCGGGAAGCTCCCGCTTGATCCTGGCGATGGCCTCGATCGTCTCGATGCCGTCGCGCCGGCTCTCCTCCATTCCCGTTGACAGCGGGAGAGCCAGCGGGTCGATGACGAGATCAGAGGGCTCGAGCCCGTAGCGCTCGACCGCCACGTCGTGGATGGCTCGCGCTGCCCGGAGCTTCCAGTCGGCCGTGCGGGCCTGCCCCTCCTGGTCGATGCAGGTGCACACGACGGCGGCGCCGAACTCGCGGGCAAGCCGGAGGAAGGTGTCGAGCCGGGTGCCCGGACCGTCGCCCTCCTCGAGGTTGACCGAGTTCAAGACGGGCCGGCCGCCGAGCCGCTCCAGGGCGGCGCGGGCCACGGGCCCTTCGGTGGTGTCGACCATGAGCGGCACGCTCGACTGCGTGGCGAAGCGGCTGGCGACCTCGGTCATGTCCGCCACGCCGTCGGCGCCGGTGTAGTCGACGCACACGTCGATGACGTGCGAGCCGTCGCGTACCTGGTCGCGCGCCATGGCGGTGCACGTGTCCCAGTCGGCGGCCAGCATGGCGTCGCGGAAGCGCTTGGACCCGTTGGCGTTGGTCCGCTCCCCGACCACGAGGAACGAGGTCTCCTGGCGGAGGGGCACCGCCGTGTAGATCGACGCCGCTGCCGGCTCGTGCACCGGCGAGCGGCGAGCGGGCACGAGGTCGCGGCACCGCTCCACCACTGCTGCCAGGTGGGCGGGGGTGGTCCCGCAGCAGCCGCCGATGGCGCTCACCCCGAGGTCGGTCACGAACCGGGCGAGGTGCGCGGCCAGCTGCTCGGGCGTCAGGTCGTAGTGCATGCGGCCCTCGACGACCGACGGCAGGCCGGCGTTGGGGATGCACGACAGCGGCACGCGGGAGTGGGCCGACAAATAGCGCAGGGCCTCGCCCATCTCCGCCGGGCCGGTGGCGCAATTGAGTCCGACGACGTCGACCTGCATGGCGTCGAGGGTGGCGAGGGCAGCCCCGATCTCGGTGCCGGGCAGCATGCGGCCCGTCAGCTCGATGGTCACCTGCACCTGGATCGGGACCTGGCGACCGAGGTCGGCCATGGCCCGCCGGCACCCGTTGATGGCCGCCTTGGCCCCGAGGAGGTCGAAGACCGTCTCGACGAGCAGCAGGTCCACGCCCCCTTCGAGGAGGCCTCGGGCCTGCTCCTCGTAGCCGGCGCAGAGCTCCGCGTAGGGGATCTGGCCGAGCGTCGGGAACTTGGTGCCGGGCCCGATGCTGCCGGCGACCCACCGCGGTCGCCCGTCGGCGGCGTACTCGTCGGCCACGCGCCGGGCGAGGGTGGCCGCCGTCCGGCTGAGCTCGTGGGCCCGGCCGGCCAGGCCGTACTCGGCCAGGACGACCGGCGACGATCCGAAGCTGTCGGTCTCGATGACGTCGACGCCGACGTCGAGGAACGAGCGGTGCAGGGCCTCGACTGCCTGGGGGCTCGTCGACACGAGCACTTCGTTGCAGCCCTCGAGCTCGGCGCCCCCGAAGGCCGCCGCGCCCAGCTCCATCAGCTGGAGGTTGGTGCCCGTGGCGCCGTCGAAGACGACCACGCGCTCGCGCAGGGCTGTCAGGTACGCGGAGGCGTCGGGGTCGAGCCGGCCCAGCGGCGCATCGGGTGTGCCGGGCATCGCAGGAAGGCTACCGGCCGCGCGAGCGCATACCGGCCACGAGCAGGTCCGCCCCCGCCCGCGCGCCGGGTTCCCGGGCAGGACGCGCCGGCAAGGGGCGTTCCAGCCTGCTCGTGGGCCAGAGGCGCGCTGCGTGCCGGGCAGTACGATCGCCCCCTGTGCGCATCTACACGCGCAAGGGCGACGACGGCACGACGGGCCTGCTCTTCGGCGGCCGGGTGCCGAAGAGCTCGGCTCGCATCGAGCTCAACGGAGCCGTCGACGAGGCGCAGGCCGCGATGGGCATGGCCAGGGCCGAGGCGGAGCGTGGCTCGGAGCTCGACGATCTCCTCGTGGGCCTCGAGCGTGACCTGTACGTCCTCATGGCCGAGGTCGCCACCGAGCAACGAAACCGCTCGAAACTGGTGGAAGGGGTGACCCTCGTGACGCCCGCCATGGTGGCAGGGCTCGAGCAGCGGATCGACGACCTGAGCGCACGCTTCGCCATGCCCACTGAGTTCGTGGTGCCGGGCCAGAACCGGCGCTCGGCTGCCCTCGACCTGGCGCGTACGGTCGTGCGGCGGGCCGAGCGCCTCCACGCGGGGGAGCCCATCGCCGGCTCGCAGGTGGGCCCCTACCTGAACCGCCTGTCGGACCTGCTGTGGACCATGGCCAGATGGCAGGAGGGTGACGAGCACCTGGCGGCCCGGCGCCAGCAGCGCCGAGCACGCAGTCCCCGTTCGCCCGGAACAGAGGGAGCGTGACCGCTCGATGACCCGGCTCGAGGTGGAGGTGACGGCAGCCGGCACCGGGGTGGAGGCGGCCGTGGCTGTGGGCGTGCCGGTCTTCGCGGCCGAGCCGGCCCCCGAGCTGGCCGCCGGGGTGGCGGGACACCCCGCCCTCGCAGGGGGGGTCGCCGAGCTTGCCGGCACCCTCGATCCCACGTGGTGCGCCCAGCGCGGGTTCGCCGCCCGGCCCGGCCAGGTCCTCCACGTGGGAGGCGGACCCGGCCGGCCGGCACTGGCCCTGGTCGGACTGGGTAGCAGGGCCGGGCTCGACCCCGAGCGCTGGCGCAGGGCCGCCGCCGCGCTGGTGCGCAGCGCCGGCGAGCGGGGCGCGGTGGCGTTCCTCGTGCCCGACTCAGCGTTGGCCGGCCCTCCGCCGGGCACCGACGGCGCGGCCGGACGCCCACCTGCCGCGGTCACGGGGGCCGCCCTGGCCGAAGGGGCCGTGCTGGCTGCCTACCGGTTCGACCCGTTCCGGAGCGCTCCCCGCCCCGGAGCCCCCGAACGCCTGCTCGTGGTGCCCGGCACAGAGGCGATCCGCGCCGACCTGGCACGTGGCACGGGCCGGGGGGCACGCGCGGCCCGTGCGGTGTCCTTCGCCCGCGACCTCATCAACACGCCGCCGAGCCACCTTCCCCCGGCGCGCATGGCCGAGCGCGTCGCCGACGAGCTGGGAGGCATCGAAGGCGTGCGCGTCGAGGTGTGGGACGAGGCCCGCGCGGAGGCAGAGCGCCTCGGGGGGCTGCTCGGGGTGAGCCGCGGCTCGGTGCAGCCGCCCCGCCTCGTGTGGGCGACCTTCGAGCCTGCCGGGCCCGCGGGGCCCGACGAGTCTGGGCGACCGCCCCACATCGTCCTCGTCGGCAAGGGCATCACCTTCGACTCGGGTGGGCTGTCGCTCAAGACTGCCGAGGGCATGACGACGATGAAGACGGACATGAGCGGCGCCGCCATCGTGCTGTCCACGCTGGCCGCGTGCCGCGACCTCGGCGTGGGCTGCCGAGTGACCGCTCTGGCCCCCTTGGCCGAGAACATGCCCGGCGGACGGGCCCTCAAGCCCGGCGACGTGCTCACCATCCGCAACGGGGCGACGGTGGAGGTGCTCAACACCGACGCCGAGGGCCGTCTGGTGCTCGCCGACGCCCTGTCACTGGCGGCCGAGCTCGAGCCCGACGCGATCGTCGACGTGGCCACCTTGACGGGGGCAGCCACGGTGGCGCTCGGCCGGGGCATCGCCGCCCTGTTCGGCAATGACGAGCGCCTCGTCGAGCGCGTGCGCCGCAGCGGGGAGCTGGCCGGCGAGCGCCTCTGGCCCCTGCCGCTGCCCGAGGACTACCAGGAGCACATCGACTCGGACGTGGCCGACATGAAGAACGTGGGCCGCGCGGGCGAGGCCGGCGCCATCGCGGCTGCGCTGCTGCTGGCCCGCTTCGTCAAGGCGGTCCCCTGGGCGCACCTCGACATCGCCGGCACGGGGCGGAGCGCCGAGTCGAGCGGCTACGTGTCGAAGGGCGGCACCGGCTTCGGCGTCCGGACCCTGCTGGAGCTGCTCGCGTCCTACGACCGCCCGCCCGGCTGAACCGCCGCACCGCTTGCCGCCGGCCTGCCCCGCACCGCGGGACGCCGCACCGCTGACCGCCGGCTCGCTCAGTCCTCGGGCTTCCCCGGACGGCGCAGGGCCCAACGGGTGGCGTCGGCGGCGAGCGCCGGATGGATGCCCCACCGGGCGAGGTGCCGCTCGATGGCCTGGCGCTCCTCGCCCAGCTGGGCGAGGTCCAGGGCGAGGAGCCGGGCACGACGGCGCCATGCGTCAGCGGGAGGAGTCCCCTGGCGGCCAGCTTCCCAGGCCCGGTGACGCGCCTGGAGCGACAGCGGCAGCCGGAGCAGCTGGCGGCGGGGGAGGGGTGCGAGCAGACGCCGAACGGCCAGGGCGGCGCCACCGGCCGGCCGGGCGAGCCCGAAGCGGACGCAGCGCCCGACCGCCCGTGCAAGGCCGGCGCCGCTCCCGCTGCCGAGCCCGAGCGAGGCGGCGAGCTCCGCCGGCGCCACCTCGAAGCGGCCCCCGCCTGCGTCCATGCCGTCGGCCAGGCGGCGGAGCAGCAGGGTCGCGGAGGGGCCGATGACCGGCAGCCAGAACAGCTCCACGTACTCGGAGCGCGGGTGGTAGCCGATCTCCTCGACTGCCGGGTCCCGCAGGGGCACCACCGTGAGCGTCGCCGCGGAGGGGTCGAACCCCGCCCACGCACGCTCCGCCAGGGCGCCGTGCGTGGGGCGGGCGAGGGGTCGGGCCGTGCTCGTCATGCCGGCAGGGTCGCGCCGGAACCTCGCCGCCGACCTTGCTCGCTTCCTCGGCGGGCCGCGCTCGGCGTGGCGGCCACTCCGGTCAGGGACCCCGCCAGCGGCCGCGGTGCAACCGCTGCGCCCCGCCGGGCCGGACCCGGTCGAGGGAGGGGGAGCGGTGGTCGGCGCCGTCGGGGTGCCCGAGGAGCACGGCGCCGAACAGGCGCCACCCCGGGGGCACGCCGAGGGCCGCGAGGAGGGCGGCCTCGCCCCGGAAATTGCCGAGGAAGCACGCGCCGAGCCCGGCACTCTCGGCTTCGAGGAGGAGCGCCATGGTCGAGAAGGCGGCGTCGCCGAACCAGTAGGGCACCGGCCACGCCGCCTCGCCCCCGCCGGCGGGTGGCGGGCCGAGGCCAGAGGGCTCCTTGTCCGGCTCGCCGTAACGGTCGACGTAGACCTCGGGCGAGGTGAGGGACAGGGCCACCACCGGGGCGCGGGCGAGCCCCGCCCAACGGCGCGACGCTGCCCGCCAGGCTTCGGTTGTCGTCAGGTCCCAGTAGCGGGCAGTCTCCTCGGGGCCCTGGAGCACCAGCCAGGCGACGCCCCGGGCGTTGCCGGCTGTGGGGGAGCGCAGGGCATCGAGCACCAAGGCGTCCACGACGTCGCGGGGCACGTCGCGAGCCTCGAAGCTGCGGACCATTCGCCGCCTGCGGATCGACTCGCCGACCTCCAGGGACCCTCCTCCCAGCCGCGCCCCGCCGATCGCCGTCGGCACCAGGTTGGCCATGGCGCCGTCGGCACCAGGTTGGCCGTGGCGCCGTCGGCGCCAGGTTGGCCGTGGCGCCGTCGGCGCCACGAGGTCATGGTACGCAGACGGCCGGCACGGCGTGCACGGCGTGGTCCACCTGGCTGGCGTACGGCATGCCGGGAGGTGCAGGGAATGTCGACCGACCTGGTAGGGTTTGTACCCGCGAAGTCGGACACGAGCGGAGGTGCGAGTTGCCGACGGCTAGGGAGCTCCTCAACGACGCGAAGTCGGTCATCACCGAGGTCGGCACCGCCGACGCCGAGGCACGGCTCGGCGCGGCGACCTTCCTCGACGTGCGCGAGCCGGACGAGTACCAGCAGGGGGCCGTGCCCGGGGCCGTCCACCTGCCGAGGGGGAACCTCGAGTTCCAGGTCGAGGGCCGGCTGGTCGACAAGGAGGCGCCGATCGTCGTGTACTGCGCCGGCGGGGCCCGCTCCGCGCTCGCAGCCCGCACCCTCGGCGACCTGGGCTACCGCGACGTCGTGTCGATGGCCGGCGGCTTCAACCGCTGGAAGGACGAGGGACGACCCTGGTCGGTGCCCCGCTTTCTCACCCCCGACCAGCGAAACCGGTACCACCGGCACCTGCTCCTCCCCGAGGTTGGCGAGGCCGGCCAGCAGAAGCTGCTCGATTCCAAGGTCCTGCTCCTCGGCGCCGGCGGCCTCGGCTCGCCCGCTGCCCTCTACCTGGCCGCTGCCGGCGTGGGCACGCTCGGGATCATCGACATGGACGTGGTCGACGAGTCCAACCTGCAGCGCCAGGTGCTCCACAGCATGGATCGCATCGGCGAGCGCAAGGTCGACTCGGCCAAGAAGACCCTCACGGCCATGAACCACGACGTCAACGTGGTCACCTACGACGTGCGGCTGGGTGCCGACAACGTCCTCGACATCATCGACGGCTACGACGTCATCCTCGACGGCACGGACAACTTCCCGACCCGGTACCTCGTCAACGACGCCTCGCTGCTCAAGCGGGTGCCGGTCGTCCACGGCTCGATCTTCCGCTTCGAGGGCCAGGTGACCGTGTTCGACCCCTACAACGGCCCCTGCTATCGCTGCCTCATCCCCGAGCCGCCGCCCCCCGAACTGGCTCCCTCGTGTGCGGAGGCCGGCGTGCTCGGCGTCCTACCGGGCATCGTCGGGTCCATCCAGGCGCTCGAGACCCTCAAGCTGTTGCTCGGCCTCGGCGACCCGCTGGTGGGGCGCCTCCTCGCCTTCGACGCGCTCGAGCAGTCGTTCCGCACCTTCAAGGTCCGGCGCGACCCTGCCTGCCCTGCATGTGGTCCCGACGCGGGCGACATCGTGATCGCCGAGTACGACGAGCTCTGCATGCCCCACCCGCGAGGCTGACGGCGCACCGGTGCCGGCCCGGGGCGCCGGCGGCGCCGGCCGGGGCCCCCTTGGGTCCTGCGTCCGCGCGTGGATCCGAGCGTGACGACGGAGCCGGAGCAGGGCCGCGAGCAGGTCCTGCGTCCAAGCGTGGACCCCACGCCAAGGCCGGACTCGCCGCGGTGGCCCCCAGGGGACCGCGGTCTTTAACCTTGGGACGATGACCGACGACGCCAAGGCCACGTCCGAACGCCGCACCGACTCCGGCATCGTGATCCGCCCCGTGTACCGGGCGGACGATCTGGCCGGCTGGGATCCGGCCACCTCCCTCGGGGAGCCCGGGGCCTACCCCTTCACGCGGGGCATCCACGCCGAGATGTACCGGCGGCGGCTGTGGACGATGCGCCAGTACGCCGGGTTCGGCACGGCCGAGGCCACCAACGAGCGGTTCAAGTTCCTTCTCGCCCACGGGCAGACCGGCCTGTCGTGCGCCTTCGACCTGCCCACCCAGATGGGCTACGACTCGGACCACCCTCGCGCCGAGGGCGAGGTGGGCAAGGTCGGCGTGGCAATCGACTCGCTCGCCGACATGCGGCTCCTGCTCGCGGACCTGCCGCTCGGCACGGTCACGACCTCGATGACGATCAACGCCACCGCCGCGATCCTGCTGCTGCTCTACCAGCTCGTCGCCGAGGAGCAGGGCGTGCCCGGCGCGGAGATCCGGGGCACGATCCAGAACGACATCTTGAAGGAGTACATCGCCCGGGGCACCTACATCTACCCGCCTCGGCCCTCGATGCGCCTCGTCGTCGACACCTTCGCCTACTGCGCCGAGCACCTGCCGAACTGGAACACGATCTCGATCTCGGGCTACCACATCCGCGAGGCCGGCGCGACCGCGGTGCAGGAGGTGGCCTTCACCCTCGCCGACGCCATCGCCTACGTGGAGGCAGCCCTGGCCGCCGGCCAGAGCGTGGACGATTTCGCGCCCCGGCTCTCGTTCTTCTGGAACGCGCACAACAATTTCTTCGAGGAGGTGGCGAAGTTCCGAGCCGCGCGGCGGATGTGGGCCAGGATCATGACCGAGCGCTTCGGGGCGCGCGACGACCGCTCGAAGACGCTGCGGTTCCATACGCAGACCGGCGGGTCCACCCTGACGGCCCAGCAGCCCGAGAACAACATCGTGCGCACCACGCTCCAGGCGCTCGCGGCGGCGCTGGGGGGGACCCAGAGCCTCCACACCAACGGCTTCGACGAGGCGCTCGGCCTGCCGACCGAGCGGGCAGCCAAGATCGCCCTGCGCACCCAGCAGATCATCGGCTACGAGTCGGGCATCGCGGACACCGTCGACCCCCTCGCCGGCTCGTACTTCGTCGAGTCGCTCACCGACGAGGTGGAGCGTGGCGCGCAGGCCTACCTCGACCGCATCGACGAGCTCGGCGGGGCGGTCGCCGCGATCGAGGCTCGGTTCATGCAGGGCGAGATCGAAGACGCCGCCTACGCCTACGCTCGGGCTGTCGACGAGGGCCGCAAGGTCGTGGTCGGCGTCAACCGGTTCGTCGACGAGGAAAAGGAGCCGGCCGAGGTGTTCCCCATCGACGTCGAGCTGCAAAAGAGCCAGGTTGCCCGCACAGCCCGGGTTCGTGCCGAGCGCGACCAGGCAGCGGTGGACGCCGCGCTCGCCGACGTCCGTGCCGCCGCCCGGGGCACGCAGAACCTCCTCGTGCCGATGAAGGTCGCCCTGTCGCGGATGGCCACCCTGGGCGAGGTGTCCGACGTCCTGCGCGACGAGTTCGGCGTCTACCGGCCGGGGGGCTGACCGCGCGACCGGCCGGGAAGCTGACCCGCTACCGGCGGGGCCGACAGAGCCGGGGCGCCTGCACCTCGGGGGATGGGTCAGCCAGCCGGGGGGCCGCCGGGTGCGGCCCGGGCGCCTGCACCCCGGGGGGTGGGTCAGCCAGCCGGTGGGCCGCCGGGTGCGGCCCGGGCGAGCAGGCGGTCCCGGAGGGCCGGATCGGTGGCCGCGTCGATCGCCGTCCATGCCAGGGCGAGGGCGCCGTCGCGTACCACGGCGTCGGCTGACGCGGTCGTGCACGCGGCGGCGAACGCCCGCTGGTGGTTGACCGCGCCGTGGGCGTCGATCGCCATGAAGGGGTGGATGGCGGGCACTGCCAGCGACACGTTGGCCATGTCGGTGGACAGGGTCGGCAGGGGGGCGCCCTCGTCGTCGAGGTCGAAGCGGCGGCCCAGGGACTCGGCGTTGGCGCGGTAGGCGGCGAGGAGGCCGGGATCGCTCGCCATCTGCGAGTACACGGGCCCGACGGGCTCGACGTCGACGCTGGCGCCGGTGGCGAGGGCTCCGGCCTCGAAGCAACGGCGCACCCGCGCCTCGAGCACGTCGAGGGCCGCGAGGCTCGGCGCACGGCACATGTAGCGTGCGGTGGCGCTGGCCGGGATGACATTGGCGGCCGCGCCGCCCTCGAGGACCACGCCGTGGACCTGGTCGCCGGGAGCCAGCTGCTGGCGCAGCAGGCCGATGGCCACCTGCGACACGGTCAGCGCGTCGCCGGCGTTGACGCCTTCCCATGGCGCCGCCGAGGCGTGGGCCTCCTTGCCGTGGAACCGCACGTCGAAGTGCGAGACGGCCAGGCACCGCGCCTCGAGGCGTTCGGTCGGCCACGGGTGCACCATCATCGCCGCATGCACGCCGTCGAACACGCCTCGCTCGAGGAGCAGGACCTTGCCCCCGCCGCCCTCCTCGGCGGGGGTGCCCACCACGAGCACGGTCATGCCGAGCTCGTCGGCCGCCGGGGCCAGGGCGGCACCCGCGCCCACGGCGGCGGCCGCAATGATGTTGTGCCCACACGCGTGCCCGACCTCGGGGAGGGCGTCGTACTCGGCGCAGAACGCCACCACGAGGGGCCCCGACCCGGCGCGAGCAACGAAGGCCGTCGGCAGGCCGCCCGCGCCGCGAGCCACCTCGAGGCCGGCGTCCTCGAGCGCGGCGGCGGTCCACTCGGACGAGCGGGTCTCCTCGAAGCAGGTCTCGGGGTGGGCGTGGATCGAGTGGCTGAGGGTGACCAGGTCGTCGAGGGATGCGAGCACGCGGTCGCGGGCGGCGGCCTTCGCCGCCCGGGCGCGACGGCCCCCGGGCACGGCCGTCGGCCCGGCTCCCGCGTCGGTCACGGCCGCCGTCACCGCCCTACTCGATGACGGCGACGACGTCGCCGCCGCCCACGGCGTCGCCGGCCGACACGCGGACTTCCCGCACGACGCCGGCCTTCTCGGCGTTGACCGCGTTCTCCATCTTCATGGCCTCGAGCACGCACACCGTCTGGCCGGCTTCGACGGTGTCGCCCACGCTCACGAGGACCTTGACGATGGTCCCCTGCATGGGGACGGTCACCGTTCCCGACCCGGTGCCCGTGAGTTGCGCGTGCGTGCGCCGCCGGGCCGTGCCCACGCGGCCCGTGGCGCGAGGCC
Source organism: Acidimicrobiales bacterium (assembly GCA_035293965.1). Classification (GTDB taxonomy): domain Bacteria; phylum Actinomycetota; class Acidimicrobiia; order Acidimicrobiales; family RAAP-2; genus DATGLW01. The sequence goes on from DATGLW010000138.1 coordinate 69,548, forward strand.
CGCCGTCCGCGGTGCCGACGTCGGGTACCCACAGCTTGACCTGGAAGCGCCTCCCGTCCACCTCGGCCGTGACGTCGCGCAGCACCCGGGGCGTCTCGTCGTCGGGGCGGGGCGCGCCGGCAGATGGCTCGGCCACCAGCGACGAGAGGTCGAGGGCGTCTTCGACCCAGCGGGTCGAGTGCGCGGCGGCGGCGAAGTCCCGATGGCCGAGGATCGCCACGTCGGCGGGGATGGTCGTCGCCACCCCCTCGATGCGCGTCTCGCCCAGGGCTCGCAGCATGCGCCGGCGCGCCGCCTCGCGGTCCTCGCCCCAGACGACGATCTTGGCCACCAGGTTGTCGTAGAACTGGCTGACGGTGTCGCCCGCCTCGTAGCCGGCATCGACCCGCACGCCCGGCCCGGCCGGCGTCGTGAACTTCGTGATGGTGCCGGGGGAGGGCGTGAAGCGCCCCCCCGAGGGGTCCTCGGCGTTCACCCGCACCTCGATGGCGTGGCCCGTTCTCGTGATGTCGTCCTGGCCGAAGGCGAGCGGCTCGCCCGAGGCGATCCGCAACTGCCAGGCGACGAGGTCGAGGCCGGTCACGAGCTCCGTGATGGGGTGCTCGACCTGCAGGCGCGTGTTCATCTCCAGGAAGTAGAAGCGCCCGTCCTCGTAGAGGAACTCCACCGTGCCGGCGTTCACGTACCCGCAGGCCTCGGCCACCCGGACCGCCGCCTCGCCCATGGCCCGCCGGATCTCGTCGGGGAAATCCGGCGCCGGGCTCTCCTCGATGAGCTTCTGGTGGCGTCGCTGGCTCGAGCAGTCGCGCTCGCCCAGCCACAGCGTGTGGCCGTGGGCGTCGGCGAGCACCTGCATCTCGATGTGGCGCGGCCAGGTCAGGTAGCGCTCGAGGTACAGCTCCGGTCGGCCGAAGTAGGCCTGCGCCTCGCGCGCCGCCGACTCCATCGCCGCCGCAGCCTCGTCGGGTGAGGCGACGACCTTCATCCCCCGGCCGCCGCCCCCGTAGGCGGCTTTGATGGCGACCGGCCAGCCGTGCTCCTCGCCGAAGGCGACGACCTCGTCGGGCGACACGAGGGCCTCGGATCGCCCGGGCACCCCGGCCACCCCGGCCCGCTCGGCGGCCAGCCGGGAGCTGATCTTGTCGCCCATCACCTCGATCGCGTCGGGGGGTGGGCCGACGAAGGCGACGCCCTTGCCGGTGATCGCGCGGGCGAAGTCGGCGTTCTCGGAGAAGAACCCGTAGCCCGGGTGCACGGCGTCGGCGCCGCACCGCTCGATCACCGACAAGATGGCCTCGGTGTTGAGGTAGCTCTCGGCCGCCGTCTGGCCGCCGAGCGAGTAGGCCTCGTCTGCCAGGCGCACGTGCAGGGCGTCGCGGTCGAGGTCGGAGTAGACGGCCACCGTGGCGATGCCCATCTCCCGGCACGTCCGGATGACCCGGACGGCGATCTCCCCCCGGTTGGCGATCAGGACCTTGTGCAGCACAGCGCGCCTTTCCGCTCGACCTTGCCCGTTCGACCGGGCTCCATTCGCTCCGACCCGGCTACCTCCGACCGTGGCCGGGTCGGGACCCGCTCGACCCCGGACCCGTCCGGCCCGGCCACTCAGACTTGCACGCCGAGTAGCGTGTCCGCCATGTCCGTTCCCCTCGGGGACGTCCGCCTGTTCGGCTCGCTCGACTCGACCAACCGCTACCTCTTGGCCGAGGCGGAGGGCCTGCCCGACGGGCTCGTGGTGGTGGCGGACCACCAGCGTGCAGGCCGGGGCAGGCTGGGCCGGACCTGGGAGTCGCCGCCGGGCTCGTCCCTGCTCGCCTCGGTGCTCCTGCGCCCGGCGCTGGCGCCCACCGAGCTGCACCTGTGCTCGCTGGCGGTGGCCCTCGCCGCCTGCCGGGCGTGCGAGGTGGCGGCGGGGGTCGAGCCGTGGCTCAAGTGGCCCAACGACCTCGTCGTGGCCGATCGCAAGCTCGCCGGCGTGCTGGCCGAGTCCGTGCCCGGGGTGCAGGGCGCCGAGCCGGCCCTGCCGACGGTGGTGGTCGGGGTGGGCATCAACGTGGACTGGCCCGGTCCCCAGGGCGCCGGGGGGGCCTGCCTGCGCGAGCTCGCCGGCCGGGCTGTCGACCGGCTCGGCCTCCTGTTCGCCCTGCTCGCCTCCCTGGCCCCGCTGCGGGCGGACCTCGACCGGCCCGGGGGTCGGGCAGCCCTGGTCGCGGCCGGCCGGGCGCGTTGCGCCACCCTCGGCCGCCTCGTCGTGGTCGACACCGGTGCGGGCATGGTCGAGGGCAGAGCCGTGGACCTCACCGACGAGGGGCACCTCGTCGTGGCGACACCTGCTGGTCACCGGGAGGTGGCTGCGGGCGACGTGGTGCACGTCAGGCCGGGGCGCACGTCGCCGCAAGGGGGGTGACGCAACCGGCTGGCGCCCTTGGGGCAGGATGTGAGGATCGACGGGTAAGGGAATGGTCACAACGGTGAGGGACCGATCCAGGCGGAACCGACGAGGATCCCGGCGGCACCGGCGAGGGCCCGGGCGGGGGTGGAAGCTGCTCGTCGCCGTGGCGCTCGCCGTCTTCGGCGGGGTGGCGGCCCTCGTGCTCGTCGCACTCCCCACCCATGCCGGGCAGTCGGGGCCCTCGCCCCGCCAGATCCGCCACGAGCTGGCGGCCGCCGTCACGACCAGCCCGGGCGACGGCGCCACGTCGGTGCCGCTCGACTCGCCGATCTCCGTGTACACGAGCCTGGGCCGCCTCCGCTCGGTGGTGGTCACCGACGGCGCGGGACAGCCCGTCTCGGGCACCCTCGACCCCTCGGACACCACCTGGACCGCCACCCAGCCGCTGGCGGCGGGCACGACGTACCGCGTCGACGCCACGGTCGCCGGGCGATCCAGGGTGGCGGCGACCACCGTCGCCAGCTTCACCACGGTCACCCCCTCGGCATGGGTGCACGCCACCTTGTGGCCCGACAGTGGGCTCAGCGTCGGCGTGGGCCAGCCGATCGTGCTCACCTTCGACCACCCGGTCACCGATCCCGCCGCCCGCGCCGCCGTGCTGTCGCATCTGCACCTGTCGATGTCGTCGCCGGTGGCCGTCGGCGCCTACTGGTTCTCGAGCACCGAGCTGCACCTGCGGCCCGAGAGCCTGTGGCCGTCGGGCGAGCAGATCTCGTTGTCGGACTCCCTCGACGGTTGGGACGCCGGCGGCGGCAATTGGGGGCAGGGATCGGACCAGGTGACCTTCTCCATCGGCGACGCCAGGATCTCGACCGCCAACCTGATCACCCACCAGATGACGGTCACCGACAACGGCAAGGTCGTCGCCACCTACCCGCTCAGCGGCGGCAGCGACCAGTACCCGACCATGGGTGGGGTGCACATCGTGATGGACCGCGAGACCCAGGTCCGCATGGTGTCCTCGACCGTCGGCATCCCGGTCGACTCGCCTGGCGGCTATGACGAGATCGTCTACTGGGACGTGCACATCTCCGACAGCGGGGAGTACGTGCATGCCGCTCCCTGGTCGGTGGCAGACCAGGGGAACACGAACGTGTCCCACGGCTGCATCAACCTGAGCCCGGCCGACGCCCAGCAGTTCTACGGGTTCAGCCGGGTGGGCGACATCGTCGACGTGGTGGGGAGCCCGCGCCCGCCTGCGCCCGGCGACCACGGGGTGATGGACTGGTCCACCCCGTGGTCGTCGTTCACGCCGATCCCGGTGACGCCGCTGCCCGCCTGAGCGCCGCCTCCCAGCGGCCCCGCCGCCCCGCAGCGGCCCCGCCGGCCCCGCAGCGGCCCCGCCGCCCTCGCAGCGGCCCCGCCGGCCCGCTGTCGGCTCCAGGCCGGCCCTCGGGCATCATCTAGTGTGAACGCCCGTGCGGCTCCTCGTGACTGGCGGAGCAGGGTTCATCGGCTCCAACTTCGTCCGCTACTGGGTGGCCGAGCACCCTGGTGACCAGGTGGTCGTGCTCGACGCGCTGACCTATGCCGGCAACCGGCTCAACCTGGCCGGCCTCGAGCCGCCTGTCACCTTCGTCCACGGCGACATCTGCGACGGGCCCCTCGTCGCCCGCACCCTTGCCGACCACGGCATCGACACCATCGTCCACTTCGCGGCCGAGTCCCACAACAGCCTGGCCGTGCTCGACCCCGGCCGCTTCTTCCGGACCAACGTCGTCGGGACCCAGACGTTGCTCGAGGCGGCGCGCCATGCGGGCGTCGGGCGGTTCCACCACATCTCGACCTGCGAGGTCTACGGTGACCTGGCGCTCGACAGCGACGAGCGCTTCACCGAGTCGAGCCCCTACCGCCCGCGCACGCCCTACAACGCGTCGAAGGCGGGTGCGGACCACGCCGTGCGGGCCTACGCGGAGACCTTCGGGCTGCCGGTGACCATCACCAACTGCTGCAACAACTACGGCCCGTACCAGTTCCCCGAGAAGGTGGTGCCGCTGTTCACCACCCACGCGCTGGACGGCCTCCCCCTGCCGCTGTACGCGTCGACGCAGAACCGCCGCGAGTGGCTTCACGTGGTGGACCACTGCCGGGCGGTGGAGGCGGTGCTCGAACGGGGGCGGGTGGGCGAGACGTACCACGTCGGCAGCGGGGTCGAGGCGAGCGTCGAGCAGATCGCCGACCTCGTGCTCGACCTGCTCGGCAAGCCGCCGTCGCTCAAGCAGCTCGTGCCCGACCGTCCGGGCCACGATCGCCGGTACCTGCTCGACTCCTCCAAGATCGAGCGCGAGCTCGGGTGGCGCCCGCAGATCTCCTTCGTGGCCGGGCTGGAGGAGACCGTGCGGTGGTACGAGGCGAACCGAGCGTGGTGGGAGCCCCTCGCGAGGCGGGCCCCGGTGGCCGAGGCTGCCTGGGCGACGACGCCCTAGCGCGGGCGTGAGGGTCCTCGTTACCGGTGCAGGGGGCCAGCTCGGCCGCGATCTGGTGGCCGCGCTCGGCGGCTCGGTGCCCGAGGGGGGACGTCGCCGCGCGCTGCGCGGTCCGGGGGCCCCGCTCGTGCCGAGCGGTCTCGACGTGGTGGCTGCCGACCACGCCGCGCTGGCCGTGGACGATCGCACGGCGGTGCTCGGCGCCCTCGACGCGCTGCGCCCGGCCGTCGTGGTCCACGCCGGGGCGTGGACGGACGTCGACGCGTGTGAGGCAGACCCGGACCGGGCCTTTCGCGTCAACGCCATGGGGACGCGCCACGTGGCGGAGGCTGCCGCCCGCGTCGGCGCGCATCTCGTGTACGTGTCCACGGACTACGTCTTCGACGGCACCTCGCACCGGCCCTACGTGGAATGGGACCATCCGAACCCGCTGTCGGTGTACGGCCGCAGCAAGTACGGCGGCGAGCTGGAATGCCCCCCGGGGGCGACCGTCGTGCGCACCTCGTGGCTGTGCGGTGCCCACGGCGCGAACATGGTGAGGACCGCGCTCCGGCTGGCGGCGGCCCGCGGGCCGCTGCGCTTCGTCGACGACCAGCACGGGTCCCCCACGTTCACCGCCGACCTGGCGGCGGCGATCGTCACCCTGGCCACCGACCGACTGCCGGGCGTCTTCCATGTCACCAATGCCGGGGCCACCACGTGGTTCGGCTTCGTGAGGGCCGTGCTCGAGCTGGCCGGCCACGACCCGGGCCGGGTGGAGCCGATCGCCACCGCCGAGCTGCGCCCCCCACGCCCGGCACCCCGGCCGGCGAACTCCGTGCTCGACAACGCCGCCCTCCGCCTGGCGGGCATCCCACCCCTGCCTGACTGGCGTGACGGCCTCGAGCGCCTCGTCCGGGTGCTGGGTCCGAGGGCCTGAGCCGTGGGGGGCCGGGTGGGCGGCCGGGTGGCGGCGATCGTGGTCGACTACGACGCCGGGGAGGTGCTGGCCCGGTGCGTGTCGTCGTTGCTCGACGACGCCGAGGTGGCCGAGGTGGTGGTGGTCGCCAACGGGGACCCGGTCGCCACCACGACCGTACTGCGGAAGGCCGGCTTCGACGTGCCTGTCGTGGCGCCTGGGCGAAACCTCGGGTACGGGGGCGGTGCCAACCGGGGGGCGGCCGCAGCCGGGCCGTGCGAGCACCTCCTCGTCTGCAACCCCGACATCGTGGCCCATCCCGGCGCCGTGGGCCGCCTGGCCCGGACCCTCGACGCGGAGCCCGCGTGGGCCATCGTCGGGCCCCGCATCCTCACCCCAGCGGGCGACCGGTACCCCTCCGTTCGACGGTTCCCGTCGATGACCGAGGCCGTGGGGCACGCCGTGCTCGGCTCGCTCGCGCCCGGCAACCGGTTCACGCGCCGGTACCGCAGCCCCGCCACCTCGCCGGAGCAGGCGGGGACGGCCGACTGGGTGTCGGGCGCCTGCTTCCTCGTCCGCCGGACCGCCTTCGAGGCGCTGGGCGGCTTCGACGAGGCGTACTTCATGTTCGCCGAGGACATGGACCTGTGCTGGCGTGCCTGCCGTGCCGGCTGGGGGGTGGGCCACCAGCCGGAGGCGGTGGTGACCCACCTGCAGGGGGTCTCGACCCGCCGGCATCCCTACCGGATGCTCGTGGAGCACCACCGCTCCGCGCTGCGCTTCGCACTGCGCTCGACCGAGGGGTGGCGGCGGTCGGCCCTGCCGCTGGGCGCCGCGCTGCTCGGCGCCCGCCTGGTGGTGGCGGTGGCCGCCCAGGCGCTCCGGCGCGCAGGGCCCCGCGGGCCGCTGCCGCCAGCCGATGCAGTGACCCCCGACCCGGCACCGAGGTCTGGCCCCGGGCGCCGCTAGAGTCCCCTCGGGGTTGCGCGGGGGTCTGTGGTTGCAAGTCGACGCCAGTCGCAGGCGAAACGACCCACGTAAGGCAACAGATGGTTGCTGAGCATGGTGCGGCTTAGAGGTAAGTCCTGCCCACTGGGCCCCCGGTGGTCGGGGGGCGGTGGCGACGGGGGGATGCGGGCCACTGCGGGCGGTGCCGGACCGAGAGGTCGCCGCCGTCCGGCCCGCGAGCCCTGCCGCAGGCGGGTGTGGGGTCAAAGACCAGGTCAGCTCCGCGCAACCCCGACTCCGTGCGCCCGGCGCGGCTCGGGAGGCTGACCCGGAGCCGACCAGCCCGACGACCCCAGCCCGACGCCCCCAGCCCGACGACCCCAGGCAGGCGGCGGTGCCCGGCCCGACGCCCCCAGCCCGACGAGCCCAGGCAGGCGGCGGTGCCCGGGCAGCGGGTGAGCTGGGTGGCGCGTCAGGTTCCGAACCGACCCACGACCGGTGCCGGGGCCGGGCTCCCGGTGACCGGTAGCATGGACAGGCCATGAGCGTGTTCGCCCGCGTGCTCCGGGCCGGAGAGGGCAAAAAGGTCCGGCGCCTGGCGGAGCTGGTCCCGCTGATCAACGAGCTCGAGCCGGAGATGGAGGCGCTCGCCGACGACGAGCTCCGCCACAAGACCGTGGAGTTCCGCCAGCGGCTCGATGCCGGGGAGACGCTCGAGGACCTCCTGGTCGAGGCGTTCGCCGTCGTGCGCGAGGCCGCCTGGCGGGTGCTCGGCCAGCGCCATTTCGACGTGCAGCTGATGGGCGGCATGGCGCTGCACTTCGGCTGGATCGCCGAGATGAAGACCGGCGAGGGCAAGACGCTCGTCTCCACGCTGCCCGTCTATCTCAACGCCCTGCAGGGGCGGGGCGTGCACGTGGTGACGGTCAACGACTACCTGGCGACCCGCGACGCCGAGTGGATGGGGCGCGTGTACCGCTGGCTGGGTCTGACCGTCGGACGTGTTGGCCCCGACGTGGCCGATCCCGCCGCCAAGCGTGAGGCGTACGCGGCCGACGTCACCTACGGCACCAACACGGAGTTCGGTTTCGACTACCTGCGCGACAACATGGCCCGGTCGCGCGACACGATGGTCCAGCGCGGTCACGTGTACGCCATCGTCGACGAGGTCGACTCCATCCTGATCGACGAAGCCCGGACGCCGCTCATCATCTCGGGCCCAGCCGACGAGGCGGCCCGCCTCTACTACCAGTTCGCCAGCATCGTGCGCACCTTGGACCGCGACGAGGACTACGAGGTCGACGAGGAGAAGCGGATCGTGGTGCCCACCGAGGCGGGCATCGAGAAGGTCGAGCGCGCGCTCGGCATCGACAATCTCTACGACGCGGTGGGCACCAACTACGTCCACCAGCTCGCACAGGCCCTGAGGGCCAAGGAGCTGTACCACCGCGACAAGGACTACCTCGTCGAGCAGGGCGAGGTGAAGATCATCGACGAGTTCACCGGGCGGACGCTCGAGGGCCGGCGGTGGTCCGACGGGCTCCACCAGGCGGTCGAGGCGAAGGAACGGGTGCGGATCAAAGAGGAGAACCACACCTGGGCCACCGTCACCTTGCAGAACTACTTCCGCCTCTACGAGAAGCTGGCCGGTATGACCGGCACCGCGGAGACGGAGGCGGCCGAGTTCGCCAGCACCTACCACCTGCCGGTCGTGCCGATCCCGACCAACATGCCGATGATCCGGGCCGACGAGCCGGATCTCGTCTTCAAGTCCGAGGCGGCCAAGTTCAACGCCGTCGTCGAGGACATCGCGCAGCGCCACGAGCGCGGGCAGCCGGTGCTCGTGGGCACGGCGTCGGTGGCGAAGTCGGAGCTGCTCTCGCGCCTCCTCGACCAGCGTGGCATCCCCCACCAGGTGCTGAACGCGAAGCAGCACTTCCGCGAGGCGGAGATCGTGGCCCAGGCGGGGCGCCTCGGCGCGGTGACGGTCGCCACCAACATGGCCGGCCGCGGGGTCGACATCATCCTCGGCGGCAACGCCGAGCTGCTCGCCCTGCACGAAGCGCGGGCCCAGGGGCTCGACCCGGCCACCGAGGACGGCGCAGCGGCAGTGGCGAAGCTCCGCCAGGAGCTCGAGGACCTCTGCCGGGCCGAAGGCGAGAAGGTGCGCGAGCTCGGCGGCCTCTACGTGCTCGGCAGCGAGCGCCACGAGAGCAGGCGGATCGACAACCAGCTCCGCGGGCGCTCCGGCCGCCAGGGGGACCCGGGGGAGAGCCGCTTCTACCTCAGCCTCGAGGACGACCTGATGCGGCTGTTCGCAACCGGTGCCATGAACTGGGTCATGGGCCGCGCCATCCCCGAGGACGTGCCGATCGAGGCCAAGATGGTCACCAAGGCCATCGAGCGCGCCCAGAACACCGTCGAGGCGAGGAACTCCGAGATCCGCAAGGAGGTCCTCAAGTACGACGAGGTCATGAACGAGCAGCGCAAGATCATCTACGCCCGCCGGCTGCAGGTCATCGACGGCGAGGATCTCGACGAGTACACCCGCGAGCTGCTCCGCACGGTCCTCTCCACCCTGGTGTCGGCGTCGTGCCCGAGCGAGTACGCCGAAGAGTGGGACCTCGACCACCTCGTGGCCGAGGTCTCCCAGTACTACCCGACGCAGTTCACGGCCGACGACTTGGCCGAGGCGACGTCGGTGAGCCAGATCACCGACAGCATCGTGGCCGAGGCGCTCGAGTACTACGACCGCCGCTCCGAGGAGATGCCCGGGGGCACCGAGACCGCCCGGGCCATCGAGCGCGACGTGATGCTCCAGATCATCGACCAGCGGTGGCGCGACCACCTGGCGGAGATGGACTACCTGCGCGAGGGGATCAACCTGCGCGCCATGGGCCAGCAGGACCCGCTGGTGGCGTGGCAGCGCGAGGGCTTCAACATGTTCGGCCAGCTGATGGACGCCATCGACGACGACTACCTGCGCTACGTGCTGCACGTCGAGGCCCTCGTGGAGCCGGCGCCCGAGCCCGACCTGTCGCGGGCCGTCTACGAGGCGGCGGAGGACCCGGTCGCGGGCACCAGCCTGCTGGCCGCCGTGATGGCGGGGGACCGGGGGGCTGCGCTCGACGCGGTCAGCCAGCCGCTCGCTCTGGCACCCGGCCTGCTCGACGCACCGGCTGGGGCCACGCAGCCCGCCCGTGCGGGGAACGGCGCCCGTCCGAGCGCCGCCCCTGCAGACCGGGCGGGGCGTACCCAGGCGGGCGGCAGCGGCAAAGGGGCCGGGGCACCGGCGCGTGGCGGCGCGCCCAGCCGGGAGCCAGCGGCCGGCCGGGGTGCCCAGGCAGGCCAGGCAGGCCAGGCAGGCCAGGCAGGCCAGAAGCTCGGTCGCAACCAGCCGTGCTGGTGCGGCAGCGGCAAGAAGTACAAGCTCTGCCATGGCGCCTCCTGACCGTGCCGCGGGGCTCGAGCCGCGTGATCTCGCCGGCGAGCTCGAGTCCCTCGCCACCCGGCTGAAGGAGGCCGAGGGCTACCTCGGGCTCGAGGACCTCCGCCGCCGCCACGGCGAGCTCGAGCAGGTGGCGGCGCGCCCGGACCTCTGGGAGGATCCCGGCCGGGCCCGCGCGGTCACCACCGAGCTCGGCCGGGTGGGCGACGACCTGGCGCGGCTGGTCAAGCTGCGCGCCGACCTCGAGGACGCCATGGTCCTGGGCGAGCTGTGCGACGAGGCGGCGGCCGCCGGCACGCCGGAGCCGGCGATGGAGCGCGAGCTGCGCCAGGCGGTCGACGACCTTGGCCGCCGCCTCGACGACCTCGAGCTGCAATCGCTGTTCACCGGCGACTACGACGACCGCGACGCGGTGGTCGAGGTGCACGCCGGGGCGGGTGGCACCGACGCACAGGACTGGGCCGAGATGCTGGTCCGCATGTACCGGCGGTGGGCGGAGCGCCGGGGGTTCTCGATCGAGATGGACGAGGCGACCGAGGGCCAGGAGGCGGGGCTGCTGTCGGCCACGTTCATCGTGAAGGGGCGCTTCGCCTACGGGTTGCTCTCGGCCGAGCGCGGCGTGCACCGCCTCGTGCGCATGTCGCCCTTCGATGCGCAGCACCGGCGCCAGACGAGCTTCGCGTCGATCGAGGTGGTCCCTTTCCTGGAGGACCTCACCGACGAGGTGGAGATCGACGAGAAGGACCTGCGCATCGACACCTACCGCTCGTCGGGCGCGGGCGGGCAGCACGTCAACAAGACCGATTCGGCCGTGCGGATCACCCATCTGCCCACCAACACGGTGGTGGCGGTGCAGAACGAACGGAGCCAGCACCAGAACAAGGCCAAGGCAATGCAGATCCTGGCGGCGAAGCTGGCCGAGCGCAAGCGCGCCGAGCGCCAGGCCGAGCTCGAGTCGCTGAGCGGCGAGCGCACCGACACCTCGTGGGGCAACCAGATCCGCTCCTACGTGCTGGCCCCCTACCAGCAGGTGAAGGACCACCGGACCCAGGTCGAGACGGGCAACGTCGAGGCGGTGCTCGACGGCGATCTCGACGCGTTCATGGAGGCCGAGCTGCACCGACGGCGCGAGCGCGGCACCCGCGCGACAGCCTGACCAGGCGCCACGCCGTTCCCAGCGGGGCCCCTCCCGACGGGCTACGCTGTGGGGGACTTCGAGCTCGGCGGACCGCCCGGGCGACCGCGAACCGGCGTGCCCGGCGCTCGCTGCACGTGCATCCCTGATGATCCGCTTCGATCACGTCACCAAGACCTACAAGGGGACGACCGTCGCGCTCCGCGACGTGTCGGTGGAGATCGAGAAGGGGGAGTTCGTCTTCCTCGTCGGGTCATCGGGTTCGGGCAAGACCACGTTCATCCGCCTGCTCCTGCGCGAGGAGCTGCCTGACAGCGGCCGCATCTGGGAGGCCGGGCGCGACATCGTGCATCTCCCGAAGTGGCGGGTGCCCTACCTGCGGCGGAACATCGGCTGCGTCTTCCAGGACTTCCGCCTGCTGCCGAACAAGACCGTGTTCGAGAACGTGGCGTTCGCGCTCGAGGTGATCGGCCGGCCCAAGCACGTCGTGGCCTCGCAGGTGCCCCAGGTCCTCGAACTGGTGGGGCTGGCCAAGAAGGCCGGCAACCTGCCGAGCGAGCTGTCGGGGGGCGAGCAGCAGCGCGTCGCGGTGGCCCGCGCCTTCGTCAATCGCCCCCTGATCCTGCTGGCCGACGAGCCCACCGGGAACCTCGACCCGACGACGAGCCAGGGGATCATGCAGCTGCTCGACCGGATCAACCGCACGGGCACGACGGTCGTGGTCGCGACGCACGACGAGGTGCTCGTGAACTGGATGCGCCGCCGCGTGATCGAGCTCGACCATGGGGTGCTCGTGCGTGACCAGCACCGCGGCGTCTACGGCATCGACGGCGCGGCCGGTGCCGCCGCGGCGTCGCCGGCTGCCGGGGGCCGCGCCTGATGCCGGTCTCGCTCGACTACGTGGTCCGCGAGACGGGCGCCAACCTGTGGCGGAACCGTCTCATGACCATCGCCGCGATCCTCACCATGGCCGTGTCGCTCGCGCTCGTGGGGGCGGCGCTGCTGCTCAAGCAGGGCGCGGCCAAGGCCGAGGTCGTCTGGCAGCGCCAGACCCAGGTGACGGTGTGGATGGAGCCGGCGGCGTCCAAGGGCGAGATCGCCGCCGTGGCCGAAGAGCTCAAGCAGCTGCCCTACGTCCGCCACCCGTGCTCCTTCAAGGACAAGCGCCAGAACTACCAGCTGGCGCAGAAGCTGCTGACCCCCGAGGAGTGGAGCGTGCTCTCGGTGGGCCAGATGTACACGTCGTTCTCGTGCACACCCGTCCAGCCGACCGACGCCGGCGCGGTGATCAAGCGCTTCACCGGCCAGGAGGGCGTCCACCGGGTGACCGCGCCGCTGGCGCAGATCCACACCCAGCAGAAGGCGATCGACCTCATCCAGTGGATCTTCCTCATCGTGGCCCTCGTGCTGCTGCTGTCGGCCACGGTGCTCATCCTCAACACGATCCGCATGGCGATCTTCGCTCGACGCCGCGAGGTGTCGGTCATGAAGCTCGTCGGGGCGACCAACTGGTTCATCCGGATCCCCTTCATGTCCGAGGGGCTGATGCAAGGGCTGCTCGGGTCGGGTGTCGCGGCCCTGGCCGTGTACGCCCTCCATCTCGTGTTCAACCAGCTCGGGAACCCCGAGCACCCCCAGGCCCTGTTCACGCTCATGCGCATGAGCGGGTGGGAGGTGTTCTGGACCGAAGCGGTCGTGGTGTCCGTGGGGGTGCTCATCGGCTCGGCCGGCTCCGCCCTGGCGATCCGCCGCTTCCTCGACGTCTGACGAGCCGCTGCGGATCCGTTCCGTCGGCGTGACGCCGCTCGGGCGCCTGCCCGACGGCCGCGACGCACCCCCGTGCGCCCGAACCGACGGCCGTACGCGCCCGCGCCCCCCGTGTGCGATCCCGGGCGCCCACGCGCGGACACGCCCACTCTTCTGCTCCCGAGCTGCCCGCGAGCCAGGCACCGCCGGGGGAGGTTCTGCGCCAGGTTCCGTGCAAGGTTCGATCGTCACGATGCCCGTCGGGCCCGGCGCCATTGCCGGCCGAGGCCCGGCGGCTGGCGAGCCGGCCGTGTCCACCGACACCGAGGAGCCGATCCATGAGCAACAGCACGACGGTCACCGGGAACCTCACCCGCGACCCAGAGATCCGCTACACCCGTGAGGGCCAGGCCTCGACGTCCTTCGGCCTCGCCGTCAACCGGCGCTGGCAGGACCGCGAGACGCGCGAATGGGAGGAGGCGACGTCGTTCTTCGACGTGGTGTGCTGGCGCGAGCTCGCCGAGAACGTGGCCATGAGCCTGACCCGGGGCATGCGGGTGGTGGTGACCGGCCGGATCGAGCAGCGAACGTGGGAGACCGAGGACGGCGAGCGACGGTCGAAGGTGGAGATCGTCGCCGAGGAGATCGGGCCCAGCCTGCGGTTCGCCACCGCCGAGGTGCAGCGGACCGAGCGCCGCGGCGGCGAGCGGCCGCCTTCTGGTGAGGACGCTGGCGAGGAAGTGGGCGCGGTCGCCGGCGCTGGGGCGAGCGCCGAGCCATGAGGGGCGTGCCGACCGCACGGGCCGCCGTCTTGCGCCCGGAGGTCCGCCTTGCCAAGGACGAGGCCATCGAGGTCTGTGCCGCCCTCGCCCTCGGCGAGGCCGTCCTGGCCGAGGCGGGGCGGGCGGCCGAGGCCGCCTACCTGGGGCGGGTGTTCGCCGTCGTGGAGGATCGCCTCGCGGGCTGACCCCGGGGCGACAGCCAGCCGGTCCGCGGGATCACGCGCGGTCACCCGGCGACAGCCAGCCGGTCCGCCCGATCACGCGCGGTCACCCGGCGGCGCCCCCGCAGGCCTGCTCTGGCGGTCGAAGCGCAGGGCGAGGGAGTTCACGCAGTAGCGCATGCCGGTCTCGGTCGGCCCGTCCGGGAAGAGGTGGCCGAGGTGCCCGCCGCAACGGGCACAGACGATCTCGGTACGCACCATGCCGTGGCTCGTGTCGAGGCGTTCCGCCACGCGGCCCTCGGCGGCCACCCGGTCGAAGCTCGGCCAGCCCGACCCTGAGTCGAACTTGTCCGCCGAGCGGAACAGCTCGGCTCCGCACCCGGCGCACCGGAACGTGCCGTTGCCGTCGACGTGGAGGTACTCGCCCGACCACGGCGGCTCGGTTGCTTGGCGCCGGAGCACCTCGAACTGCGCCGGCGTGAGCCTCGACCGCCACTCCTCGTCGCTCAGCTGCACCTCGGGTCGAAGCTCAGGTCGTGCCATGCCCACCGCCTCCACTGGTCTGCCGTGTGCCCGTCCCCCCACCCTATGCCCGACCCGCCGGTGCCCCGGCCCGACCCGCCGGTGCCCCGGCACCGCCCGTGGTCGTCGCCTCAGGGCGGGCGGGCCGGGGCCGCCGTCACCGGCACCTCGGGGCGGGTGAGGGTGACCTGGCGCGCCGTGCGTACCCGGGTCGTGCCCCGGTGCGCCGGGCGCGGTTTAGGGTATCGGGCGATGAAGGGCATCCTGCTGGCGGGCGGGACCGGTTCCCGGCTCTACCCCCTGACCCGCATCACGAACAAGCACCTGCTGCCGATCTACGACCGGCCCATGGTCCAGTGGGCCATCGAGGCCCTGGTCAACGCGGGCGTCACGGAGCTGATGCTGGTCACGGGCGGTACCCATGCCGGGGAGTTCCTCCGCCTGCTCGGCAACGGCCACGAGTTCGGCATCGACCGCCTCTGCTACGGCTACCAGGAGCGCCCCGGCGGCATCGCCGAGGCCCTGGGCTTGGCCGAGCGCTTCGCCGACGGCGAGCCGGTGGTGGTCATGCTGGCGGACAACGTGGTCGAGCGCTCCATCCGCCCGATGGTCGAGGCGTTCGAGGCTGCGCCCAGCGGCGCCCGGATCCTCCTCACCGAGGTGACGGAGCCCGAGCACCTCCGGCACCTCGGCGTGCCCGAGCTCGACGCCAACGGCCGGGTGGTCCGCATCCTCGAGAAGCCGGAGGACCCGCCCTCGAGCTACGGGGTGACGGGCATCTACTGCTACGACGCCGAGGTCTTCGAGGTCATCAGGTCCCTGCGCCCCTCGGGGCGCGGCGAGCTCGAGATCACCGACGTCAACAACCACTACGTGGCGACGGCCACGATGGCCTACGACGTGCTCCAGGGGTTCTGGGGCGACGCCGGCGAGTCGATCGACGCCTACTACGCCGTCAACGACTTCGTGCGGGCCCACGGGGCCAACAAGGACTGATTCACCGGCGGACGACTGATCTGCCCGGGCGGGGCCGACTGGCCAGCCGCGACACCGGCGACACAGGGGCGCAGGAACGGGCGGTCCAGGGAAGGGTCAGGCGCCCGGGGAAGGGTCAGGCGTCGGGGGAAGGGTCAGGCGTCGGGGGGCGAGGCGGACACGACCGGCGAGCCCAGGGGGCGGGTGATGGCTGGCGCCCCGGTGCCGCTCGCCGGCGAGCCGGCGACCGGCGCGCCGAGCCCGAGCGCCTGGCGCACGGCTGCGGCGACGCCGGGCCCGTCGAGGCCCAGCTGCCTCAGGATGTCGTCGGCCCGGCCCTGGGCCAGGTAGGCGCGGGGCACGCCGAGCACCCGGGTGGCGGGCAGGTCGGCCGCGCCGTCGGCACCGGCACCCATGGCGTCGACGAGGAACATGCCGGCCCCACCCAGGCGGAAGCCGTCTTCGGCCGTGACGACCAGGCGGTGCCGGCGGGCGTCGGCCAGCATCGCAGGGTCTGGCGGGCTCACCACGCGGACGTCCCACACGGTGGCGAGGATCCCTGCGCCGGCGAGCTCGTCCGCTGCCGCCTCGCAGGCGGCCACGAGCTTGCCCACGCCGAGCAGGCACACCGAGCCGTCGCCTTCCCGAAGCCGGCGGGCCGACAGGCCCTGGCCCACCTGGTCGGGCGGCACGTGGCGGGCGGGGGTCTTGGGGAAGCGTATGGACGACGGCCCCGGGAGGTCGACGGCCTGGCGGAGCATGACGGCGACCTCCTCTGCCGAGGAGGGGGCGAACACGGTCATGCCGGGAATGGAGAGGCAGAGGGCGAGGTCGAGCAAGCCGTGGTGGCTCGGGCCGTCGTCGCCCGTGACGCCTGCTCGGTCGAGGACGACCACCACGGGCAGGCCGTGGAGCCCCACGTCGAGGTTGGCCTGGTCGAAGGCCCGGCAGAAGAACGTCGAGTAGACGGCGACCACCGGGCGCAGCCCGCCCATGGCCATGCCGGCAGCTGAGGTGAGCTCGTGCTGCTCGGCGATGCCGACGTCGAAGAACCGCTGCGGGAAGCGGGCCTCGAAGGGGAGCAGCCCGGTAGGCCCCGGCATCGCCGCAGTGAGGGCCACCACCTCGGGCCGCTCCTCGGCCAGCTCGACCAGCGCCTGGCTGAAGGCCTCGGTGTAGGTGGCCACCTGCCCGCGCTCGTCGGGGGACCGGTCGGTCGCCGACGACTGGCCCCCCTGGTCGGAGGCGCCCCGAGCGCCGACCAGGGAGCCCACGGCGTGGCCGACGGTGTTGTCGCCGACGGAGGGCCGGACGGCCTTGACGTCGTGCAGGCGCTGGACCTTGTCGGCCTCGGCCGGACCGTAGCCGCGGCCCTTCTGGGTCAGGACGTGCACGACGATGGGCCCCGCCCACTCGGCGGCGTTGGCGAACGCCTGCTCCATCTGGGCCACGTCGTGGCCGTCGATCGGGCCCGCGTAGCGCACGCCCAGGGCCTCGAAGAACGTGTGGGGCGACACGAGCTCGCGAAGCGCGCTCGTGAGCCCGTGGACGCCGGAGTAGGCGAGCTCGCCCACCCCCGGCAGCTCGCGCAGCAGCATCCGCAGGCGCTCGCGTGTCTGGACGTAGGTGGGGTTGAGGCGGAGGCTGGTCAGGCTCTGCGACAGGTGCGACACGGTGGGTGCGTAGGAGCGGCCGTTGTCGTTGAGCACGACCACCACGCGCCGCCCGGAGTGGCCCAGGTTGTTGAGGGCCTCGTAGGCCATGCCGCCGGTCAGGGCGCCGTCGCCGACCACGGCCACCACGCGTCGGTCGCCGCCTCGCCCCGCCGCCGACCCCTGCAGCTCGAAGGCGCTCGCCAGGCCGTGCGCGTAGGACAGGACGGTCGACGCGTGGCTGTTCTCGATCCAGTCGTGCTCGGACTCCGCCCGGTTTGGATAGCCCGACAGCCCGCCGGCCTCGCGCAGGTGGCGGAACCCGTAGCGGCGGCCCGTCACCAGCTTGTGGACGTAGGCCTGGTGGCCCGTGTCCCACAGGATGGCGTCGCGCGGCGAGTGGAACACCCGGTGGAGCGCAAGGGTGAGCTCCACCACCCCGAGGTTCGAGCCGAGGTGGCCGCCGGTGCTCGTGACCGTGTCGACGATGAAGGCGCGGATCTCGGCGGCGAGGTCGCGCAACTGCTCGTAGCTGAGGGCGCGCAGGTCGGCCGGCGTCTCGATGCTTGGGAGGATGGTCATCGCTGCCACCCGCCCGTCGCCCGCCCGGGCCGCGGCGGTGAGCTTCGGTTCCGGTGGCCCCTCAACGCGGTCCCGACGAGCTCGCCCTGGACATGAACCCCTCCTGGTCGACCACCACCCGGGTCAGGCGCCCGGCCCCGACGAGGCGTGGCCCGGCCTCGGAGCGCAGGGAGGCCGAGATGGTGAAGATGAGCCGCCGCCCGTGCACGCGTGACAGCACGGCCTCGGCGTGGACGGTGGCGCCCACCGGCACCGGCGCCAGGTGGTCGAACTGCACTCGGGTGGCCACGGTCGTCTTGCCCGGTGCGAGCCGGCCGGACAGGGCGAGGTTGCTGGCTTCCTCGCACAGGCCGAGCAGGCGCGGGGTCGAGAGCACGGGCACCTCCCCCGAGCGCATGGCGACGGCCGTGTCCTCGGCGGTCACCACCAGTGTGGCCGTCGCCGACACCCCGGGCCGGGGCAGCACCGGGGGCACCAGCGTGTCGGATGGCGGGTGGGCCATGACGGTTACGATACCGCCCGTGACCCCTGCCCCCCTGATCGAGCCTGACGTGCTCGAACGTGTCCTGGCCACGGCGCTCGCCCGGGGTGGCGACCTGGCCGAGATCTTCGCCGAGGACCGGCAGACCTCCGGAGCGATGCTCGACGACCGCCGCATCGAGGAGCTGTCCTCCGGCCGCGAGCGCGGGGCGGGCATCCGGGTGGTCGTGGGCGAGACGACCGGGTTCGCGCACACCGCCGACCTGTCCGAGCGCAGCCTGCGTGAGGCGGCCGAGGCGGCGGCGGCCGTCGCCCGCCAGGGAAGTCCGGGGGTCCGCACCGTCGCCCTGGCTGATCGGCGGCCGGTTGGCCCAGGGGCCTCGGTGCTGCCGGCGTCGGTGGGAAAGGCGGCCAAGCTCGAGCTCCTCGCCCGGGCCGACGACGCGGCCCGCGCCGCGGGGTCGTCGATCACCCAGGTGCAGGCGGCCTACGGCGACAGCCGCCGCCGCGTGCTGGTCGCCAGCTCCGAGGGCGTCCTGGCCGAGGATGACCAGGTCCGGACGCGCTTCAACGTGTCGTGCGTCGCCTCCGGCGACACCGGCATGCAGACCGGCTACGAGAGCCTCGCTCGGACCCAGGGCTTCGAGATATTCGAAGGCGGCGGCGTCGAGGAGGTGGCCCGCAAGGCGGCCGCCCGGGCGCTCGCCAAGCTGTCGGCCCGCCCGGCTCCCTCCGGCGAGCTGCCGGTAGTGCTGGCCGGGGGCAGCGGGGGCATCCTCTTCCACGAGGCGTGCGGGCACGGCCTCGAGGCCGACCACATCTTGAAGGACGCCTCCGTCTACACGGGCCGGGTGGGGGACCTGGTGGCCAGCCCGCTCGTGACCCTGGTGGACGACGGCACGGTGGCCGGTGAATGGGGCCACCTCGGCGTCGACGACGAGGGGCGCCCGGCCGCCCGCAACGTGCTCATCGAGAACGGCGTGCTGACCGACTACCTGTGGGACTGGCTGCGGGCGCACAAGCAGGGCAGGGCCTCGTCGGGCAACGGCCGCCGCCAGAGCTACCAGCACCTGCCGATGGTCCGGATGACCAACACGTTCCTGCTCGCCGGAACCGAGGACCCACAGGAGGTGGTGGCCCAGACCCCCCGCGGCGTCTACGTGGCCAAGCTCGGTGGCGGCCAGGTCAACACCACGACCGGTGACTTCGTGTTCGGCACGACGGAGGCCTACCTCATCGAGGGTGGCCGGCTGACCGAGCCGTTGCGCGACGCCAACCTGATCGGCAACGGTCCCGAGGTGCTGCGCCGGATCGACGTGGTGGCCACCGACTTCGACATGACCCCAGGCACCTGCGGCAAGGACGGCCAGAGCGTCCCGGTGGGCTGCGGGCAGCCGACGCTGCGGGTGACCGGCGTCACCATCGGCGGCACGGCGGCGTGACGGAGCTCCCCGACCTGGCCGCGTCCCTCCTGGATCGGGCCCTGCCCGGCGAGGAGGTCGAGGTCTACGTCGCCCGGGGGCACGACACGGAGGTGCGGGCCTACGAGGGGGAGGTCGAGTCGCTGTCGTCCGCCGCCTCCTCGGGCGTGGGTGTGCGGGTGCTGCTCGACGCCGGCTCCGAGGCGGGGGCAAGGCTCGGGTTCGCCTGGGCCGGCTCCCTCGAGGGGGACCTGGTCACTTCGGCGCTGGAGGAGGCACGCGACAACGCCCGCTACGCGACCCCCGACCCCGACGTGGCCCTGGCCGAGCCCGACGGTGTCGAGGCGGCTCGCCTCGAGCTGTGGGACGAGCGGCTGGCAGCCACCCCCACCGACCACAAGGTGGAGATGGCCTTGGCCCTCGAGCGCCAGGTGCGCAAGGCTGACACGCGGATCCGCCAGGTCTCCTCGGCCGACTACGCCGACGGCTGGGTCGAGGTCGCGCTTGCCTCCACGACGGGGATCCGCGCGTACACCCGGCGCACCTCGGCCTTCCTGTCGGTGTCGGCCATCGCCGGCGAAGGGGTCGACAGCCAGACGGGGTCGGGCTTCAGCGTGGGCCGGGCCCTCGAGGACCTGGACCCGGACCGGGCGGCGGCAGACGCCGTGCGTCGCGCCGTGCGCATGCTCGGGGCAACCAAACCCCGCTCGTGCCGGTGCACGGTCGTGTTCGACCCCCGGGTGGTGGCCACGTTGCTGGCGGTGGTCTCCTCTGCCCTGTCCGGCGAGGCGGTGGTGAAGGGGCGCTCCTTCTTCGCCGGCCGGATCGGCGAGCGGGTCGCCGTGCCCGCGGCGACCTTGGTCGACGACCCGACCGACCCGCGAGCAGTGGCGGCAGCCCCCTACGACGGCGAGGGGCTGGCGTGCCGTCGCAACGTGCTCGTCGACGGCGGGGTGCTGCAGCGGTTCCTGTTCGACACGGTCGCCGCGCGCCGTGCCGGCACGGTGTCGACCGGATCGGCGGTCCGAGGAGGCTTCTCGGGTACCCCGTCGGCCGGGTGCCGGGCCCTCGTGCTCCAGCCGGGCACCGCCGGCCAGGAGGAGATCCTCGCCGCCGTGGGCGAGGGCCTCTACGTGCAGAGTGTGAGCGGCGTGCACTCGGGCGTGAACGCCGTGAGCGGCGACTTCTCCGTCGGAGCCGAGGGGCTCATGATCCGGGAAGGGTCGCTCGGCGAGCCGGTGCGCGAGGCGACCGTGGCATCGACCCTGCAGCGGATGTTGATGTCGATCGTCCACGTCGGTGCCGACATCGAGTGGCTGCCGGGCATCGCCGCCGGCCAGACGCTCGCCGTGGCGGACATGCAGCTGAGCGGCGCCTGACGCCCGCCCGATGCTGCCGGCTCAGCTGCCGGCGCACTGCCCCCGGTCGTGTGGCCCCTGGTCGGGTCAGGAGGTGGTGGCGCCCGACGCCGCGGAAGGGGCCGGTGCGGTCGTGCCCGTCGAAGTGCCCGTCGACGCCGGGCTCGGCTCCTTCTTGCCGTTCGAACCCGAGGCGGACCCCGAGGCGTCGCCGCTCGCTGCCTCGCTGCCCGACCCGTCCGAGCCGTTGCGTGCGCCCGAGCGGTTGTCGGTGCGGTAGAAGCCGCTCCCCTTGAGGACGATGCCGACCGAGCCGAAGACCTTGCGGAGCGACCCGCCGCAACTCTGGCAGGTGGTCAGGGGCTCGTCGCTGAACGATTGCACGGCCTCGACGTGGTGCCCGCACGCGGTGCAGGCGTACTCGTAGGTCGGCATCTCTCTCCTCCTCGGGCCGTCCGGCTCCGACCCGCACGTCGCGGCCGGCACGCCATCAGCATTGGCACTCGAAGCTTTCGAGTGCCAATGTTACCGTGCCCGTAGGGTCGGGCGAGCGAGGACCTGCATGGTCGTAGACTCGTGACGTGCCCGATCGAAGCCTGGCCCATCTCGACCCCCTCAGCAGCGCCCGGATGGCGGACGTCACGCCACGGGAGCCGACCCACCGCCGCGCGCTCGCCCGGTGCCGGGTGGCCATGTTGCCCGAGACGACCACCAAGGTGGCGAACAACGCCATGACCAAGGGCGACGTGCTGGCGGCGGCCCGCATCGCCGGCATCCAGGCGGCGAAGCGCACGGCGGACCTCATCCCGATGTGCCACCCGGTGCTGGTGGGCTCGGTGGCGGTCAACTTCAACATCGGCGACGACTACGTCGAGGTGGAAGCCCAGGTCGAGACGGTGGACCGCACCGGCGTCGAGATGGAGGCCATGACGGCCTGCACCGTGGCGGCCCTGACGGTCTACGACATGTGCAAGTCGGTGGACCGCACCATGACCGTCGAGCAGGTGGCGCTGTGGGAGAAGTCGGGTGGCCGCTCGGGCCCGTGGCGCCGCGACACCTCCTTCGACGACCGCGGCTGACCCGCGCGGGACCTGCGGCGCCGCGAGCAAGGGCGCCCTCAGCGGCGCCTTCTCGAGGCCCGTGCGAAGAAGTCGGGCGTGATCGTTGGGGGCTCAGCCTCCGAGGTGCCGGCGTCCACCTCCTGCCCGGGTGAGGGGACGGACGTGCCACCGATGGCGCCGGCACCGCTGAAGTCCTCGACGGAGAACCCCGGCGGCGTGCTCGCCGCCATCGCCCGCCCCCCGGTGGGCGTGATCCCGAGCGACGGCCCCGTGCTGTCGAGCAGCATGCTGTCCACCGGAGCACCCGGGGCCGGCGTGCCGGTCACCTGGGGGGCCGACCCGGGCCCCGCCAGAGCCTCGCCGGCTGCCGGGTCCACGGCGAAGCCGGGTGGCGGTGGCGGGGGCGGTGGGGGAGGCGGCGACGGCGCGCCGATGGCAGTGTCGCCGCTCAGGTCGTCGAGCGAGAAGCCGGGAGGTGCCGGCGGCGGGGTGTAGACGCCCCCCGCCCGCACATCGCCCCAGCTCTCCTCGGTAGGGTGCGCGCCGACCTCGACCGGAGCCACGGGCGGGGGCGGCGACGGCGCGCCGATGGCAGTGTCGCCGCTCAGGTCATCGAGCGAGAAGCCCGGAGGTGCCGGCGGCGGGGTGTAGACGCCCCCCGCCCGGACATCGCCCGAGCTCTCCTCGGTAGGTTGCGCGCCAACCTCGACCGGAGCCACGGGCGGGGGCGGTGGCGCCAGATGAGGCGACGGTGGCGGGGGTGGCGGAGGGATGCTCGTGGCAGCCGGGACCCCACCGGGCGCAGGCCAGTCCCAGCCTGGCTCCCCGCCTGGCTCTGTTCGTGCCGGGGGTGACGGGGGAGGCGGTGGCGGGATGAGGGAGCGCTCGACCTCCTCGTCGAAGAACAGCGGAGGCGGGTGGGGGAGGGCAGGCTCAGCGGGTACGGGCTGCGTGACGGCGGTTGCCGCCTCCGGGCCCGGCTCCCCGAAGGCGAACCCCGGTGGCGGCGGAGGGGGAAGCACGCCGCCACCGGGGTTCGTTGCCGCGGACTCGATCGGCGCGGGCGGCGGCGGCGGTGGGCCGAACCCTGCCGGCGGCGGCGGTGGTGGCGGTGGCGCGAGCAGGTCGGTGGCCGGGCCCGCCACTGCAAAGCCCTCTGGGGGCGGCGGAGGGGGGAGCACGTCGCCCCCCGGGCTTGCCGCCACGAACTCGACCGGCGAGGCCGGCGGAGGCGGCGCCGAGGAGCTGAACCCCGGAGGTGGCGGGGGAGGCGGCGGCGGTGGTGCGAGCGGCCCGGCGCCCGGGCCCGCCACCGCAAAGCCCTCTGGGGGCGGGGGAGGCGCCGCGAACCCGCCGGGGTGCCATTCGATCGACATGTCCGGCGCGTCGTGGGTGCCCAGGAGAGCCGATGCCACCGGTGCACCCTCCCGCGCCCCCTCACCGGCGGCGGGCTCACCGCCGGTGGCGAGGGCCCCGGGCGTGGCGTCGCCGAGCGCGGAGGCTGGGCCGGGAGGGGCGGGTGCCGGCGCCGCGTCTCGTCCGGGCGCAACGTCGTTGGCCCAACGCTGCTGCCCGCCGGCCGGCGGGGGGATCACGTCGTCCCCACCGTCGCCCAGCGCGTCGAACGAGCCGGCTGGCTCGGGGCTGCGCCAGCGAGCGCCGACGCCGCTCGGCACCGGCGGGATCACCTCGGGTCCGGACTCGATCACCGGGCGCCGCTCGCCAGGGGCCGGCCCGCCGCCCTCGGGCGTGCTCGCCCCGGCGCCCAGCGCCCGTGCGGTGCCGGCGCCAAGCGTCGGCTGCCGGGGTCCGCTCGGCAGCTCGGACTGGAACTGCGCGAACTGGGCGGCGAGCTCCCGCTGGGACACCTCGACCCGCTCGAGGCGGTCCAGCACCTCCTCCCACAAGCGGGCCGAGGACAGTGCGACAGAGCGGACGAGGTCCGCCGTGTCGTCGCTTCGATCAGAACCGTGCGGGGTGTGCCTGGTCATCCGCCTTCCCTTCCCCGTTTCGTTGCTACGGCCAGCTCGCCCGGCGCCGGCCGTGGCTGCGCCGCAGTGCGCTCAACGTTATCGAACCTGGCGCTGCCAAGCGTAGGCGATGGGGAATGGACGCGAGCGGATTTGCGACCAAGTCGCGTGGTGGGGGCACCGTGGTTGCCGGACGGTTAGAGATGCCGATCTGGCCCGTTCTCCGGCGATTTTCACGTGACTTTGCACGTGGCGATCGTTACTGTCCCCGTGTCGAGCCGGCGGGCTCGACACTGCAACAAACACCCAAAACACTCCGAAGGGAGACCACCCACATGGACACCAGCAAGAGCTCGGAGCTCCTGCGCCGAGCGCGGGAGATCCTGGCCAAGCGGGCGGCAATGGCCGAGGAGGAGGGGGCCGAATCCGGCTTCACCCTCATCGAGCTCATGGTCGTCCTCCTCATCATGGCGATCCTGCTCGCCATCGCCATCCCGACCTTCCTCGGGGTGAAGGGCGGTGCGCAGGACCGAGCGGCGCAGAGCAACCTGACCAACGCGTTGATGTCGGCCAAGGCCATCTACGCGACCAACAGCTCGTACCTGACGGGCGCTGGGACGATGGCGAGCTCCCTCAACGCAGCTGAGCCGGCACTGTCGTTCGTCACCGGGAGCGTTGCCGGTCTCGGCGGCAACCAGATCTCGGTCAATGTGCCCATCACGGGTCAGATCATCCTGGTGGCCAGCTCGCCGAACAACGGCGGAACCTGCTGGGCCGTTTCCGACTGGGACGGCAGCAACGCCTCCAACGTGGTCGGCGGTCTGTCCAACGCAGGTACCTGGTACGCCGAGTGGAAGGTCGGCGCATCCGGCTGCAGCGCGGCGACGGCTGCCCTCCCGACTGGCATGACGGGTGCCAACTGGTCGCAGAAGTACCCGACTGCTGCCCCATCGCTGACAGGCAACTGATCAGCTCAACGGCCACCCTTCGGGGTGATGCCGAAGTCCAGGGAAGGGGGTCCGGCCCATTGGGTGCGGGCCCCCTTCCCCGCGACTGGCAAAGGACACGCGATCGCAGAATCGAGGCCGCGCGATCGACGATCGACGCGAACGGAGGCCGACTATGGGCATCGAGCGTGGCGTTCTTCGACGCGGACCGGGCGCGGGCGAGTCGGAGGCGCGCGTGGTGAGGGGCGCGCCCTCGCTTCGGCGGTGGTTGATCGCCGCCTCAGTGCTCCTCGTCGCCACCGGCATGGCGTACTCGCTGGCGTGGGGCCCGGTTGTCGAGCACGGCTCCTACTGGGTGACCCCCGGTGACATCTGGGGTACGTTCCGAGCCGCTCACTTCGTCGGGTGGGGGGATATCGGCGACGTGTACGACAAGGGAACCGGGCTCGTGACCTTCCCGGGCATCGCGGTCCTGCTTGCACCGATCGCCATCCTCTCCGGGCACCTCGGCCTGTCGGAGAGCTTGCCCTTCTACCTCCCCCACCCCACGGCTTGGCTCGTGCTGGGGCCCGTCGAACTTCTCCTCGGGGCCACCGTCTTCTTTCCCCTCGACGCCCTCGCGACGAACATCGGTGCGAGGCGAGGGCAGCGCCTCGCGATGCTGGCTGCCAGCTTCGTGATCCTCTGGCCCGTCGTCGCCATCTGGGGTCACCCCGAAGACGCCGTAGCCATGACCCTCTCGCTCTATGCCCTCGATGGTGCCCTCCGTTCGAGATGGCGGAGCGCAGGCTGGCTGTTCGGCGGGGCGATGGCCGTCCAGCCTCTCGTGATCGTGGTCCTGCCAGTGCTCCTCGGGTTCGCCCCCGGCCGAGAGCGCTGGAAGCTCGTCGCGAAGGCGATCGTCCCCGTGGCGTGCCTGTGCGCGCTACCCCTCGAGCAATCGTGGCACCAGACGTCGACGGCATTGCTCCAGCAGCCGAACTACCCGTCGATCGACCACGCGACACCCTGGGTAGCCCTGGCGCCGGTGCTGTCGCCTGCCCGCCACGTGCTCGTGCATCGTTTCGGCGAGGTGACCTCGCACGGATTGAGCGGCTACTCCGCGTGGTGGAGCACCACCACGCTGGGCAAGGTCGTGGCGGCAGGTCCAGGTCGTCTGATCGCCATCGCGCTCGCCCTGGCGCTCGGGTGGTGGATCGCGCACAGGAAACCGCGTCCGGAGACGATCGTGTGGTTGGCGGCGGTGGCGCTCAGCCTTCGATGCTTCTTCGAGGCGGTCATGAACCCGTACTACCTGTGGCCGCCGCTGGCGGTGGTGGTGGTGCTGGCGGCGACCAGGTCGTGGAGGCGCTTTGGGTTTGTCGTCGCGAGCGGGCTTCTGTGCTCGGTCTCTAGCTACCACCGAGCCGGCCCATGGGCGTGGTACCTGCCGGTCGCGCTGCTCTTGGGGATGTCGCTCCTCTGGAGCCGGCCAAGCCGCGATCGTGCGGTCCCGCAGCCCGATGCGGTCTCCGCATGGGCCGCGCAGGCGTCGGACATGTCGCCGGACCCCGGGATCCTGTCACCTGTGTGAGCACCCGGTCTGGTTCGCAGTGGGGGTGCAGACCGGGTGACCTCCTGGCGGGTCATCGTGCCGGTGGCGCTGGCTCAGGACACCTGTCCGGACTCCTCACGGCACCGGCGTTCGGCGGCTTGCGGCCTGACCGGAGGTGGGCAGGACCGGTCGGGACCGCCGCCTGCTCAGCGGGCAGATCCCGTTGCCTGGGATGCCTGTGCCGAGCTGTACACCGTGAGGGTGAAGGTGCTCGTGAGCGGCGCAGGCTTGTTGGACCCGGGCCCGCCACCGCTGATGGAGACACCATCGATCACTGTCAGCCGAGGCATGGCGTACAGGGCATTCATGAAGTTGAGCGTGCTGGCATAGCTCCCGCTCACGACGACTGTGATGGGGTAGGAGAGGAGGCTGGTTCCAGAGACCGGCGACCCATTGCTCGAGGGTGTCATGCTGACCAGGCCGACCCCGGATTGAGCCGCCGTGCCAGCCATCTGCGAGATGTAATTGTACATGTCGGCAGTCGCCGGGATCATCGCGCCGAACTTGGCCTGGAGCTGGAGCAATTGTGGCGTCGCACGGGAGGTCGCACGCAAGAGCTGCAGCTTCGCCTCGAGCGACGCTTCCTCTCCTTGGAGGTTCTGGCGCTGCGTCGTCAGCCTTGAAAGGTGCTTCCCTTGTGGGACGAAGAAGGCGAGGAGCCACACGAGGATTGCGACGAGCCCCGCCATGATCGTGATGAGCACGGTGCGGTTTCCGAGCACCGGCTTCAGTCGTGAGAGCTGCGGAACGTTCATGAGGTCGTCCTCGTGTGTGCGGGCGGGATAGGCGCAAGGAATTGATCGAGCCGTTGCGTGTGAGCGACCCCGGTGACGTCCATCGTCGCCGTGAAGGTCACCCCCGAAGGACCGGGAGCGAGGGTGCCTGTGGCGTCCACTTGGGTGACGGCGGTCGCGGCGCTCATGGACTGTCCCCAGGTGGTCACTGCCGACAGGTCAGGCACCGTCACGCTGGCGCTCACGGAACCGACGATCGACGTTGGTGCCGGCAGGTTCGTCGTGCCGGTCGCCGACGGCGTCGACGGCGAGCGACTGCTCGAGGAAGAGGTGGCCGGCGACGACGCGGTCAGGGTGACGTTGGTCATCATTGCGTTGGGTGGCTGGAACTGGCTGAGCTGGCCGAGCACCGTCAGCCAGTCCACTTCCGTCGACACGACCGGGACCGGCAACTTCTGCAACGTGAGCACGCTGTCGCGAAGCTTCACCGCCTTGTCGTACTTGGGGATCTGGACGTCGCGGATCACCGATATCGTCCGATTGAGGTCGTTCACCTGGTTCTGCGCATTGTGAACCTCGAGGACGCGCCAGCCGGACAACCCGGCGATGAGCACGACGAGACCGACCGCGCCGACGCGGAGCTGGCGGCGCAGTTTCCGGGCCGCCACCCGCTCGCTGATCTCGGGCGGCAGGAGGTTGAAGGGCCGCCCTGACGACTCCGGGAGGGCCAGCCCCACGGGTACGGCCAGGGTGGGCTCGATGGTGGCCGCCTGCTCCGGGCTGATCGGGAGCTTGCCGGTGTCGATCGCCGACAGCGGGGAGGCGGCTCGGACCGGCACGTCCAGCTCCTGCTGCAGGCGGGGCAGGAAGCGGGCCACCTGCGCGCCCCCGCCCGTGACGAGCACCTGGCCGACCGGGCCGCGTCCGGGGAGCGAGGAGAAGAACCGGACCGAGTTGCGGATCTCGACCACGAGCTCGTCGACGGCTTCGGCCGTGGCGTTCCTGGCGCGCACGTCGGTGACGCCGGATTGGTCCAGCTTGCGCTTCAGGGCTTCGGCGTCGACGAAGGGCAGGTCGAGGGCACTGGCGATCGAGCGGGTGATCGCCTCGCCGCCGAGATCGATGGTCCGCACGAACTGCAGCACGCCCATCTCGTGGACCACCACCAGGGTCAGCCCTGCTCCCACGGACACGATGGCCTTGGGCGCGTCGGTGTCGTGCGGGTCGTGCAGGCAGCGAACGAGGGCGGCAGTGTTGAGGTCGATGTTCTCCGGCTCGAGGCCGGCGTCGAGGACGACCGACACGAGGGAGTCGACGAGATCACGGTGCGCCGCCGCCACGAGGACCCGCAGCGTCTGGGCACCCTCGCTGTCGGCGTACTGTGCGATGACCTTAGAGGAGATGGCCGTCTGCTCGATGGGGAAGGGGACCACTTCGTCGGCCCGGAACCGCACCGCGTCGTTCAGCTCGTCGGGAGGGATGAGGGGCATGTCGAGCTCTCGGGTGATGGCTCGAAGGCCGGCGACGCCGACCCGCACACGCTTTTCGGTGAACCCGCCCTCCTGCCACAGGCGCCGCAGCGCGTGGACGACCGCATGGGGATCGCGGACCTCGCCGTCGACGACGACCCCCGTCCTGAGGCCGACCTGCCCGAACGCCTCGAGCACGGGCTTGGAGCCGTCTCCGACGGTGAGCTCGACCGCCCGGACCGCGCTCGACCCGATGTCGAGCCCGACGACCCGTTGTGCCATCTCTCTACCCCTGTCTCCCGCAGCCCTGCCCTTGGTGGTCCGGCATGCCCCTGTGAGGCCGCGCCGGACCGACCCGGTTGGACAACGGGCCCGCCACTGTTCGAAAACCGCCGTCCGCCGACAAGCGGTTTCGGGCGGACACTGTAGCGGGAACCGCGGCGCAATGCGAGCCCTCCGGGCGAGTTTTTTCCCGTTCTGGCGGCCTTCGTCTCGGGTCGTACCGGCGGGAATGGCGATGGGTGCGGTTGGTGGCCTCTTCATGCGGGCAGCGGCGCTGCTCCGACGAGCACGGTGGCGGCGGCGCGCTCTGGCGGGGCACGGCTCGTCTCGGCGACCGTCGCCGCCGGGGCACCGGCGGCGGCTCCCCGGCGGCGCGTCGCGGGTCCGTGGACGCGAAATGCCAGGTGGCGCCCCACTTCGGCCGCGGGTGCGGATGGGGGCCGCATCCGCGGGCGGCAGGCAGGGTAGGGTCGCTGGCATGGAGCCCTCCGCCGACTTCCCCATGGTGCTCGAGTCCTGCCACAGCACGTGGCTCTTCGACACGACCCGGATGCGGTTCCGGCGGATCCTGAAGGGCCTCGACATCGACGCGCGCAACGCCTCGACGGCCTGGCGTCCGTACTACGGGTTGGAGCTCGATCCGTTCTCCGAGTCCTTCGTCGTGCTCCTCAACCCCGAGGGGACGCGCCTGCTGCGCTCCTGGCGCCACGTCGAGCATTGCTCGCAGTGCGGTGGCGACGCCACGGCCGAGCTCTCGGTCGAAGAGCTGCACAACGCGTCGTTGGGCTGAGCCGACGTGGCTGCCTGCGGCCGAGGATCGCGCTGGAAGGATCGGTTCCACCCGAGCTGACACCGCGCCGCACCCGCCTCGAAACCTGGGGGCACACGCAGCGGTGGCACGAGAGGGGGCCGAACGTACACTGGCCCGATGGAACAGGCGGACCTCGATCGACTGCTGGCGCTCCTGGCGCAATGGGAAGGGTCGGACCTCCACCTCAAGGCGGGTGCGCCGCCGCGCGTGCGCATCGACGGCGACCTGCGGGCGCTCACCAACGAGCAGCCGTTCACGCCGGACGACATGGAGTCGGTCGTGGAGGCGATCATGCCGCCCGAGGTCGCCCGCACCTTCGAGCGGCACCACGAGGCTGACTTCGCCTATTCGGTGCCGGGCGTCGGGCGGTTCCGGTGCAACGCGTACTTTCAGCGGGGGACGATCGCCATGGCATTGCGGCGCGTTCGGCCGAACCCGGGCACGGCCGAGGAGCTCCGGCTTCCCCCTGTGGTCTACGAGCTGGCGAACGAGGCGCGCGGGCTGGTGCTCGTGACCGGGCCGACCGGGTCGGGCAAGACCACCACGCTCGCCACGATGATCGACCACATCAATCGCAGCCGTGCCTGCCACATCGTCACGATCGAGGACCCGATCGAGTACCTCCATGCCGACCGGCTGGCAGCCATCGAGCAGCGCGAGGTCGGGTTCGACACCGACTCGTTTGCCAGCGCCATGCGCGTCGTGCTCCGCCAGGACCCTGACGTCATCCTCGTGGGAGAGATCCGCGACCCGGAAACGGCCTATGCGGCCCTGTCGGCAGCCGAGACCGGCCACCTGGTCCTCTCCACCTTGCACACCATCAACGCCACCGAGACCGTGCACCGCATCGTCGACTTCTTCCCCCCACACCAGCAGGCGCAGATCCGCGTGTCGCTGGCCGGATCGCTGCGGGGGACGATCGCCCAGCGCTTGGTGCGCCGTGCCGACGGGTCCGGACGGGTGCCGGCCCTCGAGGTCATGGTCGTCAACGGCCGGATCCGCCAGTGCATCCTCGACCCCGAGATCACCGCTGGCATCGAGGAGATCGTCGGCGACGGCGAGTACTACGGGATGCAGACCTTCGACCAGAGCCTTGCGGAGCTCCTCCAGGAGGGCCTCATCACCCTGCAGGAGGCCCTCGCGGCGGCATCGAACCCCCACGACCTGCGCGTCCTCCTGGAGCGCCGCGGATTGGTGGCCGCCGGGCTCGCCCACTGACCACTGAGCGCCGAGCGCCGATCCGGCGGGCGACCATCAGCTCGGGACACAGGCTGCGAGGACGAGCAGCAAGCCGCCGAGGATCGCCAGCGCGCCCTGGCGGGCGCCCAGGTGGCGACGTGCCGGGCCCGAGAAGGCGATGCCCGCGACCCAGCAGCCGGCCGCCGCCCACGCGGCTCCTGGCCAGAGCCACCCGGCGGCCCACCCGAGTGACCCCACCACGACGAGGCGCGCGCCAACGGCTGCACCCCGAGGGCGGCCCAGCCCGGGGCCGGCCGCGTCGGTCGCGAGCGCGGCGGCCGCGAGCGCGCTCGCGCCGAAGGCTGCCCAGGCGAGCCGCGACGGGTTCCCGGTCACCGCCGCCACCACGACCAGACCGGAGGAGGCGACCGCCGCCGCGCCGGCGAGGGGGGGCGTCACGGCGTGGCCCTCGAGCTCGACGACGGCAGCGCAGAGGCCGGCCGCGAGCAGCGCCAGCACGGGAGGGAGGGCGGCAGTCGGTGCGGCCGCCGCGGCGAGGCCGAAGGCGAGCCCGGTCGCGGCCTCCATCGCCACGTAGCGAACGGAGATGGGCGCGCGGCAAGTGCGGCACCGCCCGCGCAGGGCGACCCAGCTCACGACCGGCACGTTCTCGTACCACGACAGGGTGGTGCCGCAGCGGGGACAGTGCGAGGCGGGGGTGGCGAGCGACATGCCCCGCGGGAGGCGGTGGACCACCACGTTCGAGAAGGAGCCCACGAGCAGCCCGAGGACGATGCAGATGGGCACGACCAGTGCCCGAAGCCCCGCCAGCGCGTCCACCGGGCAGGACAGTATCCCCGGGCTCCCCGCGGTGGCTGCACATGCCGCCCCGACGCCACCTGCGCCGACGCCGCCGCACCGGGACGCCGGCGCAGCGGCACCCCCCCTCCCCTGCAAGCCCCTTCAACCCGACGGCAACCGATCTGCCACCTGGAATCAATCTCCGTCCAACCGGCGGGCAAACGGACAATCTATGCTTGCCCTTCTGGTCCAATGGGTGAATGAGCAAAAGTAAAATGCCTCTACCGCCGAGCTGCGCTGGAGGGTAGTCTCCGACTGCCCGCCCGGCCGGCGGGGCCGGACAGACGGAGGCGGGGAATGCTCGGCGGTCGGCGAGCAGCTCCACCCCCGCAGGCCGGCGGGGCACCCCCACCCCCGGGGGACGGCGGAAGGGGGGAGGTCGATGGCAGAGCTGGCAACCGACAATGCCCGGTGGTTGGCGAGCCAGCACGGCCTGCGGTTCGTCGACCTCACCCAGTCGACCCTCGCCCCTGGGGCCGAGCAGCTCCTCCCCGAGTCCGTGGCGCGGCGCCACCACGTGGTGCCCACGGGTCGGCGGCTCGGGACCCCGGTCATCGCCGTCAGCGACCCTGGCGACCTCTTCGCCATGGAAGCCCTGCGTGCCCACCTCGGCCGCGAGTTCGTGGTCGTGGTGGCGAGCGCCGACCAGGTGTCGCGAGCGCTGGACCTGCTCTACAGCCCGAGCCCCGCCGCGTCCCTCGAACCGTCGGGCAACGGCGCGGCGGCCATCCAGGCCGACGTGCCCGGCATCGCCCGCCCCGGCAGGGTCGCGTCCCGTCCCCCGGGGCACACCTTGGCGCACCTCGGCGGAGAGGGGACAGAGGAGCTCGAACTGCCTGGCGAGGCAGGCCGTCCCGCGCACCACGGCCCGAACGGTTCTGGCCCCGTGACCGTCGACCAGATCATCGTGCCCCAGGACGCGACGACACTCGAGGAGTCGCTGCGCCACGTCCTCGCTGCGCCCGAGGTCGACGTCGGCGGCCCGGTCTCGCTCGCCGGCAGGGTCACAGGCGAGCCCGCGCCGTCCGCTGGCGCCGCGCCCGGCGTCGAGGAGGTCGAGGCGGCAGGGGAGGGATCCGAGGAACACGCGGCTGGCGGGCGCCCCGCCGGGTCGGTGGCGACGGAGGATCGAGGGAGGGGCGCGACGGAAGCAGGGGAGCCCGCCGGGGGCCAAGCCCGAGACGCTCGCGGCCCTGGGTCCACCGTTGGCGGCGGGGCGTCACCCGAAGGTGGCGGCGCGTCGACCGAGGGTGGTGACGGTGACGAAGAGGACGCGGCGGTGGCGAGCCCGCCGCCACCTCCCTTTGCCGGTCCCCCGCTGGCGCGGGTGCTCGTCGAGTCGGGGCGCGTGTCCGCCGACGACATGACGAGGGCCCTCGAGGCACACCAGCAGGCGGGCGAGTCCCTGGCGCGCTTCTTGTACAACCAGGGACTGGCCAAGGAGGAAGACCTCGTCTGGGCCATGGCCCAGGAGGTGGGGCTCGAGTTCGTCGACCTCAACGCCGTCACCATCGACCAGGTCGCGGCCTCCCTCGTGCCGGAGGCGACGGCTCGGCACCACATGGTGCTGCCGATCCGGGTCGAGAACGGCATCCCGGTCGTGGCCATGGCGAACCCGACCGACGTCTTCGCCATGGACGACCTGCGCACGATCATGGGGCGCAATTTCACCCCGGTGGTCGCAACCCGCAGCCAGATCGCCCACTACCTGCGCCAGGCGCACGAGACCGACATCGACGTGGCCCAGGTGGCCGGCGACGCCGAGGCGGGCGCGTCCGGCGGCGGCGGGTTCGAGCTCGAGAACCTCCAGGCCGTCGTGGAGGACGCGCCGATCGTCCGCTACGTCAACCTGTTGATCCTCCAGGCGCTCAACGAGCGGGCCTCGGACATCCACGTCGAGCCGACCCCCAAGCGCCTGCGGATCCGCTTCCGGATCGACGGGGTCATGCACGACGCCACCTCGGCGTCGTCCTCGATCGCCAACGCCGTGGTGAGCCGCCTCAAGGTGCTGGGCGAGATGGACATCACCGAGCACCGCATCCCCCAGGAGGGCCGGGTGTCGCTGTCGGTGAGCGACCGCCAGATCGACCTCCGCCTGGCCGTGCTGCCCTCGGTCTACGGGGAGACGGTCGTGATGCGGCTCCTCGACAAGTCGGCCAGCCTGCGGACGCTTCCCGACCTCGGGTTCCTGCCCGACACCCTCGAGCGGTACGCGAAGGCGTACCGGCAGCCCTACGGCGTCATCCTGGTGACCGGCCCGACGGGCGCCGGCAAGACGACCACCCTGTACGCCACCCTTGCCGAGGTCCTGACGTCGGAGAAGGCGGTCGTGACGGTGGAGGACCCGGTCGAGTACCAGATCGACGGGATCACGCAGGTCCAGATCAATCCGAAGGCAGGGCTCACGTTCTCGACCGCCCTGCGCTCCATCCTGCGGGCCGACCCCGACATCGTCCTCATCGGGGAGATCCGCGACGTCGAGACGGCCAAGATCGCCATGGAGGCAGCCCTGAGCGGCCACCTCGTGCTCACCACGCTGCACACCAACACGGCTGCTGCGACCCCGTTGCGCCTGACGGAGATGGGCATCGAGCCCTTCCTCGTCACCTCGGCCGTGGGCAGCGTGCTGACGCAGCGCCTGGCGCGCAAGCTCTGCGGCAACTGCAAGGAGCCCTACGACGCGACCGTGGCCGACTTCCTCGCTGCCGGGTATGGCGAGGCGGACCTCGAGGGCGTCGACACGTCGGTGCTCCATCGCGCCGTGGGGTGCCGGGCGTGCAGCCACACCGGCTACATCGGCCGGATGGTGCTGGCCGAGGTCATGAACATGTCCGAGCAGATCGACCGGATGATCATCCGCCAGGACTCCATCGTGGACATCGAGCGGAAGGCATGTGAGCAGGGTATGAGAACACTTCGCCAAGACGGCCTCATCAAGGCGGTCACAGGGCAGACGACCCTCGAAGAAGTGCTGCGGGTGGTCGTATGAGCACCCAGGCCGTGCAACGCACCGAGTGGTCGCGCCACCTGGCGCAGGCACTCGTCAACGGCGGCTACGCCAATGAGCAAGTGCTGGCGCCGCTGCTCGCCGAAGCCGTCGAGCACGACGTGGCGCTGGGCAGCCTCCTCTCGGGGCGCGGCCTCCTCCCGGCCGCCGTGGTCGTGCACACCCTTGCCCAGCTTGCCCGCCTCCCGGTCCTCGACCTGCAGACCGAGGAGCCCGCGCCCGAAGCCGTCCAGCTCCTGCCGCCGGCCCTGTCGGCGGGCCACGGCGCCGTGGCGGTGCGCGTCATCGACGACCGCCTCGTCGTGGCCTTCGGCGAGCCGCCGGCCCCGGCGGCGGTGCGCTCGCTTTCGGACCTCGCCGGGCGCGAGGTCCTGCCCGTGCTCGCCGACCCGGCGGCGATCGAGCGCCTCGTGCGCCAGCGCGGCGCGGACGTGACCGCAGCGGGCCAGCCGCCCCCCGCCGGCGCCGAGGCCGGCGCCGGCGGCGCACCGGGCGTCCCGTTCGCCCCCGGCGTCACTCCCGCCAACGGCAACGGCCACCCCGGAGCCGGTGGGGGGCCCGGGTTCGGCCTGCACGCCAACGACCTCCTACGCTACGCCGTGGGCGTCGGGGCCTCCGACATCCACCTGACCGCCGACATGCCCCCGACGGTGCGCCTCCACGGGGCCCTGCGCCCGATCGAGGGGGTGGGACCGCTCGACCACGTCACCTTGCGCGAGATGATCTTCGGGATCCTGCCCCAGATCCAGCGCGAGCGCTTCGAGGCCGAGCACGAGCTCGACACCTCGCACACCATCGCCGACGTCGGTCGGTTCCGGGTCAACCTGGCTCTCCAGCGCGGCTCGATCGCGGTCGCGATGCGGCCGATCCCCCACGAGATCCCCGAGTTCGAGACGCTCGGGCTGCCCGAGTCGGTGCGCAGCTTCACCGACCTGCGCCGGGGCCTCGTGCTCGTGACGGGCCCCACGGGCTCGGGCAAGTCGACGTCGCTGGCGTCGCTCATCGACATCATCAACCGGACCAAGCCGCTGCACATCGTCACCATCGAGGACCCCATCGAGTTCGTCCACGAGCACAAGCGCTCCATCATCAGCCAGCGCGAGGTGGGGGCCGACACCGACTCGTTCGCCGAGGCCCTGCGCCGCGTGCTCCGCCAGGACCCCGACGTCATCCTGGTCGGCGAGCTGCGCGACCTCGAGACCATCTCGACCGCCCTGACCGCGGCCGAGACCGGCCACCTGGTCTTCGCCACCCTGCACACCCTCGACGCGCCGTCCACGATCGACCGGATCATCGATGTCTTCCCGCCGAACCAGCAGGAGCAGATCCGGATCCAGCTCGGCGCGGCCCTCCAGGGGGTGGTGACCCAGCAACTCGTCCCCCGTGCCGACGGCAGCGGCCGCAGCGTGGCCGCCGAGGTGCTGGTGTGCACCCCTGCGATCCAGAACCTCATCCGGGCGGCCAAGACCCACCAGATCTACTCGCTCATGCAGACCGGCGGGCAGTACGGGATGCAGACGATGGACCAGTCGCTGGCGCTGCTGGTGCGGCAGGGCGCGATCACCGAAGGCGTCGCCGTCGACCGAGCGCGCAGCGAGGAGGACTTCCGCAACCACCTCCACAACCGGTGAGGACCGCGTTCGGCGGGACGTGGTCGCGGCCAAGTCAGGCGGATGACGAGGAGGCGAGATGGCGCTGACGTTCGACTACAAGGTCAGGGACAAGTCCGGGAAGCTGGTCGAGGGCAAGCTCGACGGCGACAGCCTGCCCCTCGTGGTAGGCCGGTTGCGCGAGATGGGCTACCTGCCGGTAGCCGTCACGCCCGCCAAGGGCGCCGGGTTGAAGCGCGAGCTGGTCATCCCGGGCCTCACCGACCGGATCAAGCCCAAAGAGGTGGCCGTCTTCACGCGCCAGTTCGCCACCATGGTCGACTCGGGCCTCTCCATCAGCCGCTCGCTGGCCGTCCTGTCGGCCCAGATCGAGAACAAGTTCCTGGCCGAGGTGGTCCGCCAGGTCCGCGACGACGTCGAGTCAGGCATGTCGCTGTCGGCCGCCATGGCAAAGCACCCCAAGGTCTTCGACCACCTGTACGTGTCGATGCTCCAGGCCGGCGAGATCGGCGGGAGCATCGACACCGTCCTCATGAACACCGCAGCCCAGCTGGAGAAAGAGGTCGAGCTCCGCCGGAAGGTCAGGGGCGCGATGACCTACCCGATCGTGGTGGTGGGGGTCATCGGGGCCATCTTCATCGCGATGATGACCCTGGTCGTCCCCACCTTCAAGAAGCTGTTCAAGAGCCTCGGCGGCAAGCTGCCGTACCCGACGCGGGTGATGATCGGCATCTCCAACACGCTGCTCAGCTGGAAGGTCCTCGTCCTCCTCGTGCTGGCGGCGGCCGGCATCGTCGCCTTCCGGCGCTGGATCAGGACCGAGGCGGGCCGGATGAAGTGGGACCGCTTCAAGATGCGGCCCCCGATCTTCGGGGCGCTCACCCACAAGGCGGCGCTGGCCCGGTTCTCCTCCACCCTGGCGTCGCTGCTGTCGGCCGGGGTGCCAGCCATGGAGGCGCTCGACATCGTGGCCGACGCGGCGGGCAACGCCATGGTGGCCGAGGCCACCCGCCAGATCAAGGTGGCCATCCGGGAGGGGA
Source organism: Acidimicrobiales bacterium (assembly GCA_035293965.1). GTDB lineage: Bacteria > Actinomycetota > Acidimicrobiia > Acidimicrobiales > RAAP-2 > DATGLW01. The sequence goes on from DATGLW010000138.1 coordinate 107,099, forward strand.
AGTCCTTCTCGGAGCCGATGCGCCAGAACGAGGTCTTCCCGGCCCTCGTCGTCCAGATGGTCGAGGTGGGAGAGCAGACCGGTGCCCTTGACGACATGCTGCTCAAGGTGTCCGACTTCTACCGGGGCGAGGTCGACCAGACCGTCGATAACCTGACGTCTATCCTCGAGCCGTTCCTCATCGTCATCATGGGGGCGGTGGTCGGCTCGATCATCATCAGCCTCTACCTCCCCATGTTCGATTACATCAAGCTCGTCCATTAGCCGGCACCCCCGCCTCCAACCGGGCGGCCCGCCACCGGAGCCGCTGCAAGATCGAGGTGCCGGTGCGCGCCGCCTGGCACGGCGGGCATGGCCGGTCCTGCGGCTCCTCGCCGGGCTCTTCCTCGGGCTGCTGGCCCTGTACGCGCTCAGCGCCCACCAGGGCGAGCTGTCGGGCATCGGGCAGGTCTTCGACCACCTGCGCTGGTGGTGGCTGCCCGCCGCGGTGGCGGTCGAGGCAGCGTCGTTCGTGTCATTCGCAGGGCTGCAGGGGCGCTTCCTGCGGGCCGGCGGGGCCACGGCGCCAATCGCCCCGCTGGTCGGGGTGACCCTGTCGGCCCAGGCCATCAACAACTCGCTGCCGGGCGGCACCGTCCTGGCCGCGATCTACGGCTTCCGCTGGTACCGCCGCTTCGGCGCCGACGAGGCGGTCGCGGGCTGGGCCATGGTCGGCACGATGGTGGCCGCGGTCGTGTCGCTCGCCATCGTGGCCGCCGGGGGGGTGGCCCTGGCCGCCGAGGAGAGCACGAGCTACGACCTCCTCCCGGTGGTGGTGGGCGTGCTGGGGGTCGCCCTCTTCATCGGCACCCTCTTCCTCTACGAGCGGCCCCTCGGGGTGGTGGCGACCTGGGCCCTGCGGGCCTGTCAGCGCCTGACGGGGCGCCCGAAGGGCACGGTGGCCGACCACCTCCGGCGGATCGTGGAGCGGGTGTCGGTGGTCCGCCTCGGCTGGCGCGACGTCGGGGCGGTCCTCGGCTGGGGTCTCGGGAACTGGTTGCTCGACGGCGCGTGCTTCGCCCTCTGCTTCCCGGCAATCGGGGCGGGCGTCCCCTGGGAAGGCCTCTTCCTCGCCTACGGCGCCGGCCAGCTGGCCGCGAACCTGCCGATCACGCCCGGCGGGCTCGGTGCCGTGGAGGGCAGCATCACCATCGCGCTCGTGGCCTTCGGGGGCGACAAGGTGAGCAGCGTGGACGCGGTGCTCGTCTACCGCCTGATCTCCTTTTGGGCAGAGCTCGTCATCGGCTGGTCGGCAGCCGCCGCGCTGGGCTTGCGGGTGCGTGCCGGCCGGTGGCCGCGCCTCGGCACCCTCAAGGTGACGGTGCCCCCCGCCTCGGCCAACGGCTGGCACGGCGCTCCCCTCGGCCCCACTGGCCAGATCGCGCCGCCGCTCGACGTGGCCGCCGGAGCGGCCGGCTCGGGTCCGCGCATGGCCCCGGCGCCGGACCGGGCCCCGGGCGCCGGTCTCCCCGGTTCCCAGCCCGGCGAGAGGGCGGGCACGTGAAGGCCCCCGTGTGGTGGGCGCGCCGCGCCCGGGGGATCCACCGTGCCGGGGGTGCCGTTCGCTCCCGCCGCCGGCTGCCGGCCCGCGTGGCGCCCCGCACGGGAGCCCGCGCCCTGGTGGCCGCGACGGTCGGGCTGGCCCTGCTCGCCGGGTGCACGTCTGCCCGTTCCGCGCTGGGAACCGCCGACAGCGGTTGCTACGTGGCGCTCCCCGGGGCCAGCCGCGCCGTCCACCACGCCGGCCACCTGCTCGGGGTCCGGCTGGTCGACGTCGACTCGCTGCGGGCCCACGCGCCGAGGATGTACCTGGTGGCGCGCTCGCGACCCGGGCCGAAGGTCCGGCGGGTGTGCCTGGCTGCCTTCGCCGGGCACTTCACCTCGGCCGACGTCGCCATGCCGGCCGGGCAGCCCGCCGGCCGGGTTGCGATCGTGGTGATCGAGTACCCGAACCGCCGTCTCCTCGGCACCGTGATCCTGGGGCGCGCGCCCCTTCGCTTCGCCCACACCCACCTGCTCGCCGCCGTCGAGGGCGTCCCCGGTGGCGCCGGCCACCCCATGGTCGGGGCGTGACCACCGGGGCGCCGGCGTGAGGAGCGCTGGAGCTCTCGCTCCACGTCCGCCCACGTCAGGCGGTCGTCGCCTCCGCCCCCGTCTCCGCCGCGTGCTCGGGTGAGGAGCCAGAAGGCGACGGACCACAGGGTCGCGATGGTGACCAGTTTCGCCGCGAACCCGGCCAGCTGCTGGTCGAGCAAGGGCGACATCCCGAGCGGCCGCCCGGGGTGCTCGAACGCCCGGTACAGGGGATGGCGGGCGAAGATCCACACGAGCGACAGGAACGCCGGCACGATCGACTGCACCATGAGGTAGGCGGCCCGGCCGGCCAGCCCAGGGCGGCGCGCGGCGGGCAGCCACCCGATGACCGGTTCCCACAGCACGAGGCCGCTCCCGAGGGCCACCGCGTCGAAGAGCGCCCGCCACCACACGGACGTGCTCTGGGCGTCGACGGCCCCGGTGCTCATGGTGCCCACCGCGGCCGCGGTCACCAACACCACCGCCGCCGGCGGCCGGGTGGCGGCCCGCAGGGGCGCGTCGACGAACCGCGGGCGGGTCATGGTCGCCACGGCGGCCAGTGGCAGGCCGAGCGCGAGCAACGCGGGCACCGCGAGGACGAGGAGCAGCCGTTGCACCACGAGCGCCAGCAGCGACCACCGCGCGGCCAGGTCGGCGAGGGGCCAGGTGAGGCAGGCCGTCAGCACGAGGAGGCCGCCCACGAACCAGCTCGCCTGGCGGCGGGTGGCCACCCAGGCGGGGCGCCGCACGGCGAGGAGGTAGGCCGCCGCCGCCCCGCCGACCGCTGCCCACGAAGCCGGATGGGGGTGGAAGGCCCAGGGGGAAGCGGCGCCGGCGGCAGCGGGCGTCACGCGTCGACCGGGAGGCTGCCGGCGGCCCTACGCTGCCCCCGGTGCCCAAGCTCGACCGCCTCGAACGACTGACCGACCTCGTGCTGGTGCTGCTCGCGGCCACGCGGCCCATGACGCTCGACGCCATCGCCAACGAGGTCCCCGGCTATCCCGAGGACCACGACGCACGCCGCCAGGCGTTCGAGCGCGACAAGCGCCTGCTGCGCGACGAGGGGATACCCGTGTCGACCGAGCCGGTCGACGGCCAGGAGCAGTTCGGCTACCGGATCCGGCCCGAGGCCTTCTACCTGCCGGACCTCGGGCTCACGCCCGACGAGCAGAAGGCGTTGCACCTGGCCGTGGCCGGCGTGCACCTCGGCGATCCTAGTGGCCGCGACGCCCTTTTGAAGCTGGGCGCCACCGGCCTCGCCGAGGCACGCCCGGTCGCGGCCGTCGCTCCGCCCCCCGCCCTGGTGGCGCTGTTCGAGGGCGTCCGCACCAAGGCGGTCGTCACCTTCTCCTACCGCGGCGAGGCGCGCCGGGTGGCGCCGGCCGCGCTGTGGTTCCGGGGCGGCCGGTGGTACCTCGTGGGCTGGGACCTCGACCGGCGGGCTGCCCGCACGTTTCGTGCGGACCGTGTCGAGGGGCAGCCCCGTCTCGGTCCGCCGGGTGGCGGCAGCGTGCCCGAGGGGTTCGACGCGGCCGCTGCCGCGCCCGACGACCCATGGCAGCCAGGGGAAGGTGCGGCGGACGACGCGGTGCTGCGGGTCGACCCTGTCGAGGCGCCGCGGGTGGTGGCCGAGGTGGGGGAGAGCTCGGTCGTCGCTCGCGAGGACGACGGGTCGGTGCTCGTTCGGCTCCGCCCGACCAGCCATGAGGTGCTTCGCTCATGGGTGCTCGGGATGCTCGACCACGTCGAGGTCGTGGCACCGCCGTCCCTGCGCGGCGACATCGTGGCGTGGCTCGGCGCCCTGGCTCGCTCCGATGCTCCAACCGGAGCCTTCCTGGGGGACAGCACGTCCTCGGCTGCTCCGTTGCCCGGGGGAGCTGGACCGAGCGGGGAAACGGCCGGGGAGGCCGGCGCCCTCGCCAGCGCCCGCCACGCGAGCGGCGGTCCCTCGGACCACCCCGGCCCGGCTCACGTCACCGGGGGGGGCGGCCACGATGGGTCGGGGGCGGCGACCCCTGCCGCGGGGCGCAGCCGCGACGCCCGGTACCGGCTGCGACGCCTGCTCGCCATCGTCGGGTGGCTGGCCCGCGTGGGCGAGGCATCGATCGCGGACGTGGCCGCGCGCTTCGGCATCCCCGAGGACGAGGTGGTCCGCGAGCTCGAGCTGGCAGCGTGTTGCGGGCTGCCCCCGTACACGCCCGACACCCTGATGGAGATCGAGGTCAACGGCGACCGGGTGCGTGCCTTTCTTCCCGACGACCTGGCCCGGCCGCGTCGGTTCAGCCCGGCGGAGGGTCTTGCCCTGGCCGCGGCCGCCAGGACGGTCCTCGCCGTGCCCGGTGCCGACGCCGACGGGGCGCTGGCGAGGGCACTGGCCAAGCTCGATGCGGCGCTGGGTGTGGAGGGCGGCATGGTGGTGCGGCTCGACGAGCCCCCCTTGCTCGGCGCGGCCCGCCAGGCCGCCGACCGGCGGTTGCGGGTGGAGCTCGAGTACCACTCTGCCTCGACCGACGAGACGACTCGCCGGATCGTCGACCCGGTGCGAGCCGTGTCCCTCGACGGTCACTGGTACCTCGACGGGCACTGCCACCGGGCAGGCAGCATGCGGCGGTTCCGAGTGGACCGGATCCGCTCGCTGCACGTGCTCGGCGAGCAGCCCGCCCCATCGGGGCCCCCGCCTGATCTGTCCCCCGATGCCTTCGTGCCCGGGCCGGGCGCCACCAGCGTCCGCCTGCTTCTGGACGAGGCGGCGGCCTGGGTGGTCGACAGCGTGCCGACGACCCGGGTCGAGGTGCACGGCGGCTCCGTCGACGCCACCTTGGAGGTCGGCGGCCGGGCGTGGCTCGAGCGCCTGCTGCTCCAGCTCGGCCCTCACGCGAGGGTGATCGACCCGCCGGAGCTCGCGGACCTGGCTGCTCGGGCCGCCCGCCGGGTCCTGCGCCGTTACCGGGAGGCTGCCGTCGAGGCACGGAACAACATGAAAAAGCATGGAAATGGGTGAAGATGGCCTAAGCTCTCGGTGGTGCTCACCGTCTATCGCCTGACCGACCGTACCGGCGCGTACTATCTCGCGGACCTGGGCGGCGAGCTGGCAGTCGGCTCGGCGGACCTCGGCGGCCGGGGAGTGCGGGGGCCGCACGAAGCCGCGCGCTGGGTCGGTGGGCGGACCATCACCCGCCTCCGCGGCCCGCTCGAAGGGGCGGCCTTCACCGCCATGCTCGCCGGTCGTCACCCGCTGTCGGGGAGGGTGTTGCCCGGGCCGCGCCGCCACGTCCGCGCCTTCGACCTCACCTTCAGCGCGCCGAAGTCCGCCAGCGTTCTCTTCGCGTTGGGGCCTCCCGAGGTGGCAGGCGCAGTGGTGGCTGCTCACCGGATGGCCGTCGACGAGGCGGTCGGCTACCTCGAGCGGCGCGCCGTGTCTGTACGGCGTTCGAGCGGCGACTGGCGCCGGGTCGTGCCGGCGAAGGCGCTGGCGTGGGCTGCCTTCGACCATGCCACGAGCAGGGCCCTCGATCCCCACCTCCACACCCACGTGGTGGTGGCAAACGTTGCTCATGGTGGCGACGGCCGCTGGTCTGCGCTCGACGGGCGCGGGCTCTACGCGCACCGGGGCGCGGCGGGCAGCCTGTACGGCGCCCACCTCCGCTGGCGGCTCGCTGCCACCCTCGGTGTCCGGTGGGAGCCTCGCCGCAACGGTGGCTACGAGGTCGCCGGGATCGACCCGCTGCTCCTCGGCGCCTTCTCATCACGGGCTGCGGACATCCGCGTGGAGCTCGCTGGCCGCCCGCCGGGGTCCAACCGGTCGTCCCGCGTCGCGTGGGCGCGCACGAGGGATCCGAAGCCAGACGCCGCCGTTCGCAGCGGGCTGGCCCGCGAGTGGCGTGCGCGCGCTGCCGAGCTCGGGCCGGACCCGTGGCAGTCGGTCGCCCGTCGATCCAGCCAGGGGCCCAAGGTCATCGACGAGCACCGGTTCCTCTCGCGCCTCGCCGCCTCGCCGCATGCCGTCGCGACGCGGCGCGATGTCGTGCGTGCCTGGGCGGACGCCTGCCCACAGGGCCAGGCAGTGCGAGGCGTCGAGCGGTCAGCGGACTGGGCGCTCGGCGGACCGGTTGGCGGCGTCGGCGTCGACGAGCCGGTCCGGCCGCTCTCCTCGGTCACGGTGCCTCGCCATGTGCTCCATGTCGTCGGCCCGAGGCCGCTCGGTGTGGCCGAGCAGCGCCTCTGGGCCCGTGCGGCGGCGGGTGTCGACCACTACCGGCGACGGTGGGAGGGCGCGGTGCGCGCGGCGGAGGCCGGGGAGCGCCCGCCGGGGCCGCCGCCAGCGGCCCGGCTGGCCGATCGGCTCCGCGTGGCGCGCCAGGTGGAGGACCTCCGTCTCATGCTGGACGGCACGCCACTCGTGGCCGTCCGCGGCCGCGAGCGCGAGCGGTAGGCCGCACCGGTCACCGGCCCCGATCGACGTCGAAGGGCCCGCGGTCACGGGCGCCGGCCAGGAGCTCCCGAGCGGGCCCGAGGAGGTCGCGCCAGGGTGGCGTGGCGTGCGCAGGCGTGAGCTGTACCCAGCCGACCCGGTTCCGTGCGTCGACGGCCACCGCGGCGCCCGGCCGGCCCCGAGCGATCTCGTCGACCGCCAGCCGCTCACGGCGCTCGGTGCTCGTGGTGGCCGACCGGTGCAACGCGCCGCCGGGCGCGAGCGAGGTGCCGACGGTGCGCGTGGCCACCTCCGTCCTGCCGGCCAGCGCCGAGATGGTCTCCAGGGTGGCGACGTCGGCGATGCCGGGCAGCACCACTGTGGTGCCGAACAGCGACAGGAAGGCCTGCGCCTCGCGGCCCCAGCGGGCGCGGGCCTGGGACAGGTCCTGCAGGCACGCCAGGGTCAGCAGTCCTTGCCCGGGCCCCTCGCTCACCAGTGCCGCCAGGTCCGGGATGGGCGCGATGTTGGCCAGCTCGTCGAGCGCGAGCAGCACAGGAGGTGACGTCTGCCCGGCCTGCGCCCGGGCGTACGCGGCGTCGCGGACGTCGCTGAGGAGCCCGACGACGAGGGGCGCGAGAAGGCGTTGCCAGCGTCCCGTGGCGCACACGTACAGCGTGTTGGCACCTGCGCAGAACGTAGAGGCGTCGAAGAGCGGGGGCTCGGTCGATGCCAGTGCCGCCGTGGAGCGGTACGCGGCCACCGCACCCGATGCCGTCGACCAGATCCCCGATTGCTCGCGCGCGTCGGTGGTCAGGATCCCGGCGAGCAGGTGGGTCGCCGGATGATCTTCTCCCCGCCGCTCGGCGAGTGTGCGGAGCGCCACCGACCCGTCGTGACGGTCGATCCACGCGACGACCGCCGCCATGGACGCGCCGTCCAGCGCGGCGGCGTGCAGCATTGGTGCGAGCAGGGCCGTGGCCCGCTCGGTCCAGTGGTCCTCGCCGGTCGAGGCAACCTCCCGCCCCGTGCCAGGTGCGGAGCGGACGACGCCATCGGCCATGAGCAGGGATCCGTCCCACGTGCGGCTGGCGCGAACCGGTGACCATCCGAGGCGGCGAACCCCGGCTGGCGGATCGATCGCGCCGCTCGGGTCGTAGAGAAAGGCGTCGCCTCGCCTAGCACGTGCCGACGCGGTGGCCGCGAGCACGTCCGGCTTGGTCGAGGTGACCACCACCGGACCAGCGGCGGCGAGCACGTTGGGGATGACCAGGCACGACGTCTTCCCAGAGCGTGACGGTCCGAGAACCAGTGCCGACCGTTCGGCACCCGACCAGGCCCATCCCCCGCCACCTGCACCGAGGTAGATGCCGCCGTCCGCGGCCCACGCGCCGTGCCGCGGATCTGGCACGGGTGGTATTGCGGGCGACGGGGTCATCGGCACGATCCTCGCACTGCCACGAGCGGCTCGTCCACGATGGCCGACGACTGCGGACCGGTCAGCGTGCCACGCCGCTTCGGTGCGCGGACCGGGAGCGATGCGGACGGCGGTCGCGCACAGCTCTCCGGCGCCCCGGATCGGGCCGACGGTCGGGCGCGCGAGAGGACGAGCGACGCGCACGCGACGGCTGCCGTCGGCTCGCGAAGTGGTGGAATGCTTGACCTGGGCCTCTGGAGGCAGTGTGATTGACCTGACCTGAAACGCGATGGAGGGATGTGAGCGTGCTCGCAGCGGTTCGACGTGAAGCGTCGCGGCGTCCGGTTGGTACGGGGCGCGCGGCGCGCGGCGAAAGCTGCGTACGCAGCGGTCGCCGTCGCGGCATGGTCATGGTGGGGGCAGAAGCCGGTTGTCGCGGAGCAATTCGCTCCGGTGCCGGCCCTCTCGCCCCGGTCAACCAGTCAGTCGGTGCAGCAGTGCGGACTCCGGCAGTCGATCGCCGGGTTGCCGCGGGCTCCACCTCAGTGCAGCGCTGAACACACAAGGAGGCACCTGTGGCAATCGCCGCAACCAAGCGGGCCCCGGCCAGGAAGGCGACCAAACGGGCCCCGGCACGCACGACCACGACGAGGAGGTCCGCCAAGGCGACCGGGGCACGGAAGATGACAGGGTCGGCCACGCGCACGACCAAGCGGGCCCCGGCCACGCGCACCGCGGCGAAGCGGACCACGGCTCGCAAGGCGACTGCCAAGCGGGCGACGGCCACGCGCACCGCGGCGAAGCGGACCACGGCTCGCAAGGCGACCGCCAAGCGGGCGACGGCCACGCGCACGACCAAGCGGGCCCCGGCCACGCGCACCGCGGCGAAGCGGACCACGGCTCGCAAGGCGACCGCCAAGCGGGCCTCGGCCCCGCGCACGACCAAGCGGGCCCCGGCCACGCGCCCGACCAAGCGGGCTCCGTCGCCTGCGCAAGCACCGGCCGAGGCTACGGGCCCGATGAGCGAGCTCTCGGGCTCCTGACCACGGTGCGCCGCTCGTCGGCGCCCCGCCTTGGCACGAACGGGGGCCGTCCGGCCCCCGTTCGTGCTACCCGGATCCAGGATCCCCCTCCCCAGGGGGGTGGGCCCGAACGTGGCTCGGGTCCGCTCGGTAGCTCGGCACCACTCCGTGGGGTGGTGTCAGCCCGCACCTGAGCGACCGAGCGTGCCAAGGTCGTCGCCCCACTGGAGGTCAGCGGGCACGTCGACGTCGAAGGCAAGCGAGGGTTCGTGCACGACCCGCACCGGTAGCCCGAGGCGGGCGCACTCGGCCAGGTGCCGGGCGAAGGAGCCCGGACCGTACGAGAAGCGGAACCCGCAGCGAGCCGGCAGCCCGATGACGTTGGTGCCGTCGCCCCGCCGGTCGGGTACGAGGGTCACGCCGTCGAAGGTCGCCACGGTGGCCAGCTTCGAGGCGAGCGGCAGGTCGCCGTGTGCGACCACGACCTGTTCGACACCCATGGCCGCCAGCCGACGGACCCCGTCCTCCACGGCGCCGTTGAGGCCCCGCCCCGGCTCCCACACGACCAGTGCACCGCGGCGGCGCGCCCAGTCGGCGACGTCTGTGTCGTCGCACACGACCACGGTGGGCAACGGCGACGCGGCATCGAGGACGCGGCCGGCCATCGTGCGTACGAGCGTCTCACGCTCGCGGTCGGAGAGTGCCGCGCCGAGGCGGCGCTTGGCATCGGAGAAGGCCTTGACCGGCACCAGGACGGCCCGGGGCCCGAGGAGCATCTCGACCGGTGCGCTGGCAGGCGTTGGTCGGGCGGTGGCGCCGACGGCCATAGGCGCAGTGTAGGCCGGGCCCGTCGCGACCGGGACGGCGACGCCGTAGTCTCTCGACGTGGCGACGAAGACCGTAGCCGTGGTGGGAGCGGGCTCGTGGGGGACGACGGTCGCCAGCCTCGTGAGCGCCAACGCGCGGACGGTGCTCTGGGCCCGGTCGGCCGAGCTGGCCGACGTCATCTCCCGCACCCGGCAGAACCCCGCGTACCTGCCGGGCATCGACCTCCCAGCCTCGCTGCGGTGCACGGCGTCGCTTCCCGACGCGGTCGCCGACGCCCGGGTGGTGTTGATGGCAGTGCCGTCCCATGGCTTCCGCCAGGTGCTGCGTGCCCTCGCTCCGAGCCTGTCGCCCGGTGCGGTGGTGATCAGCCTTGCCAAGGGGATCGAGGTCGGCACGAACCTACGGATGAGCGAAGTCATCGCGACAGAGGCGCCTGGCGCCCTGGCCGGCGTGCTGACGGGCCCGAACTTGGCCCGCGAGATCGCCGAGGGCCAGCCGGCGGCGAGCGTCGTCGCGCTGCACGACCCGCAGGCCGCCCAGGAGGTCCAGCGGCTGCTCCACACGGGTTCGTTCCGCGTGTACACAGCCACCGACGTCGTGGGGTGCGAGATCGCGGGAGCGACGAAGAACGTGCTCGCCATCGCTGCCGGCATCTGTGACGGTCTGGGGCTCGGGGAGAACACGCGTGCGCTGCTGATCACCCGGGGGCTGGCTGAGCTGCGTCGCCTCGGGATCGCCCTCGGGGGCCACGCGCTCACCTTCAGCGGTCTCGCAGGCGTCGGTGACGTGGTGGCGACCTGCGCGAGCCCTCGGAGCCGGAACCGGACGGTGGGGTTCGAGCTCGGCCGTGGCCGGACCCTCCCCGCGATCCTTCGCACCATGCGCATGGTGGCCGAAGGGGTTGGCTCGGCGACCCCCCTCGTGCACCTCGCTCGCGCGCACGCGGTGGAGATGCCGATCGCCGAGCAGGTGCACGACGTCGTGCTGGGTCGGTCAACGCCGCGGGAGGCGCTCGACACGCTGATGCATCGCCCGGCGCGCGCCGAGTGGGACGAGCCGGTGCGCGGCGTCAGCGACTGAGGAGGTCGCTCGAAGCGCTCATGCCTCGGCCAGCCTCGCCGTGGCGATGCCGTGGGCGCGAAGCTCGAACGACCCGTCGAAGGCCTCGAGTGGACGGCCGCGGAGGTCGACCAGCCAGCCGTGCCCGCCGATCTCGACCGTGGACGGACGGTCCGTCGGGTTGAAGACCCGGACTTCGAGCGCGCCCGCCACCCGGCGCACGGAGGAGACCTCGGCCCCGGTTACCACCAGCGCGCTGCCCGATGGGGCCCGCCACCCACCCCCGGGGGCATGGGCGACCTCGAGCGGCACGAAGAGATCGTCGGCGGCCGCGTAGGGATCGACGTCGCCGAGCTCCAGGCCGTAGTCGAGCACCACCTGCCTGCCGACCAGCTGGAGCCCCTCGGCGGGCGTGAGCGGCCCGGCCGGCAGCGGCCGGTAGGCCATGCCCAGGCGCGACAACATGCCGGTGGCGCGCAGTGCCGTCAGGGCCAGGGTGTGGGCCCGCGGCCCTTCGGCTGCGGCACGCACGTCCACGAGCTCGTACTCACGTACCGCATCGAGGAGCACCGTCAGCCCGCCGGCTGCGACGAAGTCGCGAGCGGGGAAGGTCGGCAGGCCGGTTTCCTCGGCTCGCCCTTCGGCGGTCAGGCCGCGGGTGACCGAGGCGAAGGCGGTTCCCGCCACCGACACGGTCGCCGGCTCGGGGAGCGGCAGGTGCACGCGCACGCGGTGGTCGCGACAGGGGTTGAGGAACGACGTCGCCACGCGGATCGTGCGTTCGTCGGCGTGCAGCGTCACGCGGGTGGTGACGGCCACCTCGTGCTCGCCGACCCGTGCCTGCGTCGCGCCGTCGACGTGGTCCGGCCAGCGGTAGGTGGCCACGATCTCGGCTGTGGCGCGGACAGGCCCTCGCTCGACGACGGTGACTGCCACTGCAGATGGCGTGTCGACCCGCGTGTCGGCGGCGGGCGGCGAGTAGTTGTAGGAGTCGCCGAGATCGCCCGACTCCACCACTCGCCCGAAGCCGGGGATGCCCTCGACCGAGAAGGTGCCGTCCTCGGGGTCGACGACGACCGTCACGAGGCCATTGGCGAGGACGACCGGCCCGGGATCGCCGCCATCGGAGCCGGTCGCAGAGGCCGGGAACCGAAGGGGACCGGGAGCCAGCAGCCGCCAGCCGAACGCCGGCACCTCGGCGACTCGCGCCGCCACACGGAAGATGGGCGGCTGGTCGAGGGTGATGCGGACAAGGGCCTGGGGACGAGCGCCCAGCCGGGTGTACAGGTCCTGCTTCGCCTCGGCAACAGGCACGCCGGGCCGCTCCTCGGGACCGATGGTGACCGTCAGGTCGATGCCGGTGCTGTCCTCGTCGACCCGCACGTCGTGGACCCAGGCATCGTCGCCGAGCCGGGGGCCTTGGATCAGTTCGAGCACGGTGCGGGCCGTGGCGGCGTCGATGGTCATGCTCCCAGGAAGCCCGGACCGCTCGGACAGGACCTGCACGCCCTCGCGCTTCGCCAGCTCGGCGCCGGCCAACAGCTCGACGACGCCGGATCTCTGCCGGGCGGAGGGGTTGACGACCACCGGGCCCGCCTCGGCCATGGAGACGGCCAACGCGCGCAGAGCCCGCGCCGCGACGCCGTCGGCGATCTGGCGGGCCTCGGCAAAGCGCGCCTGCACGGCGTCGACGACCTGGTCGACCGAGCAGGCGCAGATCGAGTCGTGGGCCGAGTTGTGCACCATCTTTCGCCACGCCAGCTCGAGCAGGCGCCCGGGCCAGCGATGGTCACGGTCGAGGAAGAACGCGCTGTAGGGCTCCGCTCGGCGCTCGAGGGCCCGCTCGGCCAACGCCGCAGCTCGCTTCACGTCGACACGGTTGGAGGTGACGCCCATGAGCAGGTTGGCGCGGGCACCCGAGCGCAGCTCCCCGCGCCAGGTCGCCAGCCCGTCATGCGGCGCCGACCTCAGGTACTCGGGCAGCGACACGATGGACAGGGCGAAGTCCTCCTGGGCGGCGTTGGCCTCGGCCACCCGGCGTCCGAGGAACCCTTGGGGGGCGGCATGGTCCGAGCCGTTCATGCACAGCAGTCCGTCGAGGAGGAAGGTGGACACCTCCTGTTCGTGGTCGGCGATGCGCCGCACGAGGGCCTTGGCGTCGTCGGGCAGCGAGGCGGCGTTGCTGTAGCCGACCGGCAGGTACTCGGCGCGCACCCTCGAGCCGTCAGGGGCCTCCCACCAGAAGGCGTTGGCCGTGATGGCTGCCGGCACGCCTCGCCACACGACGGCGTGCTCGAATCCTGCCGAACAGAGGAGCTGGGGCATCTGGGCGATGTGACCGAACATGTCGGGCAGGTAGCCCACCGGCATGGCCCCGCCGAAGTCCGCCGCCCGCGCGAGGCCCATCTGGAGGTTCCGCACGATGGTCTCACCCGAGACCAGGAACTCGTCCATGAGCACGTACCAGGGCCCGATGCTGAGGCGCCCCGAGACCGCCAGGTCGCGCAGGCGAGGTGCCGCGTCGGGCCTGATCTCGAGATAGTCGTCGACCGCTGCCATCTGGCCGTCGAGGAGGAAGCAGGTGTAGGACGGGTCCGACTCCAAGATGTCGAGGAGCCCGTCGAGGACCTCCACCAGCCGCATCCGGAAGGTCTGGAAGGGCTCGTACCACTCGCGGTCCCAATGGGTGTGGGGGACGATGGCAACGCGGCGTCGGGGCATCCCGCAAGGTTACGGCCCGTAGCCGAGTCGGCCCCATTACCATTCGCCCGTGCCCGACCAGCCGACTGCGCCCGGCCAGCCGACTGCGCCCGGCCAGCCGACTGCGCCCGACGGCCGCTGGTCGCGCCACCTTCCCCCGGGTGCCACGTTCGACCCGGCATCGCTCGCCGGCACGACGAGCTTCACCGAGCCGTGGGCCCGGCGGTGGGAGGCCGATCCAAGGTTCCCGGCGCTGCTCCTGCCGCCCAAGGACGCCTCGGCCGGCACCGCGGCGGACGCCGGGCGCTGGTGGACGGCCGGGGAGCTCGACGAAGCCACCCGGCTCGCTGCCGGTCGGCTTCGCCTCCTCGGCGTGGCACCCCTCGACCGGGTGGTGTGGTCGACTGCCACCTCCGCTTCATCGGTGGTGGGCTGTCTGGCCGTCCTTCGGCTCGGGGCAGTGCTGGTGCCGGTCAATCCCGCCTACACCGAGCGCGAGCTCGCGCACGTCGTGGCCGATGTGCGGCCGCGCCTGGCCGTGGTCGACCGCGCCGAGCAAGCCGCCTGGGTCGCGTCGGCCTCGGCAGGCACCGCCGTGGTGGACAGTGGGCTCGGCCTCTTCGATGGCACCGGCGTGGGCCGAGGAGAGCGGGGGAGCGGCGTGCCTGACCCCCCGCACGAGCCTGCGCTTCACGGCGACCTGCTCCTCGACGCGGCAGCCCCCGGCGATCCGGCTCTCGTCGTCTACACCTCGGGGACCACCGGGCTCCCCAAAGGGGCTGTGCTGAGCCACGCCAACCTCGCCGCCGGCGCGGCGGCCCTGGCCCTGGCCTGGCGGTGGACCCCCGAGGACCGCCTGGTGCTGGCCCTGCCCCTCTTCCACGTCCACGGGTTGTGCGCGGGGCTGCTCGGCACGCTCGCCGCCGGCGCTTCGGCCGTCGTCCTCCCTCGGTTCGATCCGAGCGCCGTGCTCGACGCGGCGGCATCGCATGGCGGCACCATGTTCTTCGGGGTCCCGACGATGTACCACCGGCTGCTCGGTTCGGGCCGGATCGGCGAGCTCGCCCGCCTGCGGCTGTGCGTGTCGGGATCAGCCCCGCTCCCGCCCGCTCTCTGGGAGGGGGCCCACCAGGCAGGCGTCGACGTGCTGGAGCGCTACGGGATGAGTGAGACGTTGCTGACCGTCTCCAACCCGTTCGACGGCGAGCGCCGGCCGGGCACGGTCGGGTTCCCCCTCCCCGGCGTCGACGCGTGCCTCGCGGCGCCCTCTGGCATGGGCACCGAGACCGTCTCGTGCGGACCGGGCGCAGAGGGGGAGCTCTTCGTGAGGGGTCCCTCGGTCTTCAGTGGGTACTGGGAGCGCCCGGCGGCCACCGAGGCCGCGTTCGTCGACGGATGGTTCCGGACCGGCGATGCCGTGGCCGTCGATGACGACGGCTATCTCTGTGTCAGGGGCCGGCGCTCGGACCTCATCATCAGCGGCGGGTTCAACGTCTATCCGGCCGAAGTGGAGGACGTCTTGCTGGGGCATCCCTCGGTCGCCGAGGTGGCTGTCGCCGGCACCCCGTCGGACGAGTGGGGCGAGGAGGTGACGGCGTGGGTGGTGCCGTCGGGAGCCCCGCCGCGCCCCGAGGAGCTGGTCGCCTTCTGCGCCGCCCGGCTCGCCGGCTACAAGCGGCCCCGCCGGGTGCGATTCGTCGACGCGCTCCCTCGCAACGCCATGGGCAAGGTCCTCCGGAGCGAGCTGCGCTGAGCGTGGCGGTGCGCGCTGGAGAGGACGCCGGCGAGCCGAGCAGGCACCAGGCGGGCGCCGGGGGCTGGAGCCGGGCAGGCACCAGGCGGGTGCCGAGGGCCGATGAGTGACGGCAGAGCGCCCCGTCGGTACCGTTGGGGCGTGCGGGTCGCGTTCGGGAGCGACGAGCGGTCGGCGGTCACCGAGCACCTCGTGGCGGTGCTGCGCGCCAGGGGCCTCGAGGTGACCGAGGTGCCTGACGGCACGGCGTGGCCGGAGGTCGGCCGGATGGTCGGTGAGGCCGTGGCCTCGGGCGAGGCCACGTTCGGTGTCGTGTGCTGCACGACCGGCACCGGCGTCTCCATCGCTGCCAACAAGGTGCCGGGGATCCGGGCTGCCCTCTGCACGGACGCGGCCACCGCCCAGGGGGCACGTCGGTGGAACGACGCCAACGTGCTCGCCCTGAGCCTCCGCCTGACGAGCAGCCAGCTTGCCGAGGAGATCGTGGATGCCTTCATGTCGGCGTCCTTCGACCCCGACGAGTCGGCCACCGTGGCCAGGGTCGAAGCGGGGTAGGGGTGCGCGGTCCGACCCTCGATGCCGAGCGGCGCCTCTGGCGCCAGGGCCACCGCTGGGTTGCCGGGATCGACGAGGTCGGCAGGGGCGCCTGGGCCGGTCCCCTGAGCGTCGGCGTGGTCGTGCTGGCCCCGGCCGGCACGTGCCGTACCCTGCCGCCGCTGCTGCGTGACTCGAAGTTGTTGCCCGAGCACCGCCGCGAAGAGGTCTTCGGCGCCGTCACCCGCTGGTGCGCCGACGGCGCCGTCGGCCATGCCAGCGCTGTCGAGTGCGACCGCTGGGGCATGACGCAGGCCCTCCGGCTCGCAGCCCGTCGGGCGCTCGCCGCACTCGAGGTCCGGCCGAGCGCGGTGATCGTCGACGGGCCGTTCGACTTCGTGACGGAACCGGCGCCGCCTCCGCCGCTGCAGCAGCCATTGCAACTCGGGATGGGTGGGCTGCCGGCGTCCGAAGGCTCTGTGGCACCCGGGTCGTCGACGGAGGTGGCCGTCGGCACCAGCCTGCCCGTCGACGAGGTTCCCCTTCCCGGCACCGTGGTCCCCATGGTCGGTGCCGACGCGCGCTGCGCCGCGGTCGCCGCCGCCTCGATCCTCGCCAAGGTCGTGCGTGACCGGGTCATGCGCGAGGAGGCCGAGCACTTCCCTGCGTACGGGTTCGAGCGGAACAAGGGGTACCCGTCCTTCACCCACAGGGCGGCCCTGCGCGGGTACGGCCTCTCGGCCATTCACCGCCGGAGCTGGGCGTTCGTCGACGACCTCCCGTGGCAGAGGCGGGCGGACCGGCCCTGGCAGCGGCCGATGCGGCCCGTCGCCACCTAGGATGGGGCGGCCATGGTCTACGTGCTCGCCCTGGCGTCTGCTCTCTCGAATGCGCTGACGAGCATCCTGCAACGGATCGGGGTCGAGGACGCTCCTCCAGGTTCGACCCTCAGTCTGCGCCTCCTGGCACACGCCGTGCGCCGCCGGGCCTGGCTGCTCGGGACCTTGCTCATGGTCATGTCGTTCGTGACCCAGGCCTTCGCGCTCCACGTCGGTCGCATGTCCCAGGTCCAGCCGCTGCTCACCACCGAGCTCCTCTTCCTCGTGCTGATCCTGAGCGCGTGGTTCCGCTTCCGGGTGCGGATCGGCGAGTGGCTGGCCGCCCTGGCGGCGGCGTGCGGGCTGTCGGGCTTCCTCCTGTTCGCCGACCCGACCGGCGGAACGCTCGTTCCCAGTGCGACGGAGTGGCTGGCAGTGGGCGCCTCGTGCGGGGGGGCCATGGCCATGACGGTCGTGCTGGCCCTGCGCGGCCCGCCTTGGTGGCGGGCGGCGATGTTCGGCACCGGGGCCGCCATCGGCTTCGGCTTCGCCGCGGCATTGACCAAGGTGGTCGGGAACTACGTCTCGGGCGACTGGTCGGCGGTGTTCCGCCACTGGGAGAGCCCGGCGCTGGCCGCCGTCGGCCTCACGTCCATGTTCCTGGCCCAGAACGCGTTCCACGTCGGGCCGATCGCCGCCTCGCAGTCGGCCCTCGTCCTCGTCGACCCCCTGGCGAGCATCCTCATCGGGGTGAACCTGTTCGGCGACAACCTTCGCACCACCGGCGCCTGGGGCCCCCTCGAGGGAGCTTCGCTGCTCGTGCTGTTCACAGGGGCTGTCTTCCTGGCCCGGTCACCGTTGGTGAGCGGTGCCCGCGGGGACGGGCGCCAGGAGCTGCGGTCTGCCCGCCCGCGACCCGGGGAGCCGACCGGCGAGCGGCTCGCGGGTGCGGTCGCGTCGCCGCCGGCCTCCTGACGCCGTCACGGGGGGCACCGGCGCGAGGTGGCCCGGCAGTAGGGTGAGCACGATGGTCGACCCTGGTGGAGACGGGCGCGGCGGCAGCCGGCCACCGCGCGGCGCCGCGGCCTCGGAGTTGTTCGGGCCCAACTCCTGGCTGGTCGAGGACATGTACCACCGCTATCTCGCCGACCCCGCCTCGGTCGGCGAGAGCTGGCGGGTGCTCTTCGCCGCTGAGCGGCCCGCCCCGGGCCCCCAAGGTGCGCTCGCACCTGCCGACCGTGGCGGCGGCCCGGTGCCGGCCATTGCGGCACCCGTGGCTCCGGCCCCAGCGGCTCCGGCACCGTCAGCGGCCGCTCTTGCGGCACCCGTGGCCCCGGCCCCAGCGGCTCCTGCTCCGGCGCCGGCAATTGCGGCACCTGTGGCCCCGGCCCCAGCGGCTCCGGCCCCGTCCGTACCCGCCGCGCCGCCCGCGGTACGGGCAACTGCCGGGCCGGCCGGACCCTCGCCGCGCGGGTCCGCCGCCCCGCGCGGCGAGGGGGTCGAGGCGGTGCCCCTGCGGGGGGCGGCGGCCAGGGTGGCCGGCAACATGGAGGCGAGCCTGCACGTGCCGACAGCCACCAGCGTGCGCACCGTTCCCGCGAGGCTCCTCGAGGTCAACCGGGCACTCCTGAACGAGGAGCTGGCCCGCGCCGCCCGGCCGAAGGTCAGCTTCACCCACCTCATCGGCTACGCCGTGGTGCAGGCCCTCGTGCACGTCCCCGCCCTCAACGCGTCGTACGTGGAGGACGTCGACGGCCGCGGGACGCCCGGCGTGGTCCGGCACCGCCACGTCGGGCTCGGCCTGGCCGTCGACGTGGCGCGCCGCGACGGGAGCCGGGGGCTGCTCGTGCCGTGCGTGCGCGACGCCGACACCCTGTCGTTCCGCGCGTTCGTCGCCGCCTACGACGATCTCGTTCGCAAGGCACACGCCAACCAGGCTTCCCCCGACGACTTCGCCGGCACCACGGTCACGCTCACCAATCCCGGCACCCTCGGGACCGTGCAGTCGGTTCCCCGGCTGATGCCCGGTCAGGGGGCCATCGTCGGGGTGGGCGCGGTCACCTTGCCCGCCGGCTTCGAGGCCGCCGACCCCCGGGTGGTGGCCGAGCTCGGGTTGGGCAAGGTCGTCACCCTCACGTCGACCTACGACCATCGCATCATCCAGGGTGCGGAGTCGGGCCTGTTCCTGGCCCGCGTGGCCGAGTTGCTCACCGGCGGGCACGGCTTCTACGAGCAGGTCTTCGAGTCGATGGGGGTGCTCTCCGAGCCCCTGCGATGGAGCTCGGACCGCCACGCCGGCTCCAGGCAGACCGGCGACGATCAGGACCGGCTGGTCAAGCAGGTGCACGTCCAGACGCTCATCAACATGTACCGGGTTCGCGGCCATCTCATCGCCCACCTCGACCCGCTCGAAGCCGAGCCTCGCGACCTGCCGGCCGAGCTCGACCCCGCCACCTACGGGCTGTCGGTCTGGGACCTCCCGCGGCGGTTCTTCGCCGACGGGCTCGCCGGTCGCGACATGGCCACGCTCGAGGAGATCCTCCGGATCCTCCGCGACGCCTACTGCCACACGCTGGGCATCGAGTACATGCACATCCAGCACCCCGAGCAGAAGCGCTGGATCCAAGAGCACGTCGAAGGTGTGCCCCCCGTGATCGACGGCGACGAGCAACGCCACGTGCTCGACCGGCTCAATGCCGCCGAGGTCTTCGAGCGGTTCCTGCACACCCGCTACGTCGGGCAGCGCCGGTTCGGCCTCGAGGGTGCCGAGTCGACCGTCGTGCTGCTCGACGCCCTCCTCGACGAGGCCGCGCGGGCGGCCACGGCCGAGGTGGTCATCGGCATGGCGCACCGAGGGCGGCTCAACGTCCTCGCCAACATCGTGGGCAAGTCCTACCGGGAGATCTTCGAGGAGTTCGAAGGCAACCTCGACCCCGACTCGGTCCAGGGGTCGGGCGACGTCAAGTACCACAAGGGGGCGGTGGGCAAGTTCGTCGGGCGGTCGGGCAGGGCGCTGCCGGTCACCATGGCCTCGAACCCGTCGCACCTCGAGGCGGTCGACCCGGTCGTCGAGGGCATGGCCCGGGCCAAGCAGGACCGCCTGTGGCCGCCGACCGATGGCACCGGCACGGCACGGCCGGACCCCGATGCACCCTTCCCCGTGCTGTCGGTCCTGGTGCACGGCGACGCCGCCTTCGCCGGGCAGGGGGTCGTGGCCGAGACGCTCAACCTCTCGGGCCTGTCGGGCTACCGGATCGGTGGCACGGTGCACGTCGTCATCAACAACCAGCTCGGCTTCACTACCGCGCCCGAGGCAGCTCGCACCTCGGTGTACCCCACCGACGTCGCCAAGATGGTCCAGGCCCCCGTCTTCCACGTCAACGGCGACGATCCCGAGGCCTGTGTGCGCGCCGCGCGCCTCGCCTACGGCTTCCGCGCGAGGTTCCACAAGGACGTGGTCATCGACCTCGTGTGCTACCGGCGCCACGGGCACAACGAAGGTGACGACCCCAGCTACACCCAGCCGCTCATGTACAAACGGATCGAGGCCCATCGTTCCGTACGCGAGCTCTACGCGGAGACGCTCGTGCGCAGGGGTGACATCAGCCCCGAGGAGGCGGAGGCGGCGCTGGCCGACTTCGACAGCCGGCTCCAGGCGGCGCTCGACGACGTGCGCGCCACCCCGCCACCACCGCCACCCCACCTGCGCGGCGCCCGGCCACCGCGGCCGGTCGCCGCGCCGGTCGACACAGGGGTGAGCGAGGATGTGCTGCGTTCGCTGGCCGTGCTCACCCGGAGCGTGCCGGAGGGCTTCGTGCTGCATCCCAAGCTGGAGCGCCAGTTCGCCCAGCGCGATGCCATGGTGGCTCGGGGAGAGGTCGATTGGTCGCTCGCCGAGGCGCTCGCCTTCGGCTCACTGCTGGTCGAAGGGGTGGACGTGCGCCTCACCGGGCAGGACTCCCGGCGGGGGACCTTCAGCCAGCGCCACGCGGTGCTGGTGGACTACGCGACGGGCCGGGAGTTCGTGCCCCTCTCGCACCTCGACGAGCTCCGCAGCCAGCTCCGGGACCAGCCGGCTGGTGCTGCGGGCACTCCCGCAGCCCCGAGCGGGCCGCGTACCGGCCACTTCACCGTGCGCGACTCGCTCCTGTCCGAGTACGCGTCCCTGGGCTTCGAGTACGGCTATGCCGTCGAGGCGCCCGACGCGCTCGTGGCCTGGGAGGCGCAGTTCGGCGATTTCGTCAACGGCGCCGAGATCATCCTCGACAACTTCGTGGTCGCCGCCGAGGACAAATGGGGCCAGCACGCGGGCCTCGTGCTGCTGCTGCCACACGGCTACGAGGGCCAGGGGCCCGAGCACTCGTCCGCCCGCATCGAGCGCTTCCTGTCGCTGTGCGCCAGGGGCAACCTGTACGTGGCGCAGCCATCGACGGCGGCCCAGTACTTCCATCTGCTGCGCGCCCAGGCCTACCGCAACCCGAAGGTCCCGCTGGTGGCCTTCACGCCCAAGTCGATGCTGCGCGCCCAGGCCAGCCGGTCGAAGCTCGAGGAGCTCACCGCAGGCACCTTCCGGGCGGTGCTCGACGATCCCGCCGTCCCCGACCCGTCCGCGGTCCGCCGGGTGGTGCTGTGCAGTGGCAAGATCGCCCACGAGGCCATGCAGCGACGTGATCGGCTCCGCGCTGGGGAGGTCGTGGAGCCCGTCACTCCGAGGCCGGCCGACGTCCGGCCACTGGCGCCCGACGCCCTGGCGGTCGTGCGCGTCGAGCAGCTCTACCCCTGGCCGGAGCAGGCGATCGAAGGCGTCCTGGCCGGCTACCCCGCTGCAGCAGAGGTGGTCTGGTTGCAGGAGGAACCCGAGAACATGGGCGCGTGGTCCTTCGTGCACGCCCGGCTCCACCGCACCCTGCGTGACCGTTACGAACTGGGCCATGTGAGCCGCGACGAGTCGGCCAGCCCCGCTACCGGCAGCGCCGCCCTGCACCGGGTCGAGCAGGCGGACCTGCTCGACCGGGCGATCGGGTGACGTGGCGGCACGTGGCGGCGCCGAGCAGCAGGCGGGGTGCGTGACCCGTCACCGACATGGCTGACAAGCACCTGGTCGTGGTCGACGGGTCCAACCTGGCGACCGAGGGCCGGACCCTCCCGAGCCTCCGCCAGCTCGACGAAGCGGTGCGCGCCTATGCCGCAGAGGACCCCGACGCCGAGATCGTCGTGGTCGTCGACGCCACCTTCGAGCATCGCATCGACGCCTCCGAGCGAGCGCAGCTGCGCGAAGCCGAGGAGCACGGCGAGGTGGTCTCGCCGCCGGCAGGAGCCATCGGGCGGGGCGACGCCTTCGTGCTCCGCATCGCCGAGCGCACCGGGGCCACCGTCTTGTCCAACGACTCGTTCCAGGAGTTCCACGGCGAGCACCCCTGGCTCTTCGAGCCAGGGCGCCTCGTCGGCGGCAAGCCGGTGCCCGGGGTCGGATGGATCTTCACCCCCCGGGTTCCCGTCCGGGGCGCCAAGAGCCGCCGGGTCGCCCGGGCCCTGCCCGAGGGTTCGACCGACGGCCTTCCGGCGCCGCTCAAGGCGGCCGAGCTGGCCAAGGCCGCCCGCAAGGTGGCCCGCGGGAGCGGGGCAGCACCCGAGGGCACCGGCCCGCGGATCGGCGACGTGCGCCTACCGGCCCCGGTCGCGGCAACCCCTCAGGCGGGCGCCACCCCTGAGGCGCCGCCCGAGCCGGTCCCGACCGCCACGCCCCCCGACGCCGGTGCCCCCCGGGCCGCGCCCCCCGAGCCGGCTCCGGCCGCCGAGCCGTCCATCGAGGCCGAGGTGCCAGGGAAGCCGCCGGCGGTGCGAGCCGCCATCGAAGAGGCGATCGCAGAGGCCCTGTCGCCGCCGCAGCCACCCGAGCGCCCGCCGGGCGAGGGCAGGGCCAAGCGCGGGAAGAACGGGAAGAAGAAGCGCGCGCGGGGTGCGCGTGGGCAGCGGGCGACGACCCCGCCACCCGCCGTGAACGACCCGTTGGCCTTCATCACCTTCGTGGCGACCTTTCCCATCGGGAGCACCGTCGTCGGCGACGTGGTGTCGTTCACCTCTCATGGCGCCATGGTGGAGGTCGGGTTGCCCGACGGCGGGGCTCTCCATTGCTACGTCCCGCTGTCTGGCCTCGGCGACCCGCCGCCCACCAAGGCCCGCCAGGTGCTGGCGCGCGGTGAGCGGCGGGAGTTCGTGCTGATCGGCCTCGACCCGCAGCGACGGGTGGCGGAGCTGGCCCTGCCGGGGGTGCCCGCAACGGCCCAGGCCCGATCGTGAGGAGCGTCGACGGGCCCGCAGCGGCCGCGTGCGCCGGCAGCCCGCTATCGTCGCTGCGCGTGCAGCCCGCAGACGTCCTGCCCCATCGGCCCCCTTTCCTCTTCCTGGACACAGTGGACCGGGTCGACCCGGGGCGCTCGGCCTCGGGCCGCTGGCGGCTCACCGGCGAGGAGTGGTTCTTCCCGGGGCACTTTCCCGGGCGGCCCACGCTGCCCGGGGTCCTGATGGTCGAGGCGCTCGCGCAGCTCGGCGGGGTGGCCGTGCTGGCGGACCCGCGCCACGCCGGGAAGCTCCCCCTCTTCGGTGGCATCGACAGGGCGCGGTTCCGGCGCCAGGTGGTACCTGGCGACACCCTGGAGCTCGAGGTGGAGCTCGGGCGCATGTCGAGCCGCGCCGGCAGCGGCCACGGCCGCGCCCACGTAGCCGGCGAGACGGCCTGCGAGGCAGAGCTGTTCTTCGTGCTCGCTCAGGCGGACGCGTAGGGACGCGTCGGCATGCGGCTCGCGACCTGGAACGTGAACTCCCTCAATGCCCGCCTGCCGCGGGTGCTCGAGTGGCTCGAGGCCAACGGCCCCGATGTGTTGTGCATGCAGGAGACCAAGCTCGCCGACGCCGCCTTCCCGGCCACCGCCTTCGCCGAGCTCGGCTACGAGTCGGTGCACCACGGCGACGGCCGCTGGAACGGGGTCGCCATCGCCAGCCGGGTGGGTGCCGAAGCCCCAGCCTTTGGCTTCGAGTCCGAAGAAGACGCCCACGGATGCCGCATCCTTGCCGCGACGTGCGGCGGTGCCCGGGTCCACTCCGTCTACGTGCCCAACGGCCGCAGCCTCGACAGCGAGCACTATCTGTTCAAGCTGGCGTGGCTCGCCAGGCTGCGCCGGTACCTCGAGGAACGCTGCGACCCAGCCGCGCCGGTGGCCGTGTGCGGTGACTTCAACGTGGCGCCCTGCGACGTCGACGTGTGGGACCCGGCTGCCTTCGCCGGGGCCACCCACGTGAGCGAGCCCGAGCGCGCCGCGCTGCGAGCCCTGCTCGACTGGGGCCTCGAGGACGTGTTCCGGCGGTTCCATCCCGAAGGTGGCGTGTTCAGCTGGTGGGACTACCGGGCAGGGGACTTCCACCAGGGCCGCGGGATGCGGATCGACCTCGTCCTGTTGAGCGCGCCCCTGGCCGCCCGTGCGACGGATGCCCGCATCGACCGCGACGCCCGCAAGGGCAAGAAGCCCTCGGACCACGCGCCGGTGGTGGTGGAGCTGTCCGAAGAGGGGCCGAACCGGTCAGGCCCGGTCGAGCAGCCGCGCGCGTAGCGCGGCGAGGCGCGCGGCGACCTCCGCGGGGTCCGGGGGGGCGATGCTCGTCCGGAGGGCTTCGCAGGCCTGGACCACGGGGTCCAGCCACGGCGACGGGGCTCGTGGAGCCTCGCCGGCAGCCCGAGTCGCGTTGTCGCGGTAGCGGGCCCACGTGCAGGTGAGCTCCACCTCCGCCCGGCTGAGCGCCACGTACAGCAGCCGCCGCTCCTCGTCGCGGGCGGCGGGGCTGCGTGCGCCCCGCAAGGGCATCAGGTCGGCCGAGAGCCCGATGACGAACACCGCGGGCCACTGGAGACCCTTGGCCCGGTGGAAGGTGGCGAGCACCACGCCGCCGTGCGCGTCGCCGCTGTCCGCGTCACCGGCTCCGTCGTCACCGTGCCCGGCCCTGCCCCCGGTGCCCTCCTCGCCACCGGCTCCGTCGTCAGGCTGCCCGGCCCTGCCCCCGGCCCGGGCGGGCACGTCGCTCGCCGGGGCGAGGTCGGCACCGGCGAGCTGGAAGGGGATCCGGGCTCGCCCGAGCGCGGACGCGACCGCCTGCAGCTGGGTGTTGGTGCGGGCGAGCACGGCGAGCTGCGACCATCGCCGGCCGGGTCGGTGGGCCAGCCAGAGTTGCCGGGCCACCCACTCGGCCTCCTCGGCGTCGGTGTCGTGGGCGACCACGCGGGGGACCGGCCCGTCGGGCCGGTTGCTCGTGGGGATGCCACGATCGTGGTCGAGGCCGAGCACCGAGGCGGCCACCGCCACCACCTGGGGCGTCGATCGGTGGTTCTCGTCGAGCCGGATCTGCCTGGTGCCCGGGAGCAGCTCGGGCAGGCGGTCGAGCAGGGTGGGGTCGGCGCCGTTCCAGCCGTAGACCGACTGGCGGGGGTCGCCCACGACGAAGAGGTCCGGCTCGTCGCCCAGCAGGGCCATGAGCAGGCGGAACTGGGCCGGGTTGACGTCTTGCATCTCGTCGACGAACAAGTGCCGGAACCGCCACCGGACCGCCCGCGCGAAGGCGTCGTCGCCGGCGAGCGCCTCGTAGCACGCGAGCAGCAGGTCGTCGAGGTCGAGGAGCCCACGCCGCTGCCGGACCTCCTCGTAGCGCCGGTACAGCTCGGCAACAGTGGCGGCGGGGAGGACGGTCCGGCGCCGCTGCGAGACGGCTGCCTCCTCGTAGTGCTGGGGCGCGACGAGACGCGCCTTGGCCCATCCGATCTCCGACTCGAGCTGGCTCAAGGCGGCCGGCGCGGGTTCCGCTCGCCGGCGGGCGCGCCCGGCGGGCGCAGCACCGCGGCGCTCGGCCAGCACGGCGGCGAGCGCCGCCCGCCGGTCCGCCAGGACCTCGGGCGGTCCGGCGCCGCGCTCGGCGCGCCATTGGCGCAGCAACGCCAAAGCTGTGCGGTGGAAGGTGCCCGTCGTCGGCCCGTCGACGTCGAGCGCCCACAACCGCGAGCGAAGCTCGTCGGCCGCCCGGCGACTGAAGGTGCACACGAGGACGCGTCTGGCCTCCGCGCTGCGATCGTGGCACCGCCTCGCCACCCGCAGGGTGAGGACGCGCGTCTTGCCGGCGCCCGCCCCGGCCAGCACGCAGACCAGGGGTTCGCTTGCCATCACCGCCTGCCGCTGGGCCTCGGTCAGCCCCGGAGGTGGCCGCCAGGTGCCGCCTTCGAGCGTGCCCGCCGCCATCGGCACCACCGTAGACCGACGGCGCCGAGGTGCCCGCCACGCCGCGCACGGCGCCGGTAGCCCCGGCGGCACCCGTTGCTCCTCCAGGCCAGGCACGGCGCCGGCTGCCCGGCATCGCGCGCGGCACCTCCAGCGTGCCCGCCCCTGGCCCGTCGTCGGGCAATGATGGACGGGTGCTGCGATCCTTCGCCGAGGGGCGCCTGTTCGGAGCAGCCGTCGGGACTGGCCGTCCCCGGGTCCTCGCACTGCACGGGTGGGGGCGCTCCCACCACGACTTCGACGCCGTCCTGGCCCCGGCCGGCGGCGGGCCGCCCTTCGCCGCCATCGCCCTCGACCTCCCCGGTTTCGGCGCGACACCGCCACCGCCCGCTGCCTGGGGCGCCGGCGACTTCGCCCGGGCGGTCGCCCCGGTCCTCGACGACATGGAGCCGCCGGTGGTGGTGCTCGGCCACTCCTTCGGCGGCCGCGTGGCGGTGCACCTGGCCGCGGGGTTCCCCGACCAGGTCGGGGCGCTCGTGGTGTCGGGTGCGCCGCTCCTGCCGGCACCCCGACGCCGTCCCCGCCCGGTGCCGGCCTTCCGCCTCACGCGTCGGCTCCACCGGCTGCATCTGGTCTCCGATGCCCGCATGGAGCGGGCGCGCCGGCGTTACGGATCGGCCGACTACCGGGCAGCCCGAGGGGTGATGCGCGACGTGCTGGTCCGGGCGGTGGGCGAGCGCGACGACGAACAGCTGGCGCAGCTCCGTTGCCCGACCACCCTTGTGTGGGGGGACGACGACTCGGCTGCCCCGCTGGCCGTGGCCCGGACGGTGGCCGCCACGGTCGCCGATTGCCGGCTCGTCGTGTGCCCCGGCGCCGGGCACCTGACGCCGCTGACGGCGCCCGAAGCCCTGCGCGACGCCGTCCGGCGTGCGCTCGAGGAGCAGGTGGCCCCGCGTTGAGGCAGCACGCAGCCGGGCTGGGCACGAGCGGGCAGTACGCAGCCGGGCGCGGCGTCGAGCAGGCCGGGCGCAGGCAGGCCGGGCGCGAGCGCGGGTGCGGCCCGCCGCGCCGCCGTGACCGTGCCGTGATCCGGGTCGGCGCGCGGTGAGCGCGCTCCTGGCGGCCGCCGCTCTGTCCGGGCCGACCGGAGCGGCGGCGTGGGTGACCACCGCCGCCGGCGTGCTCTCGCTGGTCCCGGCGGGGCTTCGATGGCTCCGGGTGGCCCAGCGGGAGCACTATCTCGCGGGGGCGGGCGCGCGCTTCGGCGCCCGGTGGTGGACTGCCTCGCCCGGCAATGTCGCGCTGGGCCTGGCAGGAGTGGCCGGTACGGCGCTGTGCATCGCCTTCCCGCTCGCCGGCCTGCTGACCGCTGTCGTCGTCGTCGTCGGGCCCCGCGGCCTGTCGGTCCGGGGGCGGACGGGTCCGCTCGTGGCGACGGCTCGGCTGCGGCGCCTCGCCGCTGCCTGGCTCGTGCTGCAGGGCGGCATCGTGCTCGCCGGGGCCCTGGCCGGCAGGCCGGCACCCCTGGCCGTCGGCGGCGCCCTGGCCGCGCCCCTCCTCGTCGACGCTGCCTGCGCGCTGACCGCGCCGGTCGAGCGCCGCCTCGGCGAGCGGTACGTGCGTGCCGCCGCGGCGAGGCTCGCCCGGGTGAGGCCCGTCGTGGTCGGCATCACCGGGTCGTATGGCAAGACCTCCACCAAGAACCATGTCGCCCACCTGCTGGCCGGCACCCGCCGGGTGGTGGCGACACCGGCGTCGTTCAACAACCGGGCCGGCCTCGCTCGGGCCGTGAACGAGCACCTCGCCGAGGGCACCGAGATCTTCGTGGCCGAGATGGGCACCTACGCCAAGGGCGAGATCGCCGAGCTGTGCCGATGGTGCCCTCCCGAGGTGGCCGTCCTCACCGCCATCGGGCCGGTCCACCTGGAGCGCTTCGGGTCCGAGGACCACATCCTCGAGGCCAAGGCCGAGATCACGGCGTCCGCAGGGGTGGTCGTGGTGAACGCCGACGACGCGCGCCTCGCCGCGCTGGGTGCCCGCCTTGGCGAGGAAGGCAAGGAGGTGGTGCGCTGCTCGGCGGTGGACACGGCCGCCGACGTGTGCGTGCGGCGCTGCGGCGAGGAGGTCGAGGTCTTCGTGGCCGGCAGGCGCCTGCCGGGGTGCGTGGCACTGCGGATGACGGCGCAACCGACCAACGTCGCCTGTGCCCTGGCGGTCGCGCTGCGGCTGGGGGCCAGCGAGGAAGGCGTCCTGGCGCGCCTCGCCGGCCTTCCCGACGTGCCGAACCGCCTGGTGTCGGCTCGGGCGCCGAGCGGCGTGCTCGTGCTCGACGACACCTTCAACGCCAACCCCGCCGGCGCGGCTGCTGCCCTCGCGGCCCTGGCAGGTACCGCTGCGCCCGGGCGCCGGGTCGTGGTCACTCCGGGCATGGTCGAGCTCGGTCGCCGCCAGGCAGACGAGAACCGTCGCTTCGCCCGGGCGGCGGCCGACGTGGCGACCGACCTCGTGATCGTGGGGCGCACCAACCGCCGGGCCCTGGCCGAGGGTGCCGGGCCGCTCAGGCAGCTGGCCGTCGCCACCCGCGAGGAGGCGGTGGCGTGGGTACGCGCCAACCTGGGGCCCGGTGACGCCGTCCTGTACGAGAACGACCTGCCGGACCACTACCCTTAGGTCCCCGGAGCACCGGGGCCCCCGCGGGCACCCGGGCCAGGTCCGGTGACCGGCCGGGCTGCCGATGTACCAGGAGCTCGCCTCGTGTCCGACGTCGCCATCATCTTCGGGGGGCCCTCGCCCGAGCACGACGTAAGCGTGCTGACCGGCTTGCAGGCCGCACGCGAGCTGGCAGGCACCCACAGCGTCCGGGCGCTGTACTGGTCGACGGCGGGGGAGTGGTTCGAGGTCTCCCCGGAACTCGAGGCGGCCGCCTTCGCCGAGGGAGTCCCCCGCAACGCCGCGCCTGTGCACCTCGTGGCCGGGCCCGGCGGCGGGTTCGTGACCGAGGGCCGACTCGGCCGCCGGCGATCCCTCGATATCGGGGTGGCCGTCATCTGCTGCCATGGCGGCCCAGGCGAGGACGGAGCGCTCCAAGGGGCGCTCGACCTCGCCGGCGTCGCCTACACCGGCCCGACCGTGGCTGGCGCCGCGCTCGGCATGGACAAGCTGGCCTTCGCCGGGGTCGCCGAGGCGGCCGGGCTGCCGGTGCTGCCCCGTGTGCTGCTACGCCCGGGCACCGAGCGCCTCGACTTCGACGGCCCCTACATCGTGAAGCCGCGCTTCGGTGGATCCTCGATCGGGGTGGAGATCGTGGCAGACCTCACGACCGCCCGGGCCCAGCTGGCCGTCAACCGGCACTGGGCGACCGGAGCGGTGGTGGAGCCCTACCGGGCCGACTTCTTCGACGTGCAGCTCGCGGTGCGGACCTGGCCGGCGCCAGAGCTCTCGGCCATCGAGCGCCCCCTCCGCACGGCACGGGCCGGGGGCCTGGCGGGGGAGCCGGCGATCCTGCGCTACGCCGACAAGTACGCAGGCGGTGAGGGGATGGCGAGCGCCCCGCGCGAGCTCCCAGCACGGATCCCCGACGAGCTGGCCGCGTCCTTGCGCGAGGCAGCCCGAGCCCTGGTCGACCTCGGCCTCGTCCGGGGAGTGGCCCGGGTCGACTTCCTGACCGACGGTCGGTCGTGGGTGCTGAACGAGGTGAACACCGTGCCGGGTTCGCTCGCCCGCTACTTGTGGGTGGATCCCGTGGTGCCGTTTCGGAAGCTGCTCGAGGACCTCGTCGAGGAGGCCACCGCCCGCCCCGCCCGCACCTACTCGTCGGAGGGGGCCGACGGCACCGTGCTGCGCGGCGCGGCATCGATCGCGGCCAAGCTGGCCTGAGCACCCGGTCCTGCGGGGGTGGTGGTGGCCCGGGCAGCGAGCTCGGCGTACAGCTGCTCGGTCTCGGCGCCGGGCACGGCACCGGGTTCGAGCTCGTCCACCCACCGCTGGCACTCGCGCCACTCGCGGCGCAGCCGGTCCGTGTCGCCCCGCGCCGCAGCCCACCGCATGGCGGCACGGGTGAGCGCCTCGCTGTAGGGCTCGACCAAGCGGGCCCGCTCGAGGGCCCAGCCGGCCAGCTCGAGATGGCCGCGGTCGATGGCCAGCTGGCACAGCTCGCAGGCCGCGTCGACGAGGAGGGCCCCGATCCTCCCCGCATGGCCCTCCGCCTGCCACCAGGCATAGCCGGACAGAGCGGTCGCCAGCGGCTCACCCTCTACGAGGTCGAGCGCCGCTCGCAGCAGCGCAAGCGCCCGGTCGGGTTCCTCGACCCTCCGTGCTGCCGCCACGAGGGAGGCCGCCCGCGCCACGTCCACGGTGACGCCCGCCGACACCCGGTAGTGGCCGGTCCGACTGGCCGGCGGCAGGTAGGGCGATCCCTCGGGATCGGTCCCCATGGCGCGCCTGGCTGCAGCTGCGACGTTGAAGAGCGTCTTGGCGGCGGCGTCCGCCTCCGACGACCCGAGCACCCGGGTGCGGAGGCGATCGCTCGTCACCGGGTCGGGGTGGTGCAGCGCCAGGTAGGCGACGAGCTCCACTGCCCGGCGAGCACGCTTGGGCTCGAGCTCGCCTGACAGCCCCTCGATCCTGGGGACAGGGGTGAGCAGGCGGACCTCGACGCGCCCGGGGACGAGGTCGCTGGCGCGGGCGCCGAGGTGGGCCTCAGGCGCCGGCCCGCTCGCGCCAAGGTGGACCTCAGGCGCCGGCCCGCTCGTATGTTCCCGCGTGCCAGGCCCCGGTCCGGTGGAGATGTCGCGACCGGGGCCAGTTGGCTGAAGGCCGGGGTTCGGCCACGGTGTGGTGGAGCCGCCGCCTGCCGCTGGTCGCGTGACGAGGCCCACGACGGCCGGTGCCAGGCGCGGCGCCAGCACGTGGGGTCGGACCACCACGCCCAGTGGATGGATGGTCGCCGCCCTCGGGCACACGGCCACGGTGAGGTCCGTTGCCGGCAGGGGGAGGGTGGTGAGGACCCCACAACGGGAGAGAACGGAGGCGGGGAGCGGGGAGGGGTCGCCCACGTAGAGCACCCCTGCTCGCTCCGCCCCGTCGCCCCCGGCGCCCAGGGCCACCTCGCGTGCTGCCCGAGAGGGGTCGGTGGTCACGACGACCCGGTCGGACCACGGCCAGCTCTCGGCGGCAAGGGCCATGGTGTCCACGAAGGCCGGCGCCTCCGACCCGATGACGGGCAGGCAGGTGCCCGGTTCGAGCACGGCGAGCCAGGTGCCGCGCTCGTCGTCACCCACCGGGACGACGAGGGGCAACCACGCGCCGTTCCCCCGGCACCGGCCGGCGAGCTGGTCCGGGTCGACGGACGCCGGCAGGTGCCAGATGCGTCCCCGCTCGAGGAGCCTCCAGTGGGGGGGCGCCCACCGAGCGGGCTCGGCGAGCCAGGCGTCGACGCCGTCGGCACCGACGCGCAGCAACCGGATCGCAGGGGCGCCCTCGGCGACGAGCAGCTCCGATGCGAGGTGGCGATTGGCGAGCTCGAGCCAGTCGAGCACCGGGGCCGGCCCCACACGGTGGAGCAGGGTCGCCGCATCCTCCTCCTCCTCCTCCTCCTCCTCCTCGGCGCCGGACCGCCCCGCCAAACGCTGCGAGGCGGGCTCCCATCCGGGGACAGCCTGCTCGGACCTGGCGCTCGCCCACCGGAGGCTCTGCAGCTGCTGGGCCCGCCTCGCCCGTCGCGACAGGGCAGCGGCCATGACCGTGCCCACGCCCAGGATGGCCAGCTCCGGCAGCGGGGCCGCGTGGTGGCCCCGGCCGTCCGGGCTGGGCGGTTCCGCTCTTTGACGGTGCGCACCTCGAGGAGTCGGGCCGGAGCGCGCGTGGCGGGCCGGGCTCGAGCTCACCGCCACATGCACGGCCGCAGAGGGCCCGGCCGCAGAGGGCTCCGGACCGAGCCGACCGGGCGGCGGTGCTTCCCTCCTGGCGCCCGCCTCGGTCGCCGCCTCGGCGGCCGGCAGCCAGTCCGGTCCTCCGGGCAGCAGGAGCTGCCAACCCGGCCGGATCAGGCTGGGGTCGACGAAGCGCGTGCCGTCGTCCATCACGCGGCCCTCGTTGAGGCGCGCCAGGGCCTGCCAGTCCGACCCGTCGCCGTAGAGGCGGTCGGCGATGGACCACAGGGAGTCGCCCGGCTCCACCACGTAGCGCGCGGCATCCGGAGATGACGCCGGCACTGCCACTCCGGTGCCGCCGACCCCGGGGGTGGCCGGCCCGGCGGGCCCGCCGACAGGCGGGCCGCCCGGTCCCCAAGGGGCCGCATGGGCCTCCGTCGCCGGCGGGTGGAGCGCCCCGGCGGCGACCGGTGCGCGGTGGGGCGCTGCCGCGCCGGCCACAGCCGGGACCGGCACGACGACGAGCACCGCGGCCGCGATACAGGCTGCCAGGCGCTCCCGCGGCCGGCAGCCTGCCGGGGCGCGGGGGTCTCCGACGCGGACGCGCTCGACCACCGACCGGAGGACGGGCAGGCAGCACGTGATCCAGGCTGCCCACGACACGAGGGCGAGGGCGTCGAGGAGGCCCCGGGCCGACATCAGCGACGATCGGTCGAGATGTCGGGGGATGGGCAGCCCGGCGACAGCCACGAGCACGACCGGCACGGCGGCGAACACCGCTACGGCGGCGGCCGTGCCCACCGCGAGGTCGGCGAGCGCCCGCTTGCGCGCCGTCCTCATGTCAGCCCCGCACTGGCGCTCGACGGGGCCCCTGACGGGCCTGCCGTGCCCCCCTCGCCCGCCGTGGTGCCGCTTGCTGCCCGGGGCGCCGTCGCGGGAGCGGACGACTCGACGGACAGCGCGTAGGGGACCGGTCCCGCGCTCGCACCCGCCTCCGCGAGGGCGACGGTGCACGTGCCGTCTCCCGCTGGGACGGTCAGCGACACGCTGGCCGTGCCGGTCGTCGTGCTGTCGCCCCCCGGGCATCGGACGCCGAGGGTGAGGGTGACCGGGGCCGACCACGTGGCGGTCGCCGTCAGCGACCCTCCCGACACCGCGACGGGGTAGCTCGCCGACACGCTGTCTGGGTACTCGAGGTAACCCGGGAACGCCTGGCTGGACGTGCCGAATGCCGCCGGTTGGGCACTTTGGGCTGGTTGGGGCCCTGTGGCCGGTTGGGGCCCTGTGGCCGGTTGGGCCTCTTGGCCTGGTGGGGTCAAGGTGGCAGAACCGGCAGCCGTTCCCGGTTCCGTCGAAGTGCCGGCGTCCGTGGAGCCGCTGGCCGGCACCATCGTGCTGTCCGGGCCGCCCTCGGTCCCCGCTGCCCCGCGGTCCCGTGCGGGGCTGATGGCAGGCGTCTGCCCGCCGCCTCCGGCAGTCGGGCTCCCCGGCAGGCCCTGGCCGGCTCCCCCGTGTGGGGCGCTTCCCGACGGCGCTGCCGGGCTGGTGCCTGCCGGCCGCCCGCGCTCCCGCCAGGCAGGGCGCGGGGCCGTGCCGCCGACCGACGAGGTCCGCCGGGGCGACGCCTCGAGCGCGGCGGAGCCCGAAGCCGCGCGGAGCCTGCTCGCAAGGGGATGGTTGGCATGCGAGACCACGAGCGCCATCAGCGCCAGCGCGACGGCCA
Organism: Acidimicrobiales bacterium; assembly: GCA_035293965.1. Lineage (GTDB taxonomy): Bacteria > Actinomycetota > Acidimicrobiia > Acidimicrobiales > RAAP-2 > DATGLW01. The sequence goes on from DATGLW010000138.1 coordinate 140,605, forward strand.
GGACCGCCCAGCCCCGCGGGCCACCCCCGGGCCGCCGGCGCGCCGGCCGGGACCTCCGCCGTTGCCGAGAGGCTCTCGCCGCCACCGCCTCCACCGGCCCCAGACGATAGGCGCGATCAGCCACACACCAGTTGCAGGGCCCGGTGGCGGCGACGGTCGAGCTGGCGGCGGGTTCGCCCCGACAGGTCGGCCAGCTCGGTCGTCGACAGCCCGAGGACGCGGTGCCCGTAGAGGACGGCGGCGTCGGCCGGGGCGAGACCCCGTCCGGTCAGGTCCTCGATGGCCCGGGCCAGCAGCTCGAGACCGGTCTCACCGGTGCCCGCCGCGCGCAGCCGGTCCTCGTGGCCGTCCAGCCCGACCTGTACGCGGCGGCTGGCCGACCGGTGGCCGACGACCTGGCGGCGGAGGCGGCAGCGCACGGCGGACAGCAGGTCGAGCACCGCGTAGGGGCGGTCCTGGCCCGACCACGACACGATGACCTCCCAGGCCGTGGCGGTGAGGTCGGCGAAGAACGCGCCGCCGTCCTGCCAGTCTCCACCCGCGCCCCAGCCGAGGCGGCGTGCGACCGTGACCAGGCCGGGGATGATGGCCTGCAGGATGGCGCGAGGAACGAGGGGGTCCACGGCCTGGGAGCGCAGCATCGCCCGCAGCACGCCGGCGGCCTCGGCCCGGGCATGGGAGCTGCGGGCTCGTCGGAGGGCGGCCACGAGCCCGCCGAGGTCGTCCACGCCCAGGGCGGCCACCTCGGGTTCCGCCGCTGCCAGCGCCTGGAGCGCGCGCCGCGATTTCGGTTGCCGGCTCGTGACCTCCCACTCCGCAGCAAGGTGGTCGATGGCTCGCAGTCGGGGTGTCGGAGACGTCATGTGGCCACCTTGGGCCTCTACGCTCCCCACTCCGCTCCCACCGGGCCGCCGTGTGCTTTCTGGACCTTTCCAGCTGCGCGCCGGTGCCCGGGAGGGCGGCCGCATGGGTCCGCGCCGCCGCCCGTCAGGCGCTCGGGCCCCGGCTCGGGCCGGTCACGGCGCTGGCGGGGCGCCCGGCGCGGTCTCGCCCTGCTGGTTGTCGACTGCCGCGCACTCCTGGCGGAGCGCGACGAGGAGCTCTCCCTCGTCGACCCTCGCCGACTCGGAGATCGTCGTCTCGAGGGCGACCCACTGCCCGTTGGACGACGAGGTCGCCTGGGCAGCAAGAGGCAGCGCCGCTCGCAGCTCGTCGAGCGCCTGGTTGCGCCAGGCGAGGGCCTGACGCGGGTCGCGGGTCTGCTGGGCCTCCCGGTAGAGGTGGAGCGAGCGGTCGACGTGCGCGCACGCGCGTTGGGCCAGCGCGTCGCCCGATGGCGTGCCGCACGCGCTCGCGAGGGCCCCGACGGCGATGACGACGAGCGCGGCCGACCGGGCGCCGCGGCGCCGCGCCACGTCAGTGCAGCCAGGCGTCAGCGGACTCCAGCAAGAACCGGCTCACCGCGAGGCAGCGGTCGAAGACGTCGCAGAGCAGCTCTTCGCCGGCGAGCACCCGGGCCAGCGAGACCGGGTGGCGAGCGACGATGCTGAGCCGTCGCTCGGGCCCGTCGGTGGCCGACGCGAAGGAGTCGATGGCCGATACCTCGAGCGGGAGCTCGATGCCGCCGATGCCGGCAAGGTCGATCGCCAGCCGCAGCAGGTCCGGGGGGTTGGGGAGGGGCGGGAGGGCCCAGGTGAAGGTCAGCGGGAAGTGGAACTCGTCGGGCGGGTCCTCGTCGTCGGCCAGACCGACCACGGCGTCCTCGAAGGACAGCAGGACGCGGGGCTCGACGTCGAGGGCAAGGTGGAGGTCCAGTGGCCCGCCGCAGCCCTCCTCGGGGTGCAGGTCGACCTCCCACACTTGGCGCAGCGAGTAGGTCTCCACGAAGTGGCGCTCGTCGTGGACGTGGAACCCGTGGTCCACCGAGTGGTCCTTCAGGTCGGCCACATACCCGGCGACGTCGATTGCTGCCACAGGGCGCTCAGCCTAGTGGGCAGGTGTGATCGGACCGGCCCGGATAGGGTCGTGCGGTGGACGACGCGGCGCTGCTCTCGCTCCTGTACGAGGCTGCCGACGCGGTCCGTGCCGCGCTCGCCGGGTTCGACGACTGGGCCGCGGCGGGCACCCGTCCGGGGCAGTACGGGTTGGACCTCGTGGCCGACGAGGCAGCGCGGTCGGTCCTGGCCGTGCCCGACATGACGGTGCTGTCCGAGGAGTCGGGCGTCACCGGTGACGGCCAGGGCATGTGGGCAGTGCTCGACCCGGTCGACGGTTCGACCAACGCGTCGCTCGGGCTGCCGTATTACGCGACGAGCATCTGCGTCGTCGACGGCCTGGGACCGCGGGTGGGGGTCGTCGTGAACCTGGCCACCGGTGCCCACTACGAGGCGGTCCGCAACAAGGGCGCCCGGCGAGACGGCCAGGCGATCGGCCCGCGTGCCTGCCGCAGGCTCGGCGATGCCGTCGTCGGCATCTCCGGCTTCCCGGCGCGCCACCTCGGGTGGGCCCAGTTCCGTGCGCTGGGCGCGGCCTCGCTGGAGCTCTGCGCCGTCGCCGAGGGGCTGTTGGACGCGTACCTCCAGGTCGGAACGGCGCGCCTGTCGCCGTGGGACTACATGGCCGGGATGCTCATCTGCCGTGAGGCCGGCGCGGTCGTCGCCGAGCTCGACGGCCGGGAGCTGGTCGTCTGCGACGAGGTACGGCGGAGGCCCGTCGCAGCGGCAACGCCTGAGCTGCTGTCCCAGCTGGTCGCGGCGGCGAGAGGTTCGCCTCGCGCTGGTCGAGGGCCGGTCGCTGGTTAGCGGCGGCATCGAGCACGAGGACGGGCCGGGGCGCCATGCGGGCCTCATCTACGCTTGACGGTGCCGGGCGCTTAGCTCAGGTGGTCAGAGCAGCTGGCTTACAACCAGCAGGCCGTCGGTTCGAGTCCGGCAGCGCCCACCATGACCCCCTTCCTAGAACTGGGGTCCAGGAGAGCGGTCGTCAGGGGTATGCCCGGTTCTTCCGCCCGAGGTGATGGGCAGAAGCGGCGGTTCCGACTCTTCGACCCGGACTGTGCCTGCGACTCCCGCCAAGCCTCGCTCGTCGCCACCAACTCGTCGAATGGTGGGTTCAAAGCAGCGCCACCTACGTGGTATTCGATGACGTAGATCCTCTCAAAGATGGCTTGGTCAAGGAGGCGTCGCTGCTCAGGAGCCATTTCTTCGTACAGCCGTTGCGGATCGGCCAGCAGCTGGAGCGCCTTCTCAATGAGGGCAGCACCCAGCGACAAGCGCTCACCCGTCTCCGCCAACTGTGCCCGAATTCGATCCCGCTGACGAATGACCTCACTTAAGAGTGCTTGATCCGGCCAAGGCTCGGCGACCACTCCTCCCTCGCCAGCTCGTCGCGCAACCACGACTCGCAACAAACCCCGATGCTCGGCCCCACGTCGAGGAAT